>JBEEJQ010000033.1:0-19163 GCA_041169105.1 Pseudomonadota bacterium | reverse complement strand
CGCCGAGCCAGAAATGTGGACAGCCAGATGGTGGGCGACAGATAAGACGTTTTGACACTCATGCCGGCCAACATTTCAAACAAGGCATAGAACAACAACCAGGTTTGAACGGTGTAGTCGTAGGTTCTGCGCACAGCTTCAACCATGTACAAGATACGGTTATCGAAATCGAGCTCGAAGGTGTCTTTGATCACCTCGCCCGTCACGATCCAGCGGCTACCGAACACGATGTCCCACAGCGTGAAGGCCATGAAGATCGGAATGGCCAGCATGATGCCCGCACGGATGCGCACAGCCGTGTCGTTGATGAAGGGCGTGACATCGTCACGGCTTCTGAACCAGAGCAAGGACCACGCCTTGTCCGCACCTTTACCCTGTAAATCTGTCATGTGTCTCACCTTTTTTTGTTTTGAAAACTCAGTTGCTGCGCTGACCGCACCGCTTCAGGCAGCCAGCGCCCTCAAGCCCAATCAAGCCACATAGCCCTGATTGGGCAAGCCGCCAGTGATCTTGGGCGCATTGAGCTTGCGGGGCTTGATGCGACCTCCGGGCTGTGTCTTGAGCCAAGTCTCGACCACTTCCCACACTTGCTTGTTGCCTTGTGTACGCGCCTCCTCAGCCACAGGTGCCCAACCGGCCACCTTGTACTTTTTACCGGCTTCAATCAGCTGACCATTCAGGCGCATGTCACCAATGCGTGTACCGATCTTGCCCAAGGGGTTGCAGCTGTAGCTCAAACCGCCAACCCGCACCATGTCACCGCCCTGCTGGTAGTAAGGATCGGGGTTGAACAGGTTGTCGCACACATCTTCGAGGACGGTCTTGATGGTCTCTCCGGTCATCTCGGTCACGGTGGCGTACGAGTAAGTCGTGGCCGTCATGTCGAGCAGCCACTCGCGCGTGATGGCTTGGCCCGGCAAGAGTGAAGTACCCCAACGGAAGCCTGGCGAGAACGCGATCTCTGCGCCCTGCACATCGAGCAAGGCATCGACCAGCAACTGGTCGCCCGTGCCGTTGAAGTTGCCACGGCGATAAAGCAAACCTTCCGAGATGCCCAGCTTCTCGGACAGCTTGGCTTCATAGGGCGCACGGATCTTGGTGATCAGGGCGTCCATCTCTTTGTCGGCAGGCAGCATGTTGGAGAACACGGGCAACAGCTTGTAGCGGAAATCGCTGACCTTTTTGTCTTTGACATCGAAGTCGAGAACGCCCAGGAACTTGCCATTGGAGCCTGCATTGGTGACGATGGTCTTGCCGCCCTTGTTGGACACCAAGGTGGCCACGGGCATGCCGTCGTGCGTGTGGCCACCCATGATGGCGTCGATGCCGCTCACGCGGCTGGCCATCTTCAAGTCCACGTCCATGCCGTTATGGCTGATGACGACGACCACCTGTGCGCCTTTGCCGCGGGCTTCGTCCACCATCTTTTGCATGTTGTCATCCTGGATGCCAAAGGCCCAGTCGGCCACCATGTAGCGGGGGTTGGCAATCGGGGTGTAGGGGAAAGCCTGACCGATGATGGCGCAAGGCACGCCATTGATCTCGCGGATCACATAAGGCTTGAAGACCGGGTCGCCAAAGTCGTTGGTCTTGACGTTTTGCGCGACAAAATCCACCTTGCCCGCAAAGTCTTTTTCGACGATTTCTTTGACACGCTCCATGCCCAGCGTGAATTCCCAGTGGCCGGTCATGACGTCTACGCCCAGCAACTTGCAGGCGTCGACCATGTCTTGGCCATTGGTCCACAAGCAAGTTCCCGAGCCTTGCCAGGTGTCACCACCGTCCAGCAGCAATGCGCCTGGACGGCTGGCCTTCATGCGCTTGACCAGCGTCGCCAAGTGGGCAAAACCGCCAACCTTGCCGTAGCGTTGCGCAGCTTTCTCGTAGTCCAGATACGTCAGTGCATGCGCTTCGGCTGAACCAGGGCGGATCTTGGCCACTTTGAGCAAATGCTCACCCACCAAATGCGGCAAATTGCCTTGCATCGAGCCAATGCCCATGTTGATGCTGGGCTCGCGGAAATAAATCGGCTTGAGCTGCGCATGGCAATCGGTCATGTGAAGGAAGGACACATTGCCGAACTTGGGGATGTCGTACAGGCCATTGGCGGCCGTCGCCGCGCTGGCTTCTGAAAACTTGCCCATGCTCATGCCGGCCATGGTGCCTGCGCCCATCACTTGGATAAATTCACGTTTGGTCAGATTCATATTTGCGCTCACTGATGTATTGATGGCAAAAAAACCCGGACAGGCCGGGTTTCAAGCTCTTACTGATTGACAGGTGACTTGGGGTCGAGCAGCAAGCCGACGATGTGCCGAACCTGCGTCTCATTCAAGATGCCCATATGGCCTGCGCGAGGCATATTGGAACAGGCGTTGTAGGCTTTGGAATTCCAGATCTTGCCCCAGGTGTATTCCACAATCGGTTTGCTTTCGGGGCTGTTGGGATCTGTCACGCCACGGATCTTGCCGTAGTTGTACAGGCTGGGGCCAATCGTGCCAAAAGAGATTTCCGCTTTGCTGATCTGGTGGCAGTTGTAGCAGTTGCCGCCGTTCACATCACCCGCTTTATCGGTCCAAGTCAGGCCGCGACCGCTTTGGGCGATCTTTTCGCCCTCTTTCCAGTCACCGATGAATTTGCCGTCTGAAGGCCATTGGATGGCCTTCAGATTCATCTCTTCGATGGCCTTGGCCGTTTTTTCGTCCAGTGGCTTTCCAGCCACATCGGCCTCGCTGCAAGCGCGGTTGGTTTCATCGACGTTCAACACGCGATCAACTTTGACGAAGCCCTCATCGCGAAACGATGCCTTAACGATTTTGTTGGTCAACTCATTGAGTTCGGCCACCGATGGGCCTGATGCACAACCCACCACCAACAAGGCCGCAGCGATGCCGGACAACACAAATCGGATGTTCTTTTTCATGGTGATCACCTTCATTCTTTAGCGCTTGATAGCGGGAGCAACCGAAGCAGCACCTTTGGCATTCACACCCAAATAGGTGGCCAAAGCCAATGTGGCATCGCTGCCAAAACCGGGATAGGGGAAACGCTGCTGGCGGTAGCAGTCATTCAAACGCAACTGCATGCCCCACATTTGCCCGTTGGACACACGGTAGGCTGGCCAAGCGGCAAAACCAATGCCATCACCCGGGTTCTTGGTCAACATGGGCAAGTCTTGCAAGCGAATACGCTTGCCCTCTTCGCCGTGGCATGAAGCGCACGAAAAATCGTGCGGTCCACCGCGTTGGAAAAACAAACGCTTGCCCACTTCGTAGAAGGTTTTTTCTTGAGGATGCGCTTGAGAGAGATTGAAACGCATGCCCTTGGACTCTGCTGCAATCCAGGTGGCCAAAGCGGTCACGTTGTTTTGCTCGCCCTTGCCAAAGGGTGTCTTGTAGATTTCAGCCGCATTGAAGCCCTGCAAGGTCTCCATGCAAGTGACCAAACGGGTCTCCAGATCCTGCACGCGCTGAGTGTCTGCAAAGTAACGGGGCAACTCCACAAATGCGCCCTTGACCACACCCGGGCCTTTGCCCAGATCGCACTTTTCGAGGCTGGCATTTTTAGGGCCACGCTTTTGCGTCCACAAGCCCTCGCCTTTGGCCTCAAACAATTCAGCAGGGTTACCGTCTTGCAACATGGCACGGTATTCATCAATGCCTTGACTGGCGGTCTTTTGCGCCATGGCTGGAACTGCAGACATGGCCAGCAAGGAGGCCAAGGTCATTGTGGTCGCGTATTTCATGCGTCACCTCGTATGAATTCTAAAAACGAAAAAAAGGGTGAAGTCAGACCTTCACCCTTTTGGACACACCCACGTTATCAGGAAACGGTGGCTTCGTCAGTGCGGGTATCGCCCTTGTTGTCTTTCCAAGTCACAGCGACTTTGTCACCGGCCTTGGCACCCTTGATGGCAAACTGCATGAAGGGGTTCTTGGACACTGCAGGGCCCCACTCGGCGGCCAGCACTTGCTTGCCGTTCAAAGAGGCTGTGACTTCCTGGATGTACCAGGCGGGCACCAGCTTGCCGGCGGCGTCTTTGCGCTGGCCGGATTCCATTTCGTGGCTCATGAGAACACGGACGGTGGCTTTGTCGCCAGAAGCTTGGGCACGAATGCGCATGGGATCTGCCATTTTTTACTCCAATTTTTCAATGATTTGTGGATCGGATCAGTGAGCGATTAACCGCCGCAACCGCCCAAAGTGACTTTGACTTCTTTCTTGGCGAAGAAAGCTTTGCCGTCAGCCATGATGGCCACGGCATAGACGTCAGACGATTGGCCCATCTTGGCGCGAGTGGCGAAGTTGGCTTCAATGCTGTCGCTCACATGGAACAAGGCCACCAACGCTGCAGGGTTCTTTTCGACCAAGATCAGCAACTGCTTGACGCCTGCCAGCGATGTACTGGCCCCCAATGGAACCACAGCACCGTTTTCGGCGATGTCCGGACCGGTGATGGTCACGTCCTTGCTTTCAGCCAGGCTGGCAGCGCCAGCAGCTTTGGCTGCATCTTGTACGGACTTGGCATCAAATGCCACTTTGTTGAACGCGGCTTGTGCGAACTGGGGGAAGCCAGCCGTGGCCAAAAGGCCTGCCACTACAGCGCTTTGCTTGAGTGTCTCGCGACGGGTTTGCATCTGATATCTCCTTGAAGTTGAATGATGCTATTGAAACAGGTTCAGCAGTGCAACGGGTGTATCCCGTATTACTTGCTGGCCCCCTTTGAAATCCATTCGGCAATTTTCTTGGCGTCCGCTTCAGGCAAGGTCTGTGGCGGCATGGGAATGGGGCCCCAAACACCAGAACCACCGGCTTTGATTTTGCCAGCCAAATAATCAACCTTGCCGGCATGCTTTTTGGCCACTTCATTGAAGCCTGGGCCCACCACTTTCTTGTCCACACCGTGGCATGCCGTACAGCTGTACTTGTTGAGCAAGGCAACGGCAGCTTTGGCCTCGGCATTTTCTGGCTTGGTTGGTGTCGCAGCAGCAGGCGCAATAACAACAGGCATACCGGCCTTGGCTTCGGGCTTGGTCGTGTCCACACCATGCTGCTGACCCACCAAGCGGTTTTGCTCCGCCAGGTTGCCGTGTGCATTGCGCGCAAAGTCGGGCAAGAAAGACGCCACTTTGGGTTCAGGTGTGCAGTCTTTCATGCACAACTTGTTGTCTGTATCGGGTTTTTTGACACCGCCAAACTCATTGCCCGGCCACATGGCGTGCTTGGTCGTCATGCCGTTGCGGTTGGGCATGCGGTTTTGCACCTCCGCCATGTTTTTGTCCGACAACACAAAGTCATCTGGCACCACATTGCCCAGGTTCAACAAGAACGCCGTCACGGCATAGACTTCTTCTGTCGTCAAAGACTTGGGACTGGTCCAAGGCATGGCACGGTTGATGTAATCCCACAAGGTCGAGACCGTGGCCACCTTCATGATGGTGGTGCGGCCTGGATAGTCCGCGCGGTTCAAATTCGCCACGCGGCCCGTCTTGACGTCTTCTGCGGTGGTACCGCCAATCAATGGACTGAACACTTCACCAGACTCGCCAAACACGCCGTGGCAGTGGGCGCATTTGCCTTCCCACACGTCCTGGCCTTTGGCCACAGAACCAGAACCCGCAGGCAGCCCTTTGAAGTCTGGACGCACATCGATGTCCCACTTGGCGACTTCTTTGGGGGTCGCAGCGCGGCCCACACCGGGGTATTTAGGCGACTGCGCTGCAGCCAAGCCCGCCACAGCCAGCAAGGCGGCCGTCAAAACGGCATTACGAAACCTGGACATTTTTCACCTCACCGTTTTCTTGAACCAACCAAGACTGGATGGCGTTGTTGTGATAGATCGAACGCGTGCCACGCACACCGCGCAGTTGCTGATAAGTCGGTTGCACATGGCCTGTCTCGTCCTGTGCACGGCTTTGGATGATGGCGGGCTTTCCATCCCACACCCAATCCATGTTGAAGCGCGTCAGCGCCTTGGAGAGCACTGGCGTTTCCAGGCGTGCCTGACGCCAATTGCGACCACCATCGGTGGACACGTCCACACGCTGGATCTTGCCCTTGCCCGACCAAGCCAAACCGGTGATGTTGTAGAAGCCCTTGTCCAGCAAGACTTGCCCGCCCGAGGGCGTGGTCACCACGCTCTTGACTTCCTGGATGTTGGTGTACTGGCGGTGCAAACCACCGGGCTGCAAATCGATGTAGTGAATGGCTTCGTCTTTGGCTGCATAGGGCTTGTCACCCACTTCTATGCGACGCAGGTACTTGACCCAACTCACGCCCTGGACACCTGGCACGATCAAACGCAGTGGATAGCCGTTTTCGGGACGCAGCATTTCACCGTTCTGGCCGTAAGCGACCAAGACTTCGCCCGAGGTGATCAGGCTCATCGGAATGGTGCGGGTCATGGACGAGCCGTCACCGCCTTCGGCCAGTACAAACTTGCCATTTTTCAGGTCGGCGCCAGCGAGCTCCAACAGCGTGATCAAGGGAACGCCCGTGAACTCGCTGCACGACAGCATGCCGTGGGTGTATTGCACTGTGGGCACAGCCACGTTGCCCCAATCAACGGCGGTATTGGCACCGCATTCGATGAAGTGGAAACGCGACACGGAAGGCAAGCGCATGATCTCGTCCATGGTGAAAACCATGTTCTTTTTGACCATGCCGTTGATCATGAAGCGATGCTTGGACGGATCGATGTCCCACCAACCTTGGTGATGACGCTCGAAATGCAATCCGCTGGGGGTCACGATGCCGAACAAAGATTGCAAGGGCGCAAAGGACACCGAGGCTTGGGTGGTTTGCGTCAAACCTGGGCTTTGTCGGCGCTGCAGGTTCGATTCGAATTTGGATGGCTTGCCATACCCTTCAACCGCCACGCCTTGACCCAGATTGGTCGCATGCTCAGGCAAGTTCAGGATGTTGGGGTCTCCACCCTCTGTCGGAACGGGATTGCCCTGAGCCACGGCCATGGGTGCAGCCGCACCCACAGCAGCGGCTGCAAATGCGTTGCGGATGAAATCACGGCGGCCTTTTTTGCCTTCGGAAAAAACTTCCTTGATACCACTTTGGGTCAGGAAGTTCTCAGGTGCTTTTTGCACCCTTCCTGAGTTGATGCTGTCTTCTTTCACACAAACTCCTTGTTTTGAGTTGTCATTCCACATCGAGATCGATAGCCATTTGCGTGCACACGGCCCGACAAGCCACCACCGCTGTCTCTTCTGCTATCCGATAAAACATTTGCGCCCCTTGACGTCGCTTGCCCAAAATTCCTGCCCTGTACATCATGTTCAGATGTTGAGACATATTGGGTTGAGCTACATCAATGCTGCACAGCAGTTGCCCGACATTGCGTTCACCCTGGCAAAGCTCGCTGATGATGCGAAGACGGATGGGCGCTGAAAGCACGGCAAACATCGCTGCCGCCTTCTCAAACACCACCATCTTTTCGTCATTCATGCCCCAACAATAACCACTATGTCAGTATATTCGGATGTGCGAATATATACGATAAATGAAGTATCTGAACCAGAAATTACAAAGCCATCGCCAACCGATCAGGACAAACCCTGATCAGCTGGCTATTCAGCTCAGTAACGGTAACTCAGCATCATTTGGTAGTTGGTTTGGCTGTGGGTGATGGTCAGCGGAGCCTGACCAGATGTGTTGACCACGGTCACAGTTGGCGCATGGGAAATCGAGGCATCCACGCTGACCGCCTTGCTGACCTTGTAGCCAAAACCTGCGGTGTAGTGATCTTTCACAATTGCCGGGAACAAAGGATTGACTGTGCCATCTGGAATGGGGTTCGATGCATGGTTGTAGCCCGCACGCAAAGTCCAGGCATCATCCAATTGGTAGGCTCCGCCCAAAGCGACAACCGTTTGGTCTTTCCAGTTTTGAGGCATGGTGAAGCCCATCGTGCCAAGACCTTGCGAAGACTCAAAAGTCATTTTGAAGTTCTGCATCACCGCAGACCAACCAATACGTTTGAGGTCAGCCACCAATTGAAGCTGTGGCGTTGCGGCCCAAGAAGCCCCCACCGCCAGGACCGAAGGCATTTGGAAATCCTGAACCACCATGCGCCCTGTCAACACCTGTCCCATGGTCATGCTGGCGCCAGTGGCGCTGGTCTTCATATCGCCCAATCGGGTCTTGACTTGATAAGAGGCACCCAATGTGAGGTCTTTGCTGGCCTCAAAAGTCATGCCCAGCTTGCCTGTGATGCCGCTGGACTTAGCTGCACCCGTGAAACTATTGTTGTCCGAAAAGTCGATTCGAACTGTCGAAGGTGCAGGCATCTGACCTTGCTGAATGGCCCCCATCATGGTGGCGAAGCCACCTGTGGGCATCGGACTCATGCCGGCCATCTGACCGAACAGGGCGGCCATGCGCATGTCCAGGCTGGCCCATGTGTAGTCGAGCGTTGCCCCCACATTGGTGCGCTCATTGAGTTTGTAACTCACAGGAGCAATCACACGCCCCACAGCCAACTCCGAACGAACCGGCTGATCGGTACCTGCAGCATTCATCGAGCGGGCAGCATATTCTGTGCCCATCCCCCCCTGACCGAATACACCAATGCCATAGCTGTACTGGTCATTTTTGCGCACCCAGCCGAAGGCGGGCATCACGTAAGATGTGCCGCTGGATTTTTCACCCATAGACGTCACATTGGGACCCAATACACCCAATGCAAGATCAGCCCTCGTGCCATTGGCAGCCAACTGCAAAGTAGCAGGGTTGTTCATCATGCCTGCGGTGCCATTGTCATAAGCCTGCGCAGCGCCGCCCATGGCCAATGACTGCGGGCCATAGCCCTCCATCAACATGCCGTTGGTGGCGTGGGCCGACAAAGAGGCCAGCAGCAGGGCCGATGCAGCAACCGTTGCCCGCAATGTGTGTGTTGTTTTCATGTTTTGTCTCCTCGTATTTATTTAAATCAGAACTCGCCCTTGGAGCCACGCTCCATCATTTCCCAGATGGTGTCGCGGACAGCGCGGGCTTCTTCTTTCAGAGGAGAAGGCAGTTGGCGGCCCATCTTGACCATCATGTCCATGTTGAGGGTGTACATCCACAGGCCGTCTTCTTTCTCCACCAAGGAAATTCGGCAAGGCAAATACGCAGCCATGTGCGGGCTGAAATCCACCATGCGGCGTGCGGTGGTGGGAGTGCAGAACGAATACACCGTCAGCAGTTTTTGTTTTTGACCTGTGCGCGCTTCCAGCTCTTTGGACAAAGGCAAGGTGCCCACGTCTTTCATGTTGCGCTCGGTGGCCACTTGCTTGAGCACTTGCTCAACTTCATTGGCGGTCACGCCAGCCTTGACTTTGCGCTCCCAGGTGGTGGCCACGGCGATGTCGCCATTGCCTTCGATCCAGCGATCCCACATGCGACCGGCTTCTGCTGCTGCGCCTGTTTCCAGCTTGCCCATCGTGCTGATGGTGCCGCAACCGGTCAACCAGACCGAACTGGCCAAAACGCCCCACTTCACCCAGGTCCAAGATTTGCGCATGTGTATCTCCTTCAGATTTGCTGCATTCAAACGTGGCGTCATTGCCCGTGCACTGATACCGTTTGATACAAATCATCCGGGATATCGCCGAAAGCTAATATAGGAAATACCCTATATAAGCAAAGGTTTATTTAAATTTGTAGTGATCTCGATTCAAAACAGCAGCCACCGCATTGACCTCTTCAGGAAACATGCCCATGTTGAGTTCTGTGTTGCACTGCTCCACCATGCCGCGCAACAAACCGGCCGTGTTGATGCGTCCCTTGGGTTTGTAAATGGCACTGCCATCACCAGGCACTTTTGAAGCATGGCATTCGACACATTTGTTTTCAGCCATCAGCTTTTGCCCCAACTTGAGGTCAGCATCTTTGAAAATCGCAGGCTGGGCGTTCGCGGTCGCGGCCAGCACGCTCAGTGACCCCACAAACAAAGAAATTTTGAAAAAATTCATACCTTCTATCCCCAAAAAAAACCGCTTCCGGGTCACCCCGGAAGCGGAAGGATAAAGCCACGAGTACCAGTCGAGCTTTTCAATTTTTCATCCAATTGCAAGCAATTGGAATGGACATCACTTGGCGCCAGCCAAGATCCAGGCGGCCAAGGTATTGGCATCCGCATCACTCAGAGCAGCTTGAGCAGGCATGGGCACAGGGCCCCACTTGCCAGAGCCACCGGCTTTGATGCTTTTGGCCAAATTGGCTGCTGCATCTTTTTGACCCGCGTACTTCTTCGCAACATCTTGGTAGGCGGGGCCCACCACTTTTTTGTCAACGCCATGGCAAGCCATGCAGGCATTTTTCTTGGCCAGGTCCAAATTGGCAAAAGCCGGAGCAGCAAAGCATGCAGACACAGCGACAAAGGCAGAAACCAGTTTCATGAGAACTCCTTGATTAAATATAAACAGGCGCTAATTTAACGCAAAAACTCCGGCGTCCACCTCTTCTGCGGACGTGAACGCTCAGGGATTTCACCAATCGATAGTCACAAACAGCCGTTGTGCAACTTCCACTTTTCTTCATGCCCGATCTGTTTAGCGAACTCGGGCACACGGCATCGCTCCTCATCTTGCACCGATGGCGTGGCGGTCAATTTTTGTGAAGTGGCGTGACTTGCATCAGCCGGTGCCATCAGGTTCAGCAGATGCGTTGAGGCCCCCCAGGCCATTCCAAAAATGACCGCCGCACCGTATTGCACCCAGCTCACTTGTTGAATGGACTGGCGCTCATGTCTTTCACAAACACCACCCGGACAAAGTTGAGCACCTTCTTTGTTGAAAAGTGCATAAAGCCGGCAGCCCAGGCAAATGCCAAATGCCGCTTCAAAAAACAACAACACGAGGCACAAGGTGCACACCACCATGTTGATGGGACCGCGTACATGGTTGAAAACCACCAGCACACCCATGAACGACGCCAAGACCAGTCCCAATGCCCATGCAAATCGCTTTTGAGGTGCGCCCACATACTCCGGCTGCTGATGGCGCACCGCCAACCTGCCCAGAATCAAACTCGGCGCAAAACGGGGGTTGACCAGCACACGGATGAAAAAGTCAGCAAAAAATCCCAGCACCACGGTTTGGGTGGGTCGATAGTTGCCGACCAACCATGCGTTCATGAAGGCGACGAGGGCGATGAAAAACAAAATGCCTGCGCCAGCCCTGGCCTCGCGCTCGTTGATCACCCGAACCGGGTACGCAGCATGGTATTCACCAAATTCAAAAAAAGACGGCATGTTCAACCCCATCGAACTCAATGATGAGGCGAAGAGCTCGCTTTGAGGTTGGCATCCATGCCGCCTTTGGCTTTCCACTCAGCATAACCACCCTGCAGAATGCGGACATTCTCCCAACCTGCAACACGCAGGGCAAAACCACTTTGTGCCGACAAACTGCCCGTGTTGCAATAGACCAAGACCGGTTTGTCTTTCGGGATTTGCGCTGACTTCGACAACACTTGTCGCCACTCGATGTTGATGGCTCCAGGAATGTGGTCTTTGGCAAACTGAACCGCATCGCGTGTGTCGATGATCAGCATCTTGGCGTACTCTGCTTTGGGAATTTGCTCAGGGAAAATGGTGCCGCCACCGTAGTCCACAAATTCCAAATAGGCCGACATTTCATCGGCAGCTACTGCCTTGTTGTCTGCAGCACAAGCAGGATGGCCGCTCAACGTCGCCCAAAAAGCGCCAAAGCACAACATAGATCGAAACAGGTTTTTGGTGTCCATCGCCAACTCCATAAGTTTTCACGAATATACTCATTTTCTGGTTTCAACGGTTGAAATTCAGCGAGCTAGCACAAACCACCATGACGGCATTCAACAATCCACAGCACACCTGGAACCAACGATTTGCGACCGATGAATACGTATTTGGTCAAGCGCCCAATGCTTATTTGCGCAGCCAAGCAGCACATCTGCAAGCAGGCTCCGCATTGGCCGTGGCAGATGGTGAAGGGCGCAACGGCGTCTGGCTGGCAGAACAAGGCCTGAAGGTGGATGCGTTTGATTTTTCTGAGAATGCAATCCAAAAAGCACGGCTGCTGGCCTTGCAACGCTCGCAGTCAGTCAACTGGCATTGCTGCGATTGGCAGTCATTCGACTGGCGAGTCTCTTGCTATAACAACGTCGTTGGCATCTTTTTTCAA
Source organism: Pseudomonadota bacterium (assembly GCA_041169105.1). GTDB lineage: Bacteria > Pseudomonadota > Gammaproteobacteria > Burkholderiales > Burkholderiaceae_C > Limnohabitans_A. The sequence goes on along the minus strand of JBEEJQ010000033.1, from coordinate 7,005 downwards.
TTTGCCGCCCCGCAAGATCGCACAGCGCTGTTTGCCAAGATGGACAAAAGCCTCAAGCCCGGTGGAACATTGATCATTCAGGGCTACACGGCTGCACAACTGAAGTTCAACACCGGTGGCCCAGGCAAGCTGGATCACATGTACGACGAAGCCATGATGCGCGAGGCTTTTGTCAATTACGACATCATCGATGTGCGAACCTACGAAGCCGAGATTGACGAAGGTACCGCCCACAAAGGGATGTCAGGACTGCTGGGGATGACTGCCCGAAAACGCTGATCTGCAAACGCAGCGATTCAGTTCATCAGCATTTTTTCGTTCAGAATTTCATAACGACGACCCTGCTTGTCACAGGCTTTCAGGGCACCGTCTCGCACCAGGCCGGAAATTTCACGGCTCACAGTTTCCAACTTGAGATCGAGCATTGAACCCATGTCGTCACGGGCAAAAAATGCGGTAAATCTTGGCTCTTCAGGCTCTCGCATCTTCAAAGCCAAGCGGGCTACGCGTTGACGCGCAGACCCAAAATTCAATTCCGCCAACCAATCATCGGCATCTTTCAAAGCTTGCTGCCACTTTTGCATCAACCGAAGGTGCAGGCGCGGAGAATTGGCAGACAGGTGGTTGATCACTGACAATGGAATCCGGCAAACACTGACATCCACCATGGCGACCGCTTCGCTGTCATAGCGACTGGTCACCAAGGCCTCAAGCCCAATCACATCGCCAGGACGCAACACTCTGACGATCCGCTCGCGGCCATCCACTGTGGTGCGAATCAATTTGACCGTGCCTTTTCGCAGCGTAAACAAACCCTGAGCGGTCTGTCCCTCTGCATACATCACATCACCTGCGCCAAAACTCAAGTCATCAATGGGGGTGTGCATTTCACTGAAGTCTTGTTCATTGAGGTCTGCGAACAAAACCATGTCGCGGATGCCACAGCTGCGGCAATCCGATGTGCCTTTCCACGCGGAATCAATGCGAATTGGAATCATGGGTGCTTGTGAAAAATGAAAGAAGGCGCTGACGCTCAATCACAGAGCCTGCCGCCCCTTGAGGAGGCGCTCATCCAGATAGGGACCGTAGAAATCGGGTAAGTATGCCCCTTCCATGCGATCGGCGACTTCCCTGCCGCCTGGGCCAAAGAACAGCAAAGTAGGCGCAATCGAAATGCGCCATTGCTTGATCAACTGATCGTGCGTGGTTGCACGGCCCTGAAAATCAAACAGCGCCTGAGAACTGCGCATGTCCAACTGCACGATGGGTGTCCCCGCCTTGTGCATGGGGACCAAATGACTGCTGCGGGCAATGCGGCAAAACGGACAGCCCTCCAAGCTGACCATGACGATCAAGGGTTGTTTCTGCTGCAAAGCCTTGGTCAATTCAACCTGCAAGGATTGCGGCGCAGGCAAAACTGCAGGCGTGACAGACTGCGCACCGACACCTTGGGCCAAGGCCAAAGTCAGAAGCCCCAAGAGCTGCCGACGGTGTGAGACGTGTTTCAAAATGGCTTCTGTCATGAATCGAGCTGGAAAAAAAGGAAAATACGCCAATGTTGCCAAGCTGTATAGGCGATACGAAATATAAGCAAATGTTAAATTATTGGAGATCAATGTGAATCTTGCAAGCCTGCTGGAGACTTGGGGTGATGCCAATGTACTGGCTGCGGGTGGCGCGATCATCGGCTTGGTGTTTGGTTTTGCTGCACAACGTACGCGATTTTGTGCCCGTGCGGCAGTTTTGGAATGCTGTCAAGGTCAAGCCGGTGAGCGCTTGAGCGTCTGGCTCCTGGCTTTTGGTGCTTGCTTGCTGGGGGTGCAGGCCTTGGTGGCCATGGCTTGGCTGCAACCTTCGGTCAGCCGTTTCATCGCGCAGCCAGGCAGTATTTCCGGGGCCGTTCTGGGTGGCTTGTGCTTCGGGGCAGGCATGATTTTGACCCGAGGCTGCGCCAGCCGATTGTTGGTGCTGTCGGCCAATGGCAACTTGCGCGCCCTGCTGTCTGGTCTGGTGTTTGCAGTGACTGTTCAAGCCACGATTGGCGGCTGGCTGGCCCCTTTGCGCAATACATTGAGCCAGTTATGGCCTGTGGACGGCGGCGCATCACGCGATTTGCTGGTCCTCAGCGGGGTGGGTTCGGTCGGTGGTTTGCTTCTTTCGACTCTGGTTTTTGTCGCTGGCCTGGGGTTTTTCATGCGCCACCACGCAGGTCGCTGGGCCTTGGGACTGGGCGCAACAGTGACTGGCCTGACCATCGCCATGGGCTGGGGACTCACACAGGCTGTGGCAGGCGCATCGTTTGAACCGGTGACGGTGCAAAGTCTGAGTTTCAGCGGGCCATCCGCCGAGTGGCTGATGCGTGTACTGTCTACCGCCCATGCGACCCACTGGGGTTTTGACACCGGCGTGTTGCCCGGTGCTTTTGTCGGCTCATTGATCGGTGGCTTGCTCGGGCGGGAATTCAGGTTTGAAGGCTTCAAAACTGAAAACAAGCTCGGCCACTACCTGTCGGGCGCGATTTTGATGGGCTTTGGCGCGGTGCTCGCCGGTGGCTGCACCGTGGGTGCAGGCATGACCGGTGGCGCCATTTTCGCGCTGACCGCCTGGCTCACACTCATCAGCATCTGGGTCGGTGCAGGCATGGCGTGGCGTCTGAGCCAAAGCATGGGTTGGGTCGTCTGAAACGGCCTCTTGACCTCCATCAACTCCAGGGAGCGTTTCAGGCGTAGGATATACATCATTCAACAATGATGTATTTGGAGTGCGCCATGCCCATGGCTCAATGGCTGGAAGCCTACGGAAACCCCACGGTGCTGGCCACCGGTGGCGCAGTGATCGGCGGACTGTTTGGATTTTTTGCACAGCGCTCGCGCTTTTGCTTGCGTGCGGCCGTGATCGAATTCTGGCACCGCCGCTTTGGCGACAAGCTTTCGGTGTGGCTATTGGCTTTTGCTTCTGCAGTGATTGCCGTGCAACTCATGGTCTTGATGGACTGGCTGGACACCAACAACGCACGCCAAATCTCATCCACTGGCAGCTTGTCTGGCGCACTCATCGGTGGTTTGACCTTTGGCGTCGGCATGGTCATGACGCGCGGCTGTGCCAGCCGCTTGCTGGTGCTGTCAGCCAATGGCAATTTACGGGCACTGCTGTCGGGCCTGATCTTTGCCGTCACTGCGCAATCGGCACTGTCCGGCGTTTTATCTCCACTACGCCTGAGCATCAGCAGTTGGTGGACCGTGCCTGGTGGCGCAGCGCGTGACCTGCTGGCCATCACGGGTCTTGGCCACAGCGCGGGCTTGGCCATGGGCGGGGTGTGGCTCATCGCTGCGCTGTATTTTTCATGGCGCTCCCCCAACCGCAGTTTCTGGATGTGGGTGGGCGGTGTCGGCACAGGGCTGATGGTGGCCGCCGCTTGGGGCTTTAGCCAGTGGGTGGCGCGAGAGTCTTTTGATCCGGTGCAAATTCAGGGCTTGACCTTCAGCGGCCCCTCTGCCGAGTGGTTGATGCGGGTGGTGCAATGGCCTTGGCCACCGATCGGCTTTGAATTTGGTCTGATGCCTGGCGTTTTCCTGGGCTCACTGATCGGTGCGCTGATTGGCAAGGACTGGAAACTCGAAGGCTTCAGCGACGGCTACAGCATGCGTCGCTACATTGGCGGTGCCATCTTGATGGGTTTTGGGGCCATGCTCGCAGGCGGCTGCGCGGTAGGTGCTGGCGTGACCGGCGGTGCCATCTTCGCGCTCACCTCGTGGCTCAGCCTAGGGGGCATGTGGCTTGGCGCAGGCCTGACCGACCGCTGGCTGGACGGCGGGTCATCAGCCCCTGTCAAACCATCGCAGGCCATGCCGCAATCTGGCCTGACCGCCCCCTGAAGCATCCAATCATTTACCGCTCAGGTACTCTGCCACAGCCACCATTTCCAACTGCGTCATTTTGCTCACAATCGCATGCATCACCGCGTTGTCGTTGGTGCGCTCGCGCTTGTTGAACTGCTGCAACTGCGTAGCGATGTAGTCTGCATACTGTCCAGCCAGGCGCGGCAATGCTGCGGTGCCTTTGGCTTCTGCGCCATGGCAGCTGGCACACGCGGCCAGCCCACTGAATTTATTGCCGTTGTGATAAATGTATTTGCCCACAGCCGCCAAGCTGGCGTCTTTGGCAGGCTCGACTGGCACGGTTTGTTTTTCAAAGAACTTGCCCAAGGCCACCATTTCATCTGGCGTCAACTTGGCTGCCATGTCGGCCATGGCGGTACTCTTGCGCTTACCGGATTTGAAGTTTTCCAATTGCTTGGCGGTGTATTCCCAATGCTGGCCCGCCAAGCGAGGGAACACTTCGCTGGACGACTCGCCTTCTGCACCGTGGCATACAAAGCAAACGCCACCGACAATTTTCTTGGCGCGCGCCTCGTCAGCTTGCGCATGCGCAGCCACACTGAGTGATCCCCACAAGAGCATCAACGCAATTTGGGCATGTTTTTGAAATCGAATGTTCATGACGTTGAAATGGAATGCCAAAAAAAAGCCGCAGGCTTTCGTCTGCGGCCTCCACGATTACAGACATCAAGCCAAAGTGTCCGCCCAGATGTTGCGCGCCCAAGCCAGCGCATAGCGGCCTTCCAGTTCATTGGCTGCACTGGAGACACCACCCGAACCCGGCACGGTCAACATGGTCTTTTTATCAGCATCGTAGGCGTGCACGCTGGCCACGTGCACCACATCTTCCGAACTGACAAAGCTGTAGCAGGTGTTGTTGTAGATCGGCTGGGTGTTGACTTGTTGACCCGTCAGCAAAGCCACGACAGCCGCCGCGCAGGTTTTGCCATGCTGGTTGGCCATGTGGCCCGACTTGGGCATGGCTGGCGCGATCTGAATGGCATCACCCAGCACATGGACGTTCTTGGCCACTTTTGACTCGAATGTGAGGAAATCCACATCGCACCAACGCTTGTTGGCCGTGGCCAAACCGGCTTTGACAGCGATGTCGCCCGCACGCATGCTGGGGATCACGTTCAACACAGATGCCTTGAGGTCGTCGTTGAACTCGAATTTCAAAGTATTGGTCGCCACATCCACATCGGTCACATGGTGTTTGCTGCGGTATTCCACGATGCCTTTGTAACGCTCCGCCCAAGCCTTTTTGAACAAGGGGCCCTTGGAGGTCACATCGTCGTTGGCATCCAGAATCAACACCTTGCTCTTGGGCTTGGCCTTGCTGAAATATTCGGCCACCTGGCAAGCACGCTCGTAGGGGCCGGGCGGGCAGCGGTATGGGGCCAGAGGAATCGACATGGCGAACACACCGCCATCGGGCATGGCTTCGAGTTGTTTGCGCAAGGCCAGGGTCTGAGCGCCCGCCTTCCAGGCGTGCAAGACCTTGTCCTGTGCACCGGGCTTGGTCATGCCGGGCAAAGAGTCCCACATGAAATCCACCCCCGGAGAGACGATCAAACGGTCATAGGTCAGCTCAGTGCCACCGGCCAGCTTGACCACACGTTTGTCCGCATCGATGCTGGTGACACGGTCTTGCACCATCTGCACGCCATGGCGCTTGACCAGGTTGTCATACGGTGTCGTGATGTCGGCCAGGGTCTTGCTGCCACCGATCACCAAGTTGGAAATCGGGCAAGAAATGAATGTGGGATTGGGCTCGACCAGGGTGACCTGTATGCCGTAGTCCGACCACATGCGGATGTATTTGGCGGCTGTGGCACCGGCATAGCCCCCGCCAATCACGACCACCTTGGGGCCTTTGCCACCCATGGTGGCGCAGCCAGAGATCAAGCCCATGGCCCCCAAAGCGGAGCCGGTTTGTAAAAAGTGACGACGTTGCATGGCGAAACCCCTTATTTCTTCTGCGCAGCGAAATACGCCGCAATGGCCTGAATCTGGTCATCGCTGTAGCCCTTGGCCAGCTGATGCATGATCGTGGCGGGCTTGCGGCCAGCCTTGAAGTCCAGCATCTTCTTGACGATGTCATCCTTGTTCACGCCAGCCAATGACTCCATGCCCGGCTGAGCCTGACCGTTGGTGCCATGGCAATTGGCACAAGCAGCCGCCCAACTGCGGACCTGCATGGCGCTGGGTGCTTGGGCATGCGCCCAGCCTGACAAGATCAATAAACTGGCGGCGACAGTGGCCTTTGTAAATTTCATGAGAAGCTCCTCAGAAAAACGAGAACAGAACCCGACGCGATCAGGGACGCAGGTACACAAAACCTTCTTTGGCCTGCAACTTGGCCACTTCAGCCACGCCCGAAGGGACGACTTTGGCCTCCATCAAAACTTTGTCAACGGAAATTTTTCGGGTCGTGAGTGTGTTGTTGCACACCCGGAACTCCACACCTTTGCCAACCAGCTCGCTGACACTGCCAGCAAAAGGTTGGTCCATCTGGTTGGTGGCCCCATCGAGCAAGAAATCAATACCCAATCCGTGGGTCACCACCACTATCTTGGCGGTCGGATCGGCATTGAGATGGTTGCGAATATTGCCGATGGCGCGAGACGCCTGGGGAATGCCCTCACTCAGGTGATAAACCACCTTGATTTGCGCCAAGGTCAAGGTGCACGCCAACAGGCCCGCCATCAAAAAAAACAAGCGCTTCATTCGTGTCTCCAGATGTACTGATATTAGTCGTTCACTCTCTGGATTGACGACAGTGGAAACCCGACTCGAAACTGACGGTCAACTTTCAAGGTCAGTCTGTTTGCAAACAGCTCGGCAAATATTGACGATGTTGTTGTTAACTATTCGGTAATAAATCTGGACACCCTCACGACGCTTGTCCAGCACGCCAGACAGATAAAGCGTGTTCAAGTGTTGGGACATATTGGGTTGTGTCGTGTCAATTTCGCTCAACAACTCCCCCACATTTTTCTCACCATTGCACAGGCAACTGATGATGCGCAAACGCATCGGCGCAGACATCACCCGAAAAACCTCTGCAGCTTTTTCAATTTGCTCGTCTGTCACGGCAATTGGCTGATTTTCTGCAGATTTTTTG
>JBEEJQ010000032.1:0-20353 GCA_041169105.1 Pseudomonadota bacterium | reverse complement strand
CTACCAATTCCGCCATCTGGGCATCTCAGGAAGCTTCGAATTATAGGGCATCCAGAGGGCATGTCCGGGCACGTTTGGAAAAATGTGCGAAATTTCCGAGGGGGCTTGAACGCACCAATAAAAAAGCCGATGACTTGTGGTCATCGGCTTTTGAAGATCTTATTTGTATAAGATGGTGCCCAGAAGAGGACTCGAACCTCCACGCCTCTCAGCGCTAGTACCTGAAACTAGTGCGTCTACCAATTCCGCCATCTGGGCATCTCAGGAATCCAAGGATTGTATATTAAAAAAATAGCTCCAACCAGCGGGATGCTGGAAGAAATCGAAGGCCAGGTGCAAGGTCACCGCGATGGTCATGGCTTCTTGATCCGTGAAGACGGTCAGGCCGATATTTATTTGCCCCCCAATGAAATGCGGGCGGTGCTGCACAAGGACCGCATCAAGGTGCGCATCGTGCGCCAAGACCGCAAAGGCCGCCCCGAGGGGCGTGTGGTGGAGATCATCGAGCGACCCGAGCAGCCCATCATTGGTCGCTTGCTGCATGAAAGCGGTTTGTGGCTGGTGGCGCCTGAAGACAAGCGTTACGGCCAGGATGTGTTGATCCACAAAGGTGCGACAGGCACAGCCAAGCCCGGGCAAGTGGTGGTGGTCGAGTTGACCGAGCCGCCAGCCTTGTTTGGTCAGCCGGTGGGGCGCATCAAGGAAGTGCTGGGCGAGATCGATGATCCCGGCATGGAGATCGAGATTGCGGTGCGCAAATACAGCGTGCCGCATGAATTTTCGGCGGCTTGCCTGGAGCAGGCCAAAGGCTTGCCCGACAAGGTGCGGGCCCAGGACCGCAAGGACCGCGTGGATTTGCGCGATGTGCCCTTGGTCACCATCGATGGGGAAGATGCCCGCGACTTTGACGATGCCGTCTATTGCGAGCCGGCCAAAGTGGGACGCGGCAAAGGCTGGCGGTTGCTGGTGGCCATTGCCGATGTGAGCCACTATGTGCAAACCGGCAGCGACATCGACATCGATGCCTACGACCGCGCCACCAGCGTGTATTTCCCGCGCCGCGTCATCCCGATGCTGCCCGAGAAGTTGTCCAACGGTTTGTGTTCGCTCAATCCCGATGTGGACCGTTTGTGCATGGTCTGCGACATGCTGGTCAACGCCAAGGGCGAGGTGCACGCCTACCAGTTTTACCCGGCGGTCATGCACAGCCATGCGCGATTTACCTACACAGAGGTGGCCGCGATTTTGGCCAATACCCGTGGGCCGGAGGCGGCCAAGCGCAAGGAGCGCGTGACCGACCTGATGAATTTGCAGGACGTGTACAAAGCCTTGCTGGCTTCGCGTGCGGTGCGCGGTGCGGTGGATTTTGAAACCACTGAAACCCAGATCGTCTGCGATGAAAGCGGTCGCATCGAGAAAATCGTACCGCGTGTGCGCAACGAAGCGCACCGCCTGATTGAAGAAGCCATGTTGGCGGCGAACGTGTGCAGTGCAGACTTCATTCAGCAAGGTCAGCACCCCGGCCTGTTCCGGGTGCACGAAGGCCCCACGGCCGAGAAAAAAGACATCTTGCGCAATTACCTCAAGGCCATGGGGATTGGCTTGAGCATCAGCGATGACCCGCACACCAGCGAGTTTCAGAAAGTCGCTCAGGCCACCAAGGACCGTCCGGACGCGCAGCAGATCCACACCATGCTCTTGCGCTCGATGCAGCAAGCGATCTACACGCCGGTCAACAGCGGTCACTTTGGTTTGGCCTACGAGGCCTACACCCACTTCACCAGCCCGATCCGTCGTTACCCTGATTTGCTGGTGCACCGGGTGATCAAGTCGATCTTGTTGGGACGCAAGTACAAGTTGCCCAATTTGCCCGTACCGGGCGAAGCGCACGCCAAGCTGACCAAGCGGCTTGAAAAAAACAAGGCCGCCAAAGGTGCGTCGGACGCCAATGCGCCACGCGTGCGCATGTCAGCAGCCGATCAGCAGGCTTGGGAGGCCGCTGGTTTGCATTGCAGCGCCAACGAGCGCCGCGCCGACGAAGCCAGCCGCGATGTCGAAGCTTGGCTCAAGTGCAAATACATGCGCGAGCATCTGGGTGAAGAATATGGCGGCGTGGTCTCTGCGGCGACCAGCTTCGGCATTTTCGTGACCTTGGATGCCTTGTATGTCGAGGGGCTGGTGCACATCACCGAGTTGGGTGGTGAGTACTTCCGCTTTGACGAGCTGCGACAGGAGCTGCGCGGCGAGCGCACCGGTATCCGCTACGCCATCGGCACTCGGGTGCAGGTGCAAGTCAGTCGCGTTGATTTGGATGGTCGCAAGATCGACTTCCGCCTGGTTCATCCGGGCGACGATTTGATGCCCCGCGCGATGCGTGACAAAGGTGTGGCGGTGCCGTCAGACGTGCCACCCGGCAAGAAGCGCCATGGACTGGCCAAAGGTGATCGGGCTGCAGATCGGCGCATGGCCGATGCAGAACGCAACCGTTCGCCGATTCAGGCACTCAAAGCCTCGGTCAAGAAAGCGGCGGCTAAAAAGCCATCGGCAAAGAAAAAAGGACCACGCGCCAGCAAGTCGCGGCGCTGAACTTTCGCTTTGTGCCAACGGCCATGTGCGCAAGCCCATGGCCGTTTTGCATGGGGTGTCAGTTCAGGCTTTGCGCCAATTGGCTGGCAGTCAGACTGGTGTGATCGGGCCAGCGGTTGGCCATCAGGCCATGCTGGTGCACGGCCGAGCAAGCCGCATCGAAGGCATTCAAGCCCTGGGCCATGCGTGCGCCCACCAGGCCCGCCAGAACATCGCCTGTGCCGCCGGTGGCCAGTCGGCCGTTGCCCGTGGTGTTGATGCACGGAATGTGTCCTGGTGCGGCGATGACGGAGCCTGAGCCTTTGAGCACCACCACGCAGGCAAAGCGCTTGGCCAGGTGGTGTGCGGCTTCAAGCCGATCGTTTTGGATGTCAGCGGTGCTGCAGCCGAGTAGCCTGGCCGCTTCCAGCGGATGGGGGGTGAGGACGGTGGGTTGGGCGGCATCCCGCTGGCGCAAGGCCTGTTGCAGTGCCGCATGCGTGGCCACAGCGTTCAGACCATCGGCGTCGATCACCAATTGTTGACTGCGGGTCAGGATCTCCGGCATGAGGGCGTCCATGGCTTGGCCGCCACCGCAACCGGCTACGACATGGAGGTTTTCGAGATCAAGCTGGCCCCATTGCCTTTGCATCAAGTCGGCAGGGACAGGGCATGAGGCATCCCCCTGCAAGTTCAGGAGTACCCGCCCGGCCCCTGCATGCAAGGCGGCGCTTGCGGCCAAGACCGCTGCCCCGCTCATGCCCATGCCGCGCAGGGACAGGGCTTCACCGCCGATGATGGCCACATCGCCATGGCTGCCTTTGTGGCTGGCGTGCGATTTGTGCACACGCTGTGCCGGGCTGTTGAGCCATGCGGCCTGGGCAGGACGTTTCAGTGTGGTGGGCGTGTTGGGGATGTCCTCGTCCAGCGTGCTGAGCCAGATCTCGCCGCACACGTCACGTCCATGGCCCATGAACAGGCCGGGTTTGGCTGCAATGAAGGTCAGTGTGTGGTCTGCGTGCACAACGCCGTGCGCCTGTTCGGTCCCCAGCAGTTGCCCCGATTCGGGATTCAGTCCTGTTGGCAAATCCAGCGCCAGGATCTGGGCCTGGGATCGGTTCATCAGCTCGACCCAGGACTGAAGGTCGGCGGGCAAAGACTTGGACGAACCCAGTCCCAGCATGGCATCGATGCACAGGTCCTGCGCCGTCATGGACGCGATCCAGTTTTGCGGGGTCTGGGTTTGGACCTTGACGCCCGCCTGCAACGCCCTGGCTAAGGCCGCTTGGGCATCTGTGGGGTGTTTGTCGCGGTCGAGCAGGAGGCTGACGATGACTGTGTAGCCTGCACGGTGCAGGTGCATGGCTGCTTCGAGGCCATCGCCGCCGTTGTTACCGGGACCTGCGGCCACCCAAATGCGTTGCGCATGCGGGGCGATGGCCATGGCCAGATCAGCAGACGCCCGGCCCGCCAGCTGCATGAGGGGTGTTTTGCTGCGCGCTTGCATTTGCCGCTCCAGCGTGCGCAGCGCGTCGCGCCGGTCAACAGGCCAATTGGATGTGCGCGTGAGGCGTTGCATGCAGATCAATCGAATTGGAGAAGGGGTTCGATCAGGAGCGCCAGTTGAAGGATGGTGTCGTCGTGCATCGCGCCATGCCAGGCCATGAGGCCCACAGGCAACTCGCCCGTGGCGTGGCAGGGCAGGCTGATGCCGCAGCCGTCCAGTGTATTGACCGCGCTGGTGTTGCGCAACAGCAAGGCATTGACCCTGAAAAATTCAGCATCACGAGAAGCCCCTGGGGCCACATCACGGATGCGCGGCGCCGCGATCGGGGTGGTGGGCGAGAGGACCGCATCGAAAGTGTGCAGCGCTTTGTTCATGCGTGCCTTCCAGTTGCGGCGTGCGTGCAGCAAGTCAATGTATTCGTGCGCCATCATGTGTGCGCCGCGCTGGATGCGCTGAGCGACGCGCGGATCGTAGCGTTCAGCGTCCCGGGCGAGGAGTTGTCGGTGCCATGCATAGCTCTCTGCGGGGCTGAAGCCACCGGTGCTCATCATCGGGCCGAGTTCTTCCAGTTCGGTCAGCGCGATCTCTTCGATCTGCGCCCCGGCGCGGCGCAAGACCGCCAGGCTGCGATCAAAGGCCCGTGCCACATGCACATCCATGTGGTCTTGCATCAGGCTGCGCACCACGGCCAGGCGGTAGCTGGACAAAGGTTTGTCGGAGACAGGCACTTGACGCTGGGACAGGATTTCGTGCGCCAAGATGGTGTCGCGCACGGTGCGGGTGAGTGCGCAGGCAGTGTCCAGTGTGCTGGACAAGGGCAGGGCGCCGTCGGTGGGCACAAGTTGCGCGGTGTTTTTGAAACCCACGATCCCATTCATGGCGGCAGGAATGCGAATCGAGCCCCCAGTATCAGAGCCCAGGCCAATGAAGGCGGCTCCGGTGGCCACCGAGACAGCTGCGCCCGAGCTGGAGCCGCCAGGGACGTGGGGCTCGTTTGGCTCTCCCACAGGGCCATCGCTTCGGGCGTCCCAAGCGCATGGCGTGCCGTGATGCGGGTTCACGCCCACGCCCGAAAAGGCGAATTCGACCATGTTGGTGCGTCCAATCAGACCCGCGCCTGCCGCACGCAAGCGGCGCACCGCCTCGGCATCGTGTGTGGCTGGCGCGGCACCTTGTAAGACCTGGGAGCCTGCTGCAGTCACTTGCCCCTGGACATCAAACAGGTCCTTCACCGAAATGGGCAGGCCGGCCAAAGGCCGTGAGGCGCTGTTGGATGATGCGGTTTGCATCGCGTCATCGGGGGTCAACAGAATGAAGGCATCCCGACAGGCGGGGCTTTGGGCCATCTCCAGGCAGGCTTGAACCACCGTTTGTGGGTGGATTTCACCATTCAAAATGGCTTGACGCGTGGCGATCAGGTCGGATTTCATTCAGATGGGCTCCATCAGGGTGACTCAGAATGCTATAATCCTAAGGCTTTGTGCAGCTTGGGTGCTGTCTCTTGCACTACGGGTGCAAAAGGCGCGTTCAGCTGAACCAAGTTCATCCGCAAACCCGTCCCATCAAGGTGTTGCGCCGACCCCGTCGGTGTGATCAGTGGACAGGATTTTAGACACAACCTTTGGAGTACTTTATGTCCGTTACCATGCGCGAAATGCTGGAAGCCGGTGTCCACTTCGGTCACCAAACCCGCTTCTGGAACCCCAAGATGGCCCCCTTCATCTTCGGCCATCGCAACAAAATTCACATCATCAACCTGGAAAAATCGCTGCCGATGTTCCAGGACGCGATCAAGTTCGCCAAGCAGTTGTCTGCCAACCGCGGCACGATCCTGATGGTCGGCACCAAGCGCCAAGCCCGTGAGCTGGTGGCTGCTGAAGCCCAGCGCGCTGGCGTGCCTTTCGTCGACCAACGCTGGTTGGGCGGCATGCTGACCAACTTCAAAACCGTCAAGACCTCGATCAAGCGTCTGAAGGACATGAAGGCTCAGCAAGAAGTTGGCCTCGAAAGCCTGAGCAAAAAAGAACAGCTGATGTTCAAGCGCGAGATTGAAAAGCTCGAAAAAGACATCGGCGGTATCCAGGACATGGCCACTTTGCCTGACGCGATTTTCGTGATCGACGTGGGCTACCACAAGATTGCCATCGCCGAAGCCAAGAAATTGGGCATCCCATTGATCGGTGTGGTGGACTCCAACCACTCGCCCGAAGGCATCGACTACATCATCCCCGGTAACGATGACTCGGCCAAGGCTGTGGCTTTGTACGCTCGCGGTATCGCTGACGCCATCATCGAAGGCCGTGCCAACGCCGTCAACGACGTGGTCAAGGCTGTGGCCGAAGGCGCTGACGAGTTCGTCGAAGAAGCCAACGCTTCTGCCTGAGTTCCCAAGACTCGAGGAAAGGGGCTTTGTGGCCCCTTTTTTTTAACCTGACTTTTAGACTGAATACGGAGAAATCAAATGGCTGCAATTACCGCAAGCATGGTCGCTGAACTGCGCGCAAAAACCGACGCCCCCATGATGGAGTGCAAAAAAGCCCTGACTGAAGCCGATGGCGACATGGCCAAAGCAGAAGAGCTGCTGCGCGTCAAGCTGGGCACCAAAGCCGGCAAGGCCGCATCGCGTGTGACGGCTGAAGGCGTGGTCACCAGCTTCGTCGAAGGCAACACCGGTGCCATGATCGAAGTGAACTGCGAAACCGACTTCGTGACCAAGAACGACAGCTTCCTGGCATTGGCCAATGCTGCCGCCCAACTGGTGGCCAAGCACAACCCTGCCGACGTGGCGGCTCTGGGCGAGTTGCCTTACAGCCAAGACGGTTTCGGCCCCACTTTGGAAGAAGTGCGCAAAGGCCTGATCGGCAAGATCGGCGAGAACATGAGCTTCCGTCGCTTCAAACGCGCGGCCGGTGGTGCTCAATTGGCCACTTACCTGCACGGCACACGCATTGGTGTGTTGGTCGAGTTCGACGGCCAAGAGCAAGCCGCCAAAGACGTCGCCATGCACGTGGCTGCGATGAAGCCTGTGGCTTTGACCAGCGCCGATGTGCCTGCTGAATTGATCGAAAAAGAGCGTTCTGTGGCGACAGCCAAGGCTGCTGAGTCAGGCAAGCCTGCTGACATCGCTGCCAAGATGATCGACGGTTCGGTTCAGAAATACCTGAAAGAAGTGTCTTTGTTCAACCAGCCTTTCGTGAAAAACGACAAGCAAACCGTGGAGCAAATGCTCAAGGCCACTGGCACCACCGTCAAGGCATTCACCTTGTTCGTGGTGGGCGAAGGCATTGAGAAGAAAGTGGACGACTTTGCTGCTGAAGTGGCCGCTCAAGTCGCCGCAGCACAAGCTGCTGCTTGAGTTGAATCCACCGCGTCATTCCACCGTTCGTTTGCATATTGAAGGAGTCCATCATGTCCGAAGCCAAGCCAGCCTATAAGCGCATCTTGCTCAAGCTGTCCGGCGAGGCCCTGATGGGCGATGACGCGTTCGGTATCAACCGCGCCACCATCGTTCGCATGTCCGAAGAGATCGCCGAAGTCACCCGACTGGGCGTTCAAGTGGCTGTGGTGATTGGTGGCGGTAATATTTTCCGTGGTGTGGCGGGTGGCTCGGTCGGCATGGACCGCGCAACCGCCGACTATATGGGCATGCTGGCCACGGTGATGAACTCGCTGGCCCTGGCCGATGCCATGGACAAGGCCGGTTTGACCGCCCGTGTCATGTCGGCCATTGGCATTGACCAAGTGGTGGAGCCCTATGTCCGCCCCAAAGCTTTGCAGTACCTTGAAGAGGGCAAAGTGGTGGTTTTTGCGGCCGGTACCGGCAACCCCTTCTTCACCACCGACACAGCCGCTGCTTTGCGGGGTGCAGAGATCGGGGCTGAGATGGTGCTCAAGGCCACCAAGGTGGATGGCGTGTACACCGCTGACCCCAAGAAAGATCCATCGGCGACCCGGTACAGCGAAATCAGCTTCGATGAAGCCATTTCGCGGAATCTGGGCATCATGGATGCCACCGCATTTGCCTTGTGCCGCGACCAGAAGTTGCCCATCAAGGTGTTTTCGATCATCAAGAACGGCGCTTTGAAGCGTGTGGTGATGGGCGAAGACGAAGGCACGCTGGTATACGCTTGATCTCTGATTGACGAGGAGAACTCCATGACGATTGCTGACATCAAAAAAACAACCGAAGCCAAAATGGAGCAGTCCATTGCGGCTTTCAAGAACAACCTGACCAAGATCCGCACGGGCCGTGCCAATCCCGCATTGCTGGACACCATCCATGTGGATTACTACGGCTCGCCTGTGCCTTTGTCGCAGGTGGCCAATGTGTCCTTGATGGATGCGCGCACCATCAGCGTGCAGCCATGGGAAAAAGGCATGGGTGCCAAGATTGAAAAGGCCATTCGCGAGAGCGAGTTGGGCCTGAACCCTGCCTCCATGGGTGACCTCATCCGTGTGCCCATGCCGCCTATGAGCGAAGAGCGCCGCAAAGAGATGACCAAACTGGCCCGCACCGAGGGTGAGAATGGCAAGATCGCCATTCGCAACTTGCGCCGCGATGCCAACGAGTCGGTGAAGAAATTGGTCAAGGAAAAACTCGCTTCTGAAGACGATCAAAAACGCGCAGAAGCCGATGTGCAAAAATTGACAGACAAGCGCATGACCGAGATCGATCAATTGGTCGCCGCCAAAGAACAAGAGATCATGGCGGTCTGAGTCTGCACACGATGCCGTGGCTTGCCACGGCCTGAATGGCCGCCCCTTTGGCGGCCTTTTTTTCTGGAGAACGCATGCTCAAGCAAAGAGTCATCACTGCACTGGTCCTGTTGGCCTTGTTGCTGCCCGCCCTGTTTGCGGCCAATCCTTGGCCCTTCATGGCTTTGACGGTGCTGATGATTGCCGCCGGGGCATGGGAGTGGGGGCGTTTGAACGCCATGGGGCCATGGTGGTCCTGGACCGGGGCCTTGCTGGCTCTGGCATTGTGCGGCTTGGCCGAGCGCGCAGGCTGGGTGGCTGCAACGCCGCCTGTCATGTGGTTGTTGGCCGGTGCGGGCTGGGTGTTGCTCGGGGCATGGATGATCCGCCGTGGCGTGGCCGCTTGGGCCTTGTGGCCACAGACCTTGCGCTGGTTGATCGGTTTGTTTTTGTTGTCGATGGCCTGGCTGGCCATGGCACAAGCGCATCAGCGTGGTGTGAATTTCTTGTTGTCCGTTCTGGTGTTGGTCTGGGCAGCCGATGTGTTTGCGTATTTCTTCGGGCGTGCGCTGGGAGGGCGATGGGTGCGCGCCAAGCTGGCACCCAGCATCAGCCCAGGCAAAAGCTGGGAAGGGGTGTTCGGCGGCATGCTGGGGGTAATGCTGGTGGCCCTCGTTTGGGCGGAGCTGGATCGCCGTATGGCCGTCTCGACTTTGAGTTTTTTCAGCGTGTTGTTGGCCAAAGGGGCCTGGGTGGCTTGGCCTGCTTTGCTGTTCATGTGTGCCATGAGCGTGGTGGGTGACTTGGTCGAATCCCTGGTCAAACGCAGTGCCGGCATGAAAGACAGTTCCGCACTTTTGCCCGGGCATGGCGGTGTGCTTGATCGGGTGGATGCCTTGCTGCCGACCTTGCCGCTGGCCATGATGCTGGTTGCCTGGATTTGATGGAGTCGCGTGAGATGAGCCAAATGCAAAACATCACCATTTTGGGTTCGACAGGTTCCATTGGCACCAGCACACTGGATGTGCTGGCACGCCATCCGGACAAGTTTGCTGTGTATGCCCTCACTGCATCCAGTCAAGTGGATTTGATGCTGGCGCAATGCGTGCAGTTCAAGCCGCAGGTGGCGGTGATGGTGCAAGAAGCGGCGGCACGCATGCTGGCCGACAAGGTCAAAGCACTTGGCCTGCAAGTGGAAGTGCGCTCAGGTGCGCAGGCCCTTGATGACGTTTCGAGCGCACCTGAGGTCGACGCCGTCATGGCGGCCATCGTGGGTGCGGCAGGTTTGTCGCCTTGCTTGGCGGCTGCGCGTGCGGGCAAGCGTTTGCTCTTGGCCAACAAGGAAGCCCTGGTGGTCGGCGGTGAAGTGTTCCTGTCCGCCGTGAAAGCGGGCGATGCCGTATTGCTGCCCATCGACAGTGAGCATTCTGCGATCTTTCAGTCCCTGCCAGAGGACCCGTCCAGCTGGCAGCGCCGAGTGCACAAGATCATTTTGACCGCTTCGGGCGGACCGTTCCGTGGGCGTGATCCTGTAACGCTCAGGGATGTGACACCGGAGCAGGCCTGTGCTCACCCCAATTGGGTCATGGGACGCAAAATCTCCGTGGATTCGGCCACGATGATGAACAAGGCGCTCGAAGTGATTGAGGCGCGTTACCTGTTTGGCATGTCGCCTGATCAGCTCGAGGTGGTGATTCATCCGCAAAGCGTCATTCACTCCATGGTCCAGTACCAGGACAACTCGGTGGTCGCCCAACTGGGTACGCCAGACATGCGGGTGCCCATTGCCTACGGTTTGAGCTGGCCCGAGCGCATGACTTCGGGGGCTTCGGCCTTGGATTTCCATGCTTTGGCGGCCATGACTTTTGAGGCCATGGATGACCATGGCCATCCCTTGCGCTTTCCGGGGATTGCGTTGGCCTGGGAAACCTTGAAAGGCGCACCAGGCAGTTGTGCGGTCCTCAATGCCGCCAATGAAATCGCGGTTGACGCCTTTTTGAACCGTCAGATCCGTTTTGATCAGATTCATCAGGTGAACCGTTCAACCTTGGACGGTGTGAGCTGTCCGGCACCCAGCGATCTGGCAGATCTGCTCGAGCTGGATCGCCGTAGCCGTGAAGTGGCGCGTGCAGTGCTTGGCAGCTTGCAGTCTTAACAGTCTTTTACCTGAGGAGCTGCGACGCGAGAAGCGGGTTCCGATGAGTCCTGAGATATGATCTTCGCAGCCACCGAGGTGGTTTGGGCGCATTGATTTCAGCCTTCTATTTTTCACCGGGTCACCCATGAATTTTTCCTTTCTTCGTTTGCGCATGACTCCTGCCGCGTTGACTTTGCTGGCTTCGGCCATGGCGTGTTTACCGGCGTGGGCTGTGGACCCCTTCACTGTTCGGGACATCCGCGTCGAGGGCTTGCAACGCATCGAGCCGGGGACGGTTTTTGCGTCATTGCCTCTGCGGGTGGGCGATCAATACACCGACGACAAAGGTGCCGCAGGCATTCGCGCCTTGTTCGCGCTGGGCTTGTTCAAGGATGTGCGCCTTGAAACCCAGGGCGATGTGCTGGTGGTGGTGGTCGAAGAACGTCCTTCGGTGGCGGCCGTGGAGTTCATTGGCCTCAAAGAATTTGACAAGGATGTTCTGACCAAAGCACTCAAGGAAGTGGGCTTGGCAGAAGGGCGCCCATATGACAAGGCTTTGGCTGACAAAGCCGAGCAGGAACTCAAGCGGCAATACATCAGTCGCAGCTTGTATGCCGCACAGGTGGTGACCACGGCCACCCCGATTGACAGAAACCGGGTCAACCTGAGCTTCACCATCACCGAGGGTGGCCCCGCCAAGATTGCTCAAATTGACATCGTTGGCAACAAGGCGTTTTCCAGTGACACCTTGCGTGATCAGTTCAATCTGGACACCGGTGGCTGGATGAGTTGGTACACCAAGTCGGACCGCTACGCCCGGACCAAACTCAACGGAGACTTGGAAGCGCTGCGCTCTTTTTATTTGGCCAGGGGCTATCTGGAATTTCGCATCGACTCGACCCAGGTGGCCATGTCACCTGACAAACAGCAGATGTCGATCACCATCAACATCAACGAGGGTGAGCGCTTCGTGGTGTCTGGTGTCAAGCTGGAGGGCAACTACCTCGACAAGGACGAGGAGTTCAAGTCCTTGGTGAAGATTGCTGTGGGTGATGCCTACAACGCCGAGACGGTGGCTGAAACGACCAAGGCGTTCACCGAGTATTTCGGCAAGTTTGGTTTCGCGTTTGCCCGCGTGGAAGCCAAACCTGTCATTGACCGCCAAAACAACCGCGTTCAGTTTGTCCTGCAGGCCGAGCCCTCCCGCAGGGCTTATGTGCGCCGCATTTTGCTGGCGGGCAACAACCGGACGCGTGACGAAGTCATTCGCCGTGAGTTCCGCCAATTGGAAGCGGCTTGGTACGACGGCGACAAGATCAATTTGTCTCGCGACCGTGTCAATCGACTGGGTTATTTCACCGAGGTCAATGTTGACACGCAAGAGATCCCGGGCGCACCTGATCAAGTAGATCTGTTGTTCACGGTGGCTGAAAAACCCACCGGCAGCGTGTCTTTGGGAGCCGGGTTTTCTTCAACTGAAAAAGTTGCACTGACCTTCGGTATCCAGCAAGAAAACGCATTCGGTTCAGGCAATTATTTGGCAGTGCAGGTCAACACCAGCAGGTACAACCGCAATTACGTGATCAGCACGACCGATCCTTATTTCACACAAAACGGCATCTCACGTTCAATTGATTTGTTCCACCGGACCACCAGGCCGTATTTGGGTGATTTGAACTCTTACAGTCTTGTCAACTCGGGTGTGGGTTTGCGTTTTGGTGTGCCAGTGACGGAGACAGATCGCGTCTTTGTCGGCGTCAATCTGGAGCAAACGCAAATTGTGACGGGCACCAATTTGCCTGTGGAATATGCGAACTATGCGAACAAATTTGGCAGCACCAGCACAGCCATTCCTTTGACGCTGGGGTGGGCGCACGATGCACGTGACAGTGCTTTGGTGCCGACCCGTGGTTCCTTGCAAAGTTTCACAGCCGATGTCAGCGTTGCAGGTGATGTCCGGTATGCGCGAACCAATTACAAGTACCAGCAATACATCCCTTTGAGCAAGAAATACACCTTTGCATTCAATACCGATTTGGGTTGGGGTCAAGGCCTCAAAGGTCAGGACTATCCCTTGTTCAAGAACTTCTATGTGGGTGGTTTGGGCAGTGTGCGGGGCTTTGAGCAGTCAACGCTTGGCCCCAAATCTTCGACGACAGGCATTTATTTGGGCGGCCCCAAAAAAGTGGTCTTCAATGCTGAATTCATGACGCCGTTTCCAGGTGCAGGCAATGACAAAACATTGCGTCTGTTTGCTTTCACCGATGTGGGTAAAGCCTTTGCGCAAGATGAAACGGTGTCCTTCAGTCAGCTTCGTGCATCAGCCGGTATCGGTTTGAGCTGGATTTCGCCCATGGGGCCCTTGCGCTTTTCCTACGGTGTGCCGATTCGCCAGCAGACTGGCGATAGAATCCAAAAACTTCAATTCCAAATCGGAACATCCTTCTAATGAAATCGCTTCGTCAACACTTCGCACTGGCCTTGATGGCCAGTGTTGCCGCCTTCTCTTCTGTGGCCCAAGCTCAAGAGTTCAAGCTGGGTTTTGTCAACACCGAACGCATCTTCCGCGAAGCGGCGACCGCCAAGCAGGCGCAAGCCAAGCTGGAGCAGGAGTTTTCGCGACGCGAAAAAGAATTGGTCGATGCCGGTAATGCCTTGAAGGCAGCCTCTGAGAAATTTGAGCGTGAAGCGCCCACATTGGCGGAGTCGCAGCGCACCGCACGTCAAAAACAATTGATCGAGCAAGACCGAGAGTTCCAGCGCAAGCGCCGTGAATTCCAGGAAGATTTGAACGCCCGTAAAAACGAAGAGCAACAAATCGTGGTCGAGCGTGCCAACCGTGCGGTCAAGCAAGTGGCCGAGTCCGAGAAATACGATGTGGTTTTCCAGGAAGCCGTCTACATCAATCCCAAGCACGACATCACCGAAAAAGTCATCAAGGCCCTCAACGCCTCGGCGGGCAAATAACAGGCCCAAGGTCTTTTGGAGTGGTGGCGTTGAAGCTCGGCTCAATCGTTGAGGCCTTGGGTGGCCGTTTGCTGGGTGATGCTGATTGGCAGATTGCCGGTTTGGCACCTTTGCAAACCGCGAGCCCAGACCAGATCAGTTTTCTCAGTCACCCCCGTTACCAAAGCCAGCTGAGGGCAAGCTTGGCAGGCTGTGTGATTGTCTCTCCTGCGTTCGAGCCGCTCGTGCAGGAGCGACGTGCCGCCATCGTGGCCGACGATCCTTATCTCTATTTCGCCCGCTTGACCCGTTTGTGGAAGCGCGAACACCAGGTGCGAACAGGTCCGCGAATCCACCCCAGCGCAGTCATCGATGACGAGGCTGTGATTGCGCCCGATGCAGTGATCGGTCCTTTGTGCGTGATTGAGCGGGGGGCTCACGTGGGCGCTGGCTCGCACCTCAAGTCGCGGGTGACGGTGAGCGAGGGCTGCAGCATAGGGGCCCGTTGCATTGTCCATTCGGGCGTGGTGATTGGTGCCGATGGTTTTGGCTTTGCGCTGCACCAAGGGCAATGGGAAAAAATCGAACAACTCGGCGCAGTGCGCATTGGTGATGATGTCGAAATTGGTGCCAACACCTGCATCGACCGAGGAGCTCTGGATGACACCGTCATTGAAGACGGCGTCAAGCTGGACAACCTGATCCAGATCGGCCACAACGTGCACATTGGCAAACACACGGCCATGGCCGGTTGTGTGGGCGTGGCCGGCAGTGCGCGCATCGGTGCGCATTGCACCGTGGGCGGTGGTGCTGTGGTCTTGGGGCATTTGACCTTGGCCGATCATGTGCACATTTCGGCTGCTTCGGTGGTGACACGGTCTATCTTGCAGCCAGGTCAATACACCGGGATGTTTCCTTTGGACAGCAATTCCAATTGGGAAAAGAACGCCGCCAGCCTCAAACAACTTTCACGTTTGCGCGAGCGCATCAAAGCGCTGGAAACAGACATTCAAAATAACAAGGAAAACTGACCATGATGGACATCCACCAAATCCTCAAGCAACTGCCACACCGCTATCCCATCCTGTTGGTCGATCGCGTCCTGGAGCTGGAAAAAGGCGTTCGCATCAAGGCGCTGAAAAACGTGTCCATCAATGAGCCGCATTTTCTGGGTCATTTCCCGCACCGTCCCGTCATGCCGGGCGTGTTGATGCTTGAAGCATTGGCCCAGGCTGCTGCATTGTTGGCTTTTGACACCCTGGGTGAGACGCCCGATGACCAAACGGTGTACTACTTTGCTGGCATCGATGGGGCACGTTTCAAGCGTCCTGTGGAGCCGGGCGATCAGCTGATTCTTGAAGTCGAACTCGACCGCATGAAAGCTGGCATTTTCAAATTCAAGGCACGCGCCAAGGTGGGTGATGACATCGCCACCGAAGCCGAGTTGATGTGCACCATGCGGAAAATTCCTCAGGCTTGAACACCATGAGCAAGATCCACCCCACGGCCATCATCAGCCCGGGCGCTGAGCTTGACAGCTCCGTGACCGTTGGCCCTTACAGCGTGATCGGGCCTCATGTGCGCATTGGTGCGGGTACCACGGTGGCCAGCCATTGCGTCATCGAAGGCCACACCACCATCGGACGCGACAACCGGATTTTCCAGTTCAGCTCTTTGGGGGCTGTGCCTCAAGACAAAAAATACAACAACGAACCGTGCGAGCTGGTCATCGGTGATCGCAACACGATCCGTGAGTTTTGTACCTTCAACATCGGCTCACCCGGTGACCGCGCCGTGACTTCGGTGGGAAATGACAACTGGATCATGGCTTATGTGCACTTGGCGCACGACTGTGCTGTGGGCAACCACACCATCTTTGCCAACAACACCCAACTGGCCGGTCACGTGGTCGTGGACGACTGGGTGATTCTGGGTGGCTTTACGGTGGTGCACCAGTTCTGCCGCATCGGGGCACACAGCTTCACGGCCATGAATTCCCTCTTGTTTGCAGATTTGCCGCCTTTTGTGATGGCGCAAGGACAACCTGCACAAGCGCGCTCGATGAACTTCGAAGGCCTGCGCCGACGCGGCTTTTCGCCTGCACGCATCAGCGCCGTCAAAGCCATGCACAAGGCCTTGTACCGCGATGGTTTGTCTTTGGCGGATGCCATGACCCGCATCGAAGGACTGGCCGCGCAAACGCCCGAAGCCGCTGTCGATGTGAAGATGATGCTCGACTTTTTGTCCACGGCGTCTCCACAGCGCGGCATTGTGCGTTGACCATACATGTCTGAAGTGCAAACGCCGACACCACAAGCCCCTTCGGGGGCTTTGTCCTTTGGCATGGTGGCTGGCGAGGCCTCTGGCGATTTGCTCGCTGGCCTGTTGATCCAGGGCTTGCAGCAGCGCTGGCCACAGGCCCGAGGCTTTGGCATTGGTGGCCCGCGCATGGCTGCTTTGGGCTTTGACGCTTGGTGGCCGCATGAACGCCTGGCCGTTCGCGGTTACGTGGAGGTCTTGCGCCATTACCGGGGCATTGTGGCCATCCGTGAACAACTCAAGCAAAGGTTGTTGGCGTCGCCGCCCGATGTGTTCATCGGGGTGGATGCGCCCGATTTCAACCTGGACCTGGAAGCCAGTCTCAAGGCTTCGGGCATTCCCACGGTGCATTTTGTGTGCCCCTCCATCTGGGCTTGGCGTCCTGAACGGATCGAAAAAATACAACGCAGCGTGGACCACATGCTGTGCATCTTTCCGTTTGAAACGGACTTGTTGGCGCGCTCCGGCATCGATGCGACCTATGTCGGGCATCCGCTGGCCTCCACCATTGCCATGACACCCGACCGCGCGGCTGCCCGTGAGGTTCTGGGGCTCGATCAGAATCGCCCAGTGGTGGCCTTGTTGCCGGGGAGCCGTCAATCGGAAATTGAGCATTTGATGCCGCGCTTCATTCAGGCGGCTCAGCTCATGCAACGCCAACAGCCCTCTTTGCAATTTGTGTTGCCGGCCATTCCCAGCTTGCTGCCCCAAGTTCAGCGACTGGTCGCTGCGCAAGGTGGCCTGAAGGGCTTGCAGGTCTTGACTGGCCAATCGCACGCGGCACTGGCGGCTTGCGATGTGACTCTGATCGCAAGCGGCACCGCCACGCTTGAAGCGGCTTTGTTCAAGCGGCCCATGGTCATTGGGTACCACATGAACTGGCTCAGCTGGCAGATCATGAAGCGCAAGAAATTGCAGCCTTGGGTGGGTTTGCCCAACATCCTGTGTCAGGACTTTGTGGTGCCTGAGCTCATCCAGGATCAATGCACGCCCGATGCTTTGGCCTCGGCCACGCTGGCTTGGCTGTCTCAAGCTGACCGGGTCGATGCCTTGCACAAGCGTTTTGAGCAACTGCACCAAACCTTGTTGCGCGATACCGCAAATTTGGCCACCCATGCCCTCGAAAAAGTCCTGGGTGCTTGAGCAGTCCCCGCTCAATTTTGACGTCCCTGGTTTGATGGCCGGGGTCGATGAGGCTGGTCGGGGGCCTTTGGCCGGACCTGTGGTGGCCGCTGCGGTGATCCTGGACGACTTGCACCCGATTGCGGGCTTGAACGACTCGAAGAAACTCACCGCCAAGCGCCGAGAAAAATTGTTTGATGAGATCAAGGCCAAGGCCTTGTGCTTTTCGATTGCCCAGGCTTCTGTGCAAGAGATCGATGAGGTCAATATCCTGCAAGCCACGATGCTCGCCATGAAGCGGGCGGTCGAAGGTTTGCGGCTGAAACCCGTCAAGGTGCTGGTCGATGGGAACCGCTTGCCGACAATTGACATTCGGGCAGAAGCCATCGTGCAAGGCGATGCCCTGGTGCCGGCGATCTCGGCTGCGTCGATTTTGGCCAAGGTGCACCGCGATCGTTTGTGCGAGGAGATGCATGCGCGCTATCCGCAATATGGCTTTGACCAGCACAAGGGCTATGGCACAGCGCTGCATTTGGCCGCATTGCAAGCGCACGGTCCAGCCGATTGCCACAGACTGACTTTTGCCCCTGTGGCCAGGAGCGTTCGATGAATCTGATCACCTCGCGTGACAATCCCCTGGTGAAAACCATCCGCCGTCTGGCCCAAGACACCACGGCTTACCGCAAGGCTGGTCAGTTCTGGCTGGAAGGCGATCACCTGTGCCGTGCTGCAGTAGAGCGCGGTGTGCGCCCCTTGCAGCTGGTGTTGACCGAATCTTTTTGGGCGGAGCAGGGTGCCGATTGGCAAGGGGTGTGTGATCAGGTCTTGGTCATGCCCGATGCCTTGTTTGCAAGCCTGAGCGGTCTGGAGTCTCCAGCCAGAATGGGCTTTGTGGTGGCCTGGTCGGACGCCACCCAGGTTCTGCCTGAGGCATCGACGGTCATTTTGGATCGCTTGCAAGATGCCGGCAATGTGGGCGCCATCTTGCGCTGTGCTTCGGCATTTGGTTACCGGCAGGTCCTGGCGATCAAAGGCACCGCTGCTTTGTGGTCACCCAAAGTGCTGCGTGCGGGCATGGGGGCGCATTTCGGCCTGCATCTGGTGGAGTCCGCCACGCACGAAGATGTGGCGGCTTTGACCGTCCCGATCCTGACGACCAGCTCTCACGAGGGCGAGTATTTGCACGAGCTGTTGAAAAATGGCCGTTTGCAACCGCAATGTGCATGGCTCATGGGGCACGAAGGGCAGGGCGTGAGCGAAGCCCTGATGGCCAAGGCCCGCCAGAAAGTGCGCATTGCGCAGCCTGGCGGAGAAGAATCGCTCAACGTGGCCACGGCTGCTGCGATTTGCTTGCACGCCAGCGCCACAGCCTGAAACGCATGCTTTTGGGCTGCTTTTCAAGCGTGGCTTGTCGCAGCTTGTCAGGGTTTTTGCGGTGGTCCTCGGCTATAATGAGAGGCTTTCCCGCATCAACCCGTACGCCACAGTCCATCCCAGGCCCATTCCTCGAACAAGCAGCCAAAAAGAGATCGCATCTCTGATGAGCGCTGAGGCGTACCCGAACTATTCCGGAGAACCCAGTGCTTTTGTCTCTTCAGGGAACCTTCCCGCCCGCCATCTTGGCGCTCGCAGACGGCACGGTCTTTATCGGCAACTCGATCGGAGCCACCGGCTCCACAGTCGGCGAAGTGGTGTTCAACACCTCGCTCACCGGCTACCAGGAAATCCTCACCGACCCCAGCTACTGCCAGCAGATCGTCACCTTGACGTACCCGCACATCGGTAACTACGGCGTCAACACGGAAGACATCGAAGCCGACCAAGTCCATGCTGCTGGCTTGATCATCAAAGATCTGCCCTTGATTGCGAGCAACTTCCGCTCCAGTCAAAGCCTCTCGGCTTATTTGGCCGATGCCGGTACGGTCGCCATTGCCAACATCGACACCCGTCAACTGACCCGCATCCTGCGCACCAAGGGCGCGCAAAACGGCGCGATCGTGGGCTTGGCCAAAGGCCAGGAAGTCACACAAGCGGTGATCGACCAAGCGGTGGCTGCTGCCAAAGGCGCGCCCCATATGGCTGGCCTCGATCTGGCGCAAAAAGTCACCGTGTCCAAGTCGTATGAGTGGACACAAACCGAGTGGACTTTGGGCGAAGGCTACGGCAACTTGACCGAGCCCAAGTTCCATGTGGTCGCCTATGACTTCGGCGTGAAGAAAAACATCTTGCGCATGTTGGCCGAGCGCGGCTGCAAAGTCACCGTGGTGCCTGCCAAGACACCTGCGGCAGAAGTGCTCAAGCACAACCCTGACGGCATTTTCTTGTCCAACGGCCCTGGCGATCCACAGCCCTGCGACTACGCGATCGCCGCCGCTGCTGAGTTGATCGAAACCGGCATCCCCACTTTCGGCATTTGTTTGGGTCACCAAATCATGGCCTTGGCCAGTGGCGCGAAAACTTTCAAGATGAAGTTTGGCCACCACGGTGCGAACCACCCTGTGAAAGACCTCGACTCCGGCCGTGTGTCCATCACCAGCCAGAACCACGGTTTTGCGGTGGATGAAAAAACATTGCCTGCCAACTTGCGTGCCACGCACGTGTCTTTGTTTGACGGTACCTTGCAGGGCTTGGCCCGCACCGACAAGCCCGCGTTCTGCTTCCAGGGCCACCCTGAGGCATCGCCCGGCCCGCACGACATTGCTTACCTCTTTGACCGCTTCATCAAACTGATGGAGGCGAAATAACATGCCAAAGCGCACCGACCTTAAAAGCATTCTCATCATTGGCGCGGGCCCGATCATCATCGGTCAAGCCTGCGAGTTCGACTACTCTGGCGTTCAGGCTTGCAAAGCCTTGCGTGAAGAGGGTTACAAGGTCATTCTGATCAACAGCAACCCTGCGACGATCATGACCGACCCGGCCACGGCCGACGTGACTTACATCGAGCCCATCACATGGCAGACGGTCGAGAAGATCATCGCCAAAGAGCGTCCCGATGCCATCTTGCCCACCATGGGTGGGCAAACGGCGCTCAATTGCGCTTTGGACCTGTGGCACAACGG
>JBEEJQ010000031.1:0-20602 GCA_041169105.1 Pseudomonadota bacterium | reverse complement strand
AAGGTTCAGTGCGAAGCGTGCCCAGTGGCGGCAATGTGCCAGGCCAAGGCGCAAGGCGAGCCCCTGGCCTATCCCGTGAAGACCCGAAAACTCAAACGCAGCAGTGCCACGCTGTGGTTGCTTTGGGCTGTCAATGCCCAAGGCCAGGTGTGGCTGCAAAAGCGCCCGGACAAAGGCATTTGGGCTGGCTTGTTCAGTTTGCCAGTGTTTGAGACAGAAGACCAATTGCTGGCCGCGTGGCCCCAAAGACGAGATGCGCATTACATCGAGCCCTGGAAGCACGTGCTCACGCACCGCGACTTGCATTTGCACCCGGTTCGTTTGACTGGCGCAGCTCGGTCAAGTCCGGATTGTGAAGGTCAGTGGGTTGATGCGACGGTTTGGCCTGAGCTGGGGCTGCCCGCACCCATTCGAACCTTGTTGATGGCCTGATCCCCCGACCTACAGTGAATCTGTGCCGTCAGAGCGCGTCTTGTTCGCGGTGACGCCTGAGGGTGAGCCAGCGTTTGCCGAAGCTTTGGGCCAGTTGTTCAACCATGAAGACCGAGCGGTGTTGGCCGCCGGTGCAGCCGATGGCCACCGTCAGATAGCTGCGGTGGTCGCGCTCGATCGATGGGATCCATTGCGCCAGAAAGCCTTCGATTTGCAACTGCATTTGCACAAACTCTTCGGACTGGCGCAGGTACTCCTGCACTGGGGCATCGAGTCCGGTCAGGGGGCGCAAGGCGCTTTCGTAGTGCGGGTTGGGCAGCATGCGCACGTCAAACACAAAGTCCGCATCGGTTGGAATGCCGCGTTTGAACGCAAAGGATTCGAACACCAGGGTCAGTTGCGCGAAGGGGGCGCTGACCATGGTTTTGACATAGGTTTGCAGCTGGGCTGAGCGCAGCAAGCTGGTGTCGATCACATGGGCGCGTTCGCGCAGGTCAGACAACAACTCGCGTTCGAATGCGATGGTCTCGGCCAGGTCTTTGTCGTTTTGTGGTTTGTCGCCACCAGACAGCGGGTGCTTGCGGCGCGTCTCGGAGTAGCGGCGCATCAAGGTGTCGGATGAGGAGTCCAGGAACAAGGACTTCACCGTCATGCCCATGTCGCGCAAGATGGCCATTTGTTCGGGCATCAGGTGCAGCGAGTTGGCGCTGCGCACATCGATAGCAATCGCCAGGCGTGGTTCTTGTTGCTGCTCTTCGAGTTTGACAAAGGGGATCAGCAATTCAGGAGGCAAGTTGTCTACGCAGTAATAGCCCGCGTCTTCGAGCGCGTGCAGTGCGACCGATTTGCCGGAGCCGGACATGCCGGTGATCAGGATGATGTCCATGTTCAGTCTTGTGGCGTGCCCAGCATTTCGCGGGCATGGGCCAATGTGGTGGCGGAGAGTTTTTCACCGCCCAGCATGCGGGCGATTTCGCTGACGCGTTCTTCGGCGCGGATGGGGCGCACTTGGCTGGTGACCTGGCCCTGAGATGCGGCCTTGCTGACCAACAGGTGGTGGTCGGCACACGCGGCCACTTGGGGCAGGTGGGTCACGGCCAGCACTTGTCGATGTCGGCCCAGTTGTTTCATCAGGCGGCCCACGGTCTCTGCCACTGCGCCGCCTACGCCTGAATCGACCTCGTCAAAAATCAGTGTGCCGGCTTGCCCCAGCTCGCTGGTGGTGACCGCAATGGCCAGCGCAATGCGGGAGAGCTCGCCGCCCGAAGCAACTTTGCCCACGGGCCGGGGTGTGCTGCCTTCGTGGCCAGCCACCAAAAAGCTGACTTCTTCCAGGCCGTGTTGTGCCGGCGTGTCCAGCGTTTGCAGGCTGACTTCAAAGCGGCCGCCTTGCATGCCCAGCTGCTGCATCGCGGCGGTCACGGCTTGTGCCAAAGGTTTGGCAGCTTTTTGGCGTTGGGCAGAAACTTGTTGTGCGGCTTTCTGGCAGGCTTGGTGCGCGGCGCGTTCGGCTTTTTCAAGCGCGTCCAGGTCGGCTGCCGCGTCCAGCTTGGCCAGCTCCTCACGCCATTGCGTCAGCGCCATGGGCAGCTCTTCGGGCGTTTTTTTGTAACGGCGTGCCAGAGACAGCCACAGGCCCATGCGCTCGTCGAGTTCATGCAGCGTGTCAGGGTCCAGATCGGTTTTGCGCAGGTAGCTGTGCAAGCTGTGCGCCACGTCTTCAGCCTGTGCTTGGGCTGAACGCAGCACATCGGCCAGGGCATTGAATTCGGGCTCCACATGACCCAGGGCCTGCAAGCTCTGGATGGCGCGGGACAGCTGGCGCAGCGCACCGCCTTCTTCGTCGCCTTCCAGCAACACGGTGGTTTCGTTGGCCGCATCGATCAGGGCTTGCGCATTGGCCAGTCGGCTGTGTTGGGTGCTGATGTCTTCCCACTCACCTGCTGCGGGCTTGAGCTTGTCCAGTTCGCCAATTTGCCAGGCCAGGCGCTCGCGTTCGTTGGCCAATGTGCTTTGGGCTTGCTTGGCGTCGCTCAGGGTTTGCTGGGCTTGTCGCCAGCTATGCCAAGCGGCTTTGAGCGGGCGTGTGTCGATGCCTGCGTAGGCGTCCAGCAAGCCACGCACCGCGTCGGGGCGGGTCAGGCTTTGCCAGGCGTGTTGGCCGTGGATGTCCAGCAGTTGTTCGCCCAGTTCGCGCAGTTGCGTGGCAGTAGCGGGGCTGCCGTTGATCCAGGCGCGGCTCTTGCCGTTGGTGTCCACCGTGCGGCGCAAGAGCAATTCGGCGTTGCTTTCAAAACCCGCTTCGTGCAACCAGGCCGCAATGGCGGGCGTGGGCTCGAACTCGGCGCAGACCTCGCAGCGGCTGGCCCCTTCGCGCACCACACTGGCTTCGGCGCGTGCGCCCAAGGCCAGTTGCAAAGCGTCAATCAGGATGGATTTGCCCGCACCGGTCTCGCCCGTGAGGACGCCAAAACCGGTGTTCAGGTCCAGTTCCAGTTCGCGCACGATCACAAAATCGCGCAGGGTGATGTGCGTCAGTGCCACGGCAGATCAGACTCCCTCGTTCCAATGCATTTTCTTGCGCAGCGTGTCAAAGTAGTTCCAGCCTTCGGGGTGCAAGAACCGCACGCTGTGCTCGGACCGGTTGACGGTGATGCGGTCGCCCAGCATCAGCTCGGCCAGGGACTGCATGTCGAAATTGGCGCTCACATAACGGCCAGACACGACCTCGATGCTGATCTCGGACGCTTCGGGCAGCACGATGGGGCGGTTGGACAAGGTGTGCGGCGCAATCGGGGCCATGACCAGCCCACCGATGGAGGGGTGCATCAGAGGTCCGCCCACGGACAGGGAGTAAGCGGTCGAGCCGGTGGGGGTAGCGATGATCAGACCGTCGGCCCGTTGGTTGGACACGAAGCGGCCATCGACTTCGACGCGCAGCTCCACCATGCCGGACGTGCCGCCACGGTTGACCACGACATCGTTCATGGCCAGGGCGCTGAAGACGCTGCGCTGATCACGCAACACATGGGCTTGCAACACGCTGCGGTCTTCGGTTTGGAAGCGGCCTTGCAGCATGGGTTGCAACACATCAGCGTAAGACTGGATTGGGATGTCGGTGATGAACCCCAGACGCCCCTGGTTGATGCCGATCAGCGGCAGCTTGTATTGCGCCACCTGACGACCAATGCCCAACATGGTGCCGTCACCGCCGATGACCAGCCCCAGATCGCACTGGGCTCCGATCTGGGCAATGTCCAGCATGGGGTAGTGCGACAGGCCCGTGTGCATGGCGGTGTCTTTGTCCAGCACCACCTCGCAGCCCTGGCGACCCAAAAACTGGGCCACATCGTCCAGAACCCGGCGCGAACTCTCCAGAGCCCCGCCCTGAGTTGTGGTGTGGTACTTGCCAAACAGTGCAACGTGACGAAATTGGGATCTCATGCACAAATTACATCATTAAAATGGGGCGATGCTCGATGATCGCGCCAAGTTATTGCTCAAAGCCCTGGTGGAACGCTACATTGCGGACGGCCAACCGGTGGGCTCGCGCACGCTTTCCAAAGCTTCGGGGCTGGACCTGTCGCCCGCCACCATCCGCAACGTGATGGCCGACCTGGAAGAGCTGGGCCTGATCGCAAGCCCGCACACCTCGGCCGGGCGCATCCCGACCACACGGGGCTACCGCCTGTTTGTGGACACCATGCTGACGGTGGATCGCTCAGGCTTGCAAGCGCCCGCCCTGACACCCGATCAACCCCAAAAAGTCATCGCCAGCGCGGCCAATTTGCTGTCGAGCCTGTCGCAGTTTGTGGGGGTGGTCATGGCGCCCAAGCGGGCCTCGGTCTTTCGGCACATTGAATTTTTGCGCCTGTCCGAGCGGCGCTTTTTGGTGATCATCGTCTCGCCCGAAGGCGATGTGCAAAACCGCATCCTGTTCACAGAGACCGATTACTCGCAAAGCCAGCTGATCGAGACTTCCAACTACCTGAACACGCATTACGCAGGCATGGCGATTGAGCAGGTGCGCAGCCGCGTGCAACAAGAACTGGTCAGCCTGCAAGGCGAAATCGCTGCTTTGATGCAAGCGGCTGTGCAGGTCAGCTCTGAGGCCATGGCCAATGACCACAACGAGGTGGTCATCTCGGGTGAGCGCAACTTGCTGTCGGTGAGCGATTTTTCCAGCGACATGGGGCATCTGCGCCGGGCCTTTGAGCTGTTTGAGCAAAAGACGCAGCTGATGCGCTTGCTGGATGTGTCGAGCCAAGCCGAAGGCGTGCGCATCTACATTGGCGGTGAAAGTCAGATCGTGCCCATGCAAGAGTTGTCAGTCGTCAGCTCGCCCTACGAGGTGGACGGCCAGGTGGTCGGCACCCTGGGTGTGATCGGCCCGACCCGTATGCCCTATGACCGGATGATCCAGATCGTCAACATCACCTCGCGCTTGGTCAGCAATGCGTTGAGCCAGTCCAAATAAGCTCCTTCAGGCCACTACAATCACGGCTTCGGTTGGGGCGTTAGCTCAGTTGGTTAGAGCAGAGGACTCATAATCCTTTGGTCCACGGTTCAAGTCCGTGACGCCCTACCATAATACTTTAGTGGTACTTATTGATATTTATTGTGATTTGTTGCCACTTGTCGGTCTAAAACTAACTGCTCTATTTGCATCGTTTCTCCTATTTTCCCTGCCAAGGTCTATGCCCAGGAAGTAAAAACCAACTGGATCAACAACTTAGCCTTTTGGCCGTTTTCGGAAAAATTCGCCAATGAGCGACCAACAACTGGCAACAACGTAAAGCAAACGCCAGACGGCACCTCTGCTCTAGTTGTTGCCATTTGTCGTTAAGTGCGCTGATTTCTCAGGTTGTCTTTTTCGAACGAAAGCACATCTTCAATTCGATAAAGAACCCGCCCACCAAATTTCAGATAGGGAAGCCCTTTGCCGTGCGATCGCCAGTATTGAAGGCGTGAAGATGAGCAGTGCCAACGGGCAGCCAGCATTTGCTCGGTGAGCAAGTTCGGGTAGCGCAGAATGGCTGCAGCGGTGTCAGGGACTTTCCCCTTCTCCTGTACAACCCATTCCTTTTGCTTCTTCATCTTGAAGGTTGGCTTATATCCAAGTCGGACCGTGAGATCGTGCGCAAATGCGCCCAACTCAGCATCCTTTGCTAGCTGAAAGCCATCACCAACACATCCGCTTTCATATTGTCGGTATTTGTAAGTAAATACCGACAGTATGAAATGTCAGAGAGGAAAAGGCTTCCCTTCTGCAACTCAACATTTCCCCTTGAGGCTGGGATCAGAAAATCTCCGCTTAAGGCTGGTAAGGGGGTGATGACTAGATCGATTCAGCGCAACTAGCGGACCATCACCGTTGGCATGCGACCGACGGTCCTCGACCCATAGCTGTCATGGGCAGTGAAAAAGAGCGATCATCTAAGAAACATGTCTTCGGCCAATAGTGCCGTTGATAGACAGAGATTATTTGTTCCAACCCCACCTTTCCATTTCTCGCTTGTCACGCGCCATCTCGGCCTCAATCGAATCTTTTGGTAACTGACGAAGGCATTCCTCCATAGCTTGTGGATCGAGCTTCTCTATTTTGGGAGCCTCTGCACGTACTTGAGGCGATTTGCCATCCCAGGCGAAAGGGTTACGGAAGGCGGGCGGGTCCGGCAGACAGTCATCCTTGTAGCTCGGAGGGCCATCTGATGCAAACGGTGTGAACGAGATCGTTTTTTCAAAGATAAGCGGTTTGCCAGTTGGCGTCGGAGGGAGTGGCGGCATGTTCTCTACCGCCTTGCGCGCAAGTTGCTCGGCCACTGCGGAGGTTGTCCAAATGGTCTCAAGTTTGGCAAGCGTACCGTCAGGTGCTATTTCGATTCTGAAACGCACAAAGCCTTGATTGGGACCTTCCACAGCTGTCCCCATCATGCTGCGAACTTGTTGACCCCAACTGTAACGATAGCCTTTGCTGTTTTTGTTGGTGTATTTGGCTGCAAATCCCCATTCTTCAGCAGTTGGGGCTGGAGGCGCTGCCATGCTGGCCAGTGGCTTTTCTGGAGGCGTCTCTGTGACGGCAGTGGAAGTTGGCAACGCGATGTCAGCAGCTTGCGGGGCCAAACGCTCCAAGGGCTTTGTAGGCTGCTCCACTTTCGTTGAGGGTGGTTCAACTGGAGGAATTACCTCCAAAAAAACTATCTCTGTCTTTGGTTTTTCAATTGAAGCAGAACGAAAGCCGAACTGGTAGTTACTGGCGAGCGCAAACACCACCGCATGCAAAGCAAGTGAAAAAAATACTGCAAAGGAACGGTTGTCTCTTATGTGTTGCATCTACAGCCAGTGCCTATGCAAGGCACTGTGCTCCTTGCAACCGAAGAGAGATTGAACAGTTTTTGCAAAGCACATACAATCTAACTTTCGTTAGAATATTATCATGGAAAAACGTCTACTCAAAGACTTGCTGTACGAGCAAGTGGCACGCATTGGCAAGGCCGTCTCCAGCCCCAAACGGCTGGAGATTCTGGAGTTGCTGGCCCAAGGCGAGAAATCTGTTGAAAACCTGGCTATTGAGTTGTCGATTGACATCAAGCTGGGCAGCGCCCATCTGCGTGCGTTGCGCGAGGCACGACTGGTGACCTCACGCAAGGAGGGCAAATTTGTGCTCTACCGGTTGACAGGAGACGACGTTGCAGGCTTGTGGGTCACGTTGCGTGAAGTGGCGCAAGAACATCTGGTGGAACTCAGGGTTGCCCTCGACCAGATGGTGGCCGAGCCCTCGAAGTTGTTGACTATGGATCGGGAGACCTTGCTCAAAAGCGCCAAACGCGGGGATGTTCTGGTCATTGATGTGCGACCTGAACCTGAATATGCACGCGCCCATCTTCCATTTGCTCGATCCATGCCGGTCGGCGAAATTGCCAACCGTCTGGCCGAGCTACCCAAGGACAAGGACATCGTTGCTTACTGCCGTGGACCGTTCTGCCTTTTTTCGGAAGAGGCCTACCAACTACTGAGCAGTAAGGGCTACCGCATTCGTAAATTGCTTGACGGGGTGAGTGAATGGCAGGCCGCTGGTATGCCACTCGCTGCTGATTGACTTTTAAAGGAGACGCATATGAAACGCAAATTGGTCAAAGGGCTCATCACTGCTGTACTTGGTTTGATGTCGATGAATTCATGGTCTGCTGGTGCTGTGTCCATGAATGTGCCTGGATCGACAGACTCTGCAGGTCGCAAAGTGCTGACGTTCATTGCAAAAGACCCACCCGGCGCGCGCTGCAACGGCAATTTGCAAGTAGCTGCCGAAGTAGCCAATACCTATCGCGTTCCGATCCAGTTGATTCCTTCCAGTCTCGCGCCAAATCTGCCTGCGCCGTCGGTTTTTTACGGGACCCAAATGCTGGCGGCTGATGGCAAGGACCACAACGGTGCTGTGTCTTTTCAGATGGTCAGTGACGTTCTGGAGGTTGAGGGTGTAGCTAAGCAAGCTAAAGAAGGGCTGCTCTTCAACACGAATGTTCGCCGCAATTTTGACGGGCTGAAGGACTCCATCAAGAGTGGGGGCAAGTGATGTCTCAAATTCTGTTTGTCGTGAATGATGCACCTTACGGCAACGAGCGGGCGTACAACGCTCTTCGGCTAGCCGGTGCGCTGACAGCTAAAGAGGACGTGCACGTTCGAGTATTTCTGATGGCAGACGCAGTTGGTTGTGCCAAAGACCACCAAAAGGTACCTGAGGGCTACTACAACACGCAGCTCATGCTCTCCAAGGTTATCCGCAAAGGTGAAGTAAGCCTGTGCGGCACCTGCATGGATGCGCGTGGACTCGCAGAAACAGAAGTGATTGAGGGCGCAAAACGCTCCACCTTGGCTCAACTGGCTGATTGGACCTTGGAAGCAGACAAGGTTCTGATTTTTTAAGGAAAGCCGTGCATGTTTTTCAAACAACTTCCCACAAAAGAATCTTCTCTGTCCTACTTTTTCGGTTGCGCTGGCTTGGGCAAAGCCGTGGCCGTAGACGTTGTAGCTGGTGATGAGGACTGGTTCATGGATCAAGCCCAAGAAGCTGGTGTTCAGATCACGCACGTAATCGACACGCATGTGCATGCAGACCACTACACCGGCGGGCGCGAGTTAGCAAGACGCGTTGGCGCCCCCTATTGCCTGCATGAGTCCGCCACGGAATTAGTGCGTTTTGACTTTGAAGCCTTACAAGATGGCCAACGACTGGACATCGGCAATGTGAAGATCGAGGTTTTGCATACACCAGGACACACCATTGACAGCATGTGCTTGCTGGTCAAAGATGCCCGCAGGGGTGATGCTCCGTGGTTCGTGGTTACCGGGGACACTCTATTTGTGGGTGCAGTCGGTCGCCCGGATCTGGCCGGTCGTGAGGTAGAAATGGCAGGCAAGCTTTGGGATAGCCTGCAGCACAAATTGCTGTGCCTTCCCCATGAGCTAGAGATTTACCCGGGCCATCAGGCAGGTAGCGCCTGTGGTGCAGGCTTGTCCGGCAAACCGTCTTCAACCATTGGATTTGAAAAGCGATTCAACCCTGCATTGACGATGGACAAAGACGCCTTTGTTCGAGAAGTCACCTCCAACATCCCGCCCCGCCCTGCCGACATGGACCGCATCGTTGCTGTGAACGTTGCAGCCTGAACCGGAAGCGATCCATGACCTACGAGCACGGCATAAGAGCCAACCTGAACCAGTTTGTGCACCAACTACTGCAGGTGCTGCTGGTGGGCTTGACTATCGGCATGATGCGCACGGTAGTGCCTGCATTAGCAGCATCCGAATTTGGAGTACCCAAAACCTCGTTCATGTTGCTCACCGCTTTTGTGGTGGCCTTTGGTGTGGTCAAAGGTGCGATGAATTTTGTAGCCGGACGCTTATCCGAGCGGATAGGTCGCAAGCGCGTATTGTTGCTGGGCTGGCTCGTGGCGCTACCTATACCACTTATGGTTTGGTATGCCCCCAGTTGGAATTGGGTAGTTGCTGCAACCGTGCTGCTCGGCGTGAACCAGGGGCTTACCTGGTCGATGACGCAAACTGCCAAACTTGATATCACCCGCATGCAAGAGCGCGGCTTGACCTTGGGGCTCAATGAGTTTGCGGGGTATGTGGGCGTAGCGCTGGCCGGTATGTTTACAGCGTGGATGGCGAGTCACCTGGGTGCGCGAACGGGTTTGCTGATTTTTGGCCTGACGGTCATCGTGACAGCCCTGGTATTGACGCAGGTATGGGTTCAAGAAACCTTGCCTTGGTCCAAAGCAGAAGCAGAAAGACATTCAGGCATTGCGCAAGCCGGTGCCATGCAAGCCCGCTACCCCTCGAATATCAGTAGCTATCCGAGCACATGGGAAGTGTTCGCCCTGATGAGCTGGGGCGACCGTCGTCTTTTTGCCCTTAGTCAAGCAGGATTGGTGGAGAAATTTGTAGACGCGCTGGTCTGGGTTTTTTATCCGGTTTATCTCTACCAGCAGGGCCTGAGTCTGACTCAGGTCGGTTCGGTCATTGGCGTTTATGGCCTGACCTGGGGCGGTTCTCAATTATTCACGGGCAGATTGTCTGACCGTATTGGCCGTCATCGACCGAATGTGTGGGGCATGTGGCTGTGCGGCTCGGGCGTGGCCTTGATGGTCAGCGGCCATGGCGTTCTGTGGTGGTCGATGTCGGCGGCGCTATCCGGCTTTGGTATGGCTTTGCTTTATCCCAATCTTTCAGCCGCTGTAGCTGATATTGCGCATCCGAACTGGCGCGGCTCAGCTATCGGCATTTACCGCTTCTGGCGTGACCTGGGCTATGGCATTGGTGCACTCGGCCTTGGGCTGGTAGCGCATTTCTCTGGCCATGTCGAGGCCACTTTTTGGTTTGTGGCTGTGTCCATGGGGTTGTCTGGCTTCGTGCTCTGGCGAATGAGTGAAGAGACACACCCACGGCTACATCCCGCTGATTCCTTTTCATTTAAATAATCTTTTTTAAGGAGACATCATGACCCGTCGACAACACCTTCTGGCCTTCGTGGCCTGGACCACCATGGCACTGGCACCCACGGCTTGGGCTGACAACAAGGCCGCCGCCATTGACGAAATGGAGGGTTATCTGGAGTTCGTGGATTACGGCGGTGGCGTGATTTTTGCTGAGCAGATTCCCAAGGGCGAATGGTCAAAGATGATGGTCATCGACGCCCGCGACGCCGGCCAGTTTGCCAAGGGCCACATCCCCGGTGCCGTGAATATGGACTGGCGTCAGGTGCTGGCCAAACGTAACAGCATTCCCAAAAACAAGCCGGTACTGATTTACTGCAATACCGGTTCACTGTCTGCTCAGGCAGGCTTCGCGCTGCGCGTGGCTGGCTGGGACAACGTCAAGATCCTGCAGGGCGGCATGGAAGAGTGGAAAGCAAAGGGCGGATTTGACGCTGCTGGCAAATCAAATAGTCCTGCAAAGCATTAATAAAAACCATACCTTCCAAGCCGATTGAACGGCGGTTTTGGTTGGTTCTGGACTGCGAATGACTGCTGTTGGAAATGGTAGAAACCGACGGCTTCTGGCCGATTGCTGACCTTACTCGCCATGTCTACCACGTCTCTGCAAGGCTGAGGCTAGCCAGTTAACCTGGATTTATCCCTGTGGGCCAAGGGCTGGCAGATACAATCACCGCTCATTCACCCTCTAGCGCTACCCAGCATGATTGAGCGTGAATAGAAAGTTGGTCAGTGGCTCTACGCCCGCTACCATTTCATGCATTCTCCATGCCTCATGCGCCCAGTTCTTGGGCCGCAGGCAACACCCCCAAAGTCGTTTCAATCCCCCGCGCCTGGCAGATCGCGTCCAGCGTGGCCAGGGCCGTGGCTTCGGCGGCCATCACGGTGAGCAGCATCACGTCGGGTGCTGCCGTTTCGGTGCAGGTGGCCAGGGCAAACAAGGTGTCGCCGTCCAACGTGGTGTGGGCAGGGCGGATGGCGCGGGCCAGGCCGTCGTGGGCGCTGATGGCCAGGCGCCGGGCTTGGGCTTTGTTCAAGGTGGCGTTGGTGGCCACCACGCCGATGGTGGTGTTGGTGCCGGGCATGGGGCGGTTGCTGCGTTCGCCACGCAGCAAGGCCGCTTGGGTGTCCAGCAGGCTTTGGCCGTCTGCCGTGCGGGCCCCTGCGATGACTTGACCCGTGGCCGGGTCCAGCACATCCCCTACAGCGTTGCAGGCCACCAGAGCACCGACCACCCAAGGTCCCACACGCACGCTGGCGTTGCCAATGCCGCCTTTCATGGCGCGGTTCAGGCCAAAGAGTTTGCCCACACAAGCGCCCGCGCCTGCGCCCACATTGCCTGCGGCGGGTGTTTGGTCAGATGCTGCCTGGCAGGCCGCATAACCGGCCTCTGCATCGGGGCGGATGTGGGTTGGGTCGCCGGGGCGGACCACGGGCAGGTCGAACAGCACCGCCGCCGGCACGATGGGCACGCGGCCGTAGCCGGTTTCAAAGCCGACGCCGTGTTCATCGAGCCAGCGCATCACGCCGCTGGCCGCATCCAGCCCGAAGGCGCTGCCGCCGCTGAGCAGCACGGCGTGCACGCGTTCAACCAGGTTGGACGGGTCAAGCAGATCGGTCTCGCGGGTGCCGGGGGCGGCCCCGCGCACATCGACCGCGCCCACTGCGCCATCGCGGGCCAGCACCACCGAGCAGCCGGTTGGGCGCTGGCTGTGCGTGAAATGGCCCACTTGCAGGCCCGGCACATCCACGATGGAGCCGGTGGCGGTGTTTACAATCTTTGGCGATGTCATGTCGAACTCGTGTTGTCGGCGGTCATTCATCTTAGGCGAGAGCGTGTCATTATTCATTCTCAGACGACTGATCAGCTTTGCACTGACCCTGGTGGCCACCTCGGTCATCGTGTTCGCTGTGCTGGAGCTGTTGCCGGGCAATGCGGCGCAAGTCATTCTGGGCGAGACCGCTACCGCCGAATCCATTGCCGCGATGGAAGAAAAATTGGGCCTTGATCAGCCCGCCGCTGTGCGCTATGCCCGCTGGATGGGCGGCTTGCTGCAAGGCCAAACGGGCATCAGCATTTCTTATGACACCCCCACGGCCGAACTCATGGCCGAGCGCATGCAGGTCACCTTGCCTTTGGCCGTGATGGCCATGGCGCTGACGGTGGCCTTGGCCCTGGCCTTGGGGGTCTATGCGGCGTCCCGTCAAAACAAGGCGGGCGATGTGGGCGTGATGACGCTGAGCCAGATGGGCTTGGCGATCCCGAATTTTTGGCTGGCCATCTTGCTGATCTTGCTGTTTGCGGTGCACCTGCAGTGGGTGAGCGCGGGCGGCTTTCCGGGCTGGACGGAAGACAGTGGCGGCGGTGTGTGGCCCGCGATCGCGGCCTTGATCTTGCCCGCCATGGCGCTGGCGGCGGTGCAGACGGCCATCCTCACCCGCGTCACCCGCTCTGCGGTGCTGGACACCTTGCGTGAAGACTTTGTGCGCACGGCCCGCGCCAAGGGTTTGTCGCGTCGCCAGGTTTTGTGGGGCCATGTGCTGCGCAACGCCATGATTCCGGTGCTCACGGTGATGGGCTTGCAGTTTGGCAACCTGATCACCAGCGCCATCGTGATCGAAAACGTGTTCGTGTTGCCCGGCATTGGGCGGCTGATTTTTCAGGCCATTGCCAACCGCGACCTGATCGTGGTGCGCGATGTGGTCATGCTTTTGTCGGCCCTGGTGATCCTGATCAACTTTGCCATCGACGTGCTGTATGCGTGGATCGATCCTCGCTTGAAGGTGGCGCATGGCTGAACAAGGTTTTTGGCCGCGAGCGCGCCGGCACCCCAGCTTTGTGGCGGGCGGGTGCATGGTGGCTTTGCTGATTTTGAGCGCCTGTTTGTCGCTGCTGTGGTCGCCTTACCCGGTGGGCGACATCGACATTCCGAACAAGCTGGCCTCGCCCAGCGCTGCGCATTGGCTGGGCACCGACAGCTTGGGCCGCGACATCGCCTCGCTCTTGCTGGTGGGCAGTCAGAACTCTTTGCTGGTGGGCTTCATTGCGGTGGGCATTGGTTTGGGCGCGGGCGTGCCCCTGGGCTTGCTGGCCGCAGCCCGGCGCGGTTGGGTCGAGGAGTTGGTCATGCGAGCAGCTGACTTCACCTTTGCGTTTCCGGCCTTGCTCTCGGCCATCATGCTGACAGCGATTTACGGGCCTGGCCTGGTGGTCAGCATCGTGGCGATTGGCATCTTCAACATTCCGGTGTTTGCACGCATCACACGCGGGGCGGCGCAGGCGGTGTGGTCGCGAGACTTTTGCATGGCAGCCCGTGCGGCAGGCAAGGGGCCTTGGCGCATCACCCTCGACCATGTCTTGCCCAACATTTTGAGTGTGCTGATCGTGCAGGCGACCATTCAATTTGCCATCGCCATCCTGGCCGAGGCCGCGCTGTCTTATCTGGGTCTGGGTACACAGCCGCCGCAGGCCAGCTGGGGTCGCATGCTCAACGAGGCGCAATCGCAAATGTTCCAGGCCCCCATGCTGGCGGTGTACCCGGGTGTGGCGATTGCTTTGGCGGTGCTGGGCCTGAACCTGATGGGCGATGGCTTGCGCGACTTGCTCGACCCCCGATTGGCCCGGCAACGATGACACAAGTTTTATTGGACGTGAACGACCTGCGCGTGAGCTTGCCCACGGCACGGGGCTGGGCGCAGGCCTTGCGCGGTGTGTCCTTCAGCATGGCCAAGGGCCAGACCCTGGGGCTGATTGGCGAGAGTGGTTGTGGCAAATCGCTCACGGCGCTGGCGCTGATGGGCTTGTTGCCCGAGCGGGCTGAGGTCAGCGGCTCCATGCGCTTGAATGGAGCCGAGCTGGTCGGCATGGCCGAGCCTCAGCTGTGCCAGCTGCGCGGTGCCCGCATGGCCATGATTTTTCAGGAGCCGATGACCGCGCTCAACCCCCTGCATCCGATTTGGAAGCAGATTGCCGAGCCTTTGCGCCTGCACCAGAACATGGGTGCGGCCCAGGCCAAAGCCCGTGCACTTGAACTGCTGGAGCGTGTGCAATTGCCCCGCGCCCGCGAAAGGCTCGATGCCTACCCGCACCAGCTGTCGGGAGGTCAGCGACAACGCGTGATGATCGCCATCGCGCTGGCATGTGGGCCCGATCTGCTGATCGCTGACGAGCCCACCACGGCGCTGGATGTGACGGTGCAAAAAGAGGTGCTGGCCCTGATTCAGCAATTGGTGCGCGAAGATGGCATGGGCTTGCTGCTGATCAGCCACGACCTGGGCTTGATGCGTGACCAGGTGGAGAGGGTCATGGTCATGTATGGCGGCACGGTGGTCGAGAGCGCGGCCACCCCGGAGCTGTTTGCACACAGGGCCCACCCGTATACCCAGGGCTTGTTCGCCGCACGGCCCCGTCTGGGTCTGCCGCGCGGCACCCGCTTGACCACCATTGCAGGCAGTGTGCCGGACTTGGTGGACCTGCCTGCAGGCTGTGCATTCGCAGACCGCTGCCCGCAAGTGCAAGCGGATTGCCGCACAGCCATGCCGCCGCTGTTGACGGTCGCACCGCAAGGGCCCAGCGAAGAATCTCACGTGGTCCGTTGTCCGCATTGGAGGCTGCCATGAGCGCAGCGCCTTTGCTGGAAGTTCGCCACCTGAGCCGGCGCTTTGCATTGCCGCGCACAGCGC
This sequence comes from Pseudomonadota bacterium, assembly GCA_041169105.1. Classification (GTDB taxonomy): domain Bacteria; phylum Pseudomonadota; class Gammaproteobacteria; order Burkholderiales; family Burkholderiaceae_C; genus Limnohabitans_A. Next base: position 5,489 of record JBEEJQ010000031.1, on the reverse strand, counting down.
TTTGGGCTGCCGCACCGCCTTTGCAGGCTTTGTCAGACGTGAGCTTCACCTTGAAGGCCGGTCAAAGCTTGGGCGTGGTGGGGGAGTCTGGCTCGGGCAAATCGACATTGGCTCGGCTGGTCATGGCGCTCGATGCACCCAGCGAAGGTCAGGTGCTGATGAATGGCGTGGACCTGCATGCGCTCAGCCCGGCGGACTTGCGCCGGGCGCGGCATGGTTTCCAGATGGTGTTCCAGGACCCTTATGCCTCTTTGGACCCCAGGCAGAAGGTGCAGGCCATCGTGGCCGAGCCGCTGGTGTCTTTGTCCAAGGACCGTGCCTGGAGCCGGGCCGAATTGCGCGAGCGTGCAGAGCAAGCCTTGAACGAAGTCGGGCTGCGCAGTGGTGATCTGGACAAATATCCGCATGAGTTTTCCGGCGGGCAGCGCCAGCGCATCGCCATTGCGCGGGCCCTGATCACGCGCCCGGCCTTGATCGTGGCCGATGAGCCGGTCAGTGCGCTCGATGTGTCGGTGCAGGCGCAAGTCCTCAATCTGATGATGGATTTGCAGGACCGCTATGGCCTGAGCTATTTGTTCGTTAGCCATGATCTGGCGGTGGTGAATTTGATGTGTGACGATGTGCTGGTGTTGCAATCCGGACACGTGGTGGAGCACGCACCGGCAGAACGCATCTTCAAGTGCCCCGAACACCCCTACACTCGGGCCTTGTTATCTGCAATTCCCGGTCATGGGATCAACCCTGGTTTGTGAGGACCCCGATGAAATTCAATCGATTCATTTCTCGCCGCTGGATGGGCGCTTGCTCGCTGGCTGTGCTGGCCACCGCCACATTGGCTCTCAGCCCCATGGCTGCGCAGGCACAAAGCCGCAAAGACACGGTGGTGTTGGGCATGATTTTGGAGCCCACCAGCCTGGACCCCACCATGGCCCCGGCCGCGGCCATTGGCGAAATCGTGCACTACAACATCCTGGAAGGCCTGACCAAGATCAATGTGGACGGTTCTGTCTCGCCCTTGTTGGCTGAGAGCTGGAAAATGGACGCCGATGGCAAAGCCTTCACCTTCAAGCTGCGCAAAGGCGTGAAGTTCTCCGATGGTTCGGCTTTTGATGCCGAAGCCGTGAAGTTCAGCTTTGAGCGTGCCAAAGCCGAAAAGAGCACCAACAAGGCTAAAGGCGCGGTGTTCAACAACATCAGCCACATCTCGACGCCTGACGCCCACACCGTGGTGCTGGTGCTCAACAACCCCGACGGCAATTTCCTGTTCCGCATGGGTGAGAACACGGCGGTGATCTTGCACCCCAGCAGCGCGGCCAACGCCGCCACCAAGCCCGTGGGCACAGGCCCTTACAAACTCGACAACTGGTCCAAAGGCTCGGCCGTGACCTTGTCCAAGTCGGACACTTACCGTGATCCTGCGGCCATCAAGATCAAAAAGGTCACGTTCCGCTTCATCAACGATTCCGCTGCGCAAGTGGCGGCCTTGCTGGCCGGTGATATCGATGGCATGCCACGCTTTCAGTCGCCGCAAAGCCTCAAGCAGTTCCAGGCCGACAAGCGCTTTGTGGTCGAAGTGGGCAGCACGGCAGGCAAAGGCATCATGACCATCAACAACCGCAAGAAGCCCTTTGACGATGTGCGTGTGCGTCGCGCCCTGTCGCATGCGGTGGACAAAAAGGCCTTCATTGACGGCGTCTTTGAAGGCCTGGCCAAACCGATTGGCAGCCACATGGCACCTACCGATGCCGGCTATGTGGAGCTGAGTGGCCAATACGCCTTCGACCCTGAAAAAGCCAAAGCCTTGCTCAAAGAAGCCGGCGTACAAACACCACTGAACGTGACGCTGACCTTGCCTCCGCCGCCTTATGCCCGCAAGGGTGGCGAGATCCTGGCGGCGCAGTTGGCCAAAGTGGGCATTGTGGCCAAGATCGAAAACGTGGAATGGGCGCAGTGGTTGGGCGGCACTTTCAAGGGCAACTTTGACCTGACGGTGATCAACCATGTGGAGCCGCTGGACTACATGAACTACGCCAACCCCGCTTATTACTGGGGATACGACAGCAAGGCTTTCCGCGACTTGGTCGCCAAGCATTCGGAAGCCTCGGGCAAAGAGCGCACCAAATTGTTTGGCGACATGCAACGCCTGATTGCCAATGATGCGGTCAACGTGTTCTTGTTCAACGCGTCCAACACCGCGGTGTACCGCAAAGGCCTCAAGGGCCTGTGGTCCAGCTCGCCCATCTTTGCCAATGACATCTCGGCAGTTTCTTGGCAATAATTTTGTCGGCGGCCCGAAAGGGCCCCAAAATGCCGCTATAATTCAATGCATAGCGCGGCTGTAGCTCAGCTGGATAGAGTACTTGGCTACGAACCAAGGGGTCGTGGGTTCGATTCCTGCCAGCCGCACCATATTGAAAAGCTCACAACGAAAGTTGTGGGCTTTTTCTCTTTGTGGGTTTCATTTTTCGCATCATTGGCCAACACGTCATGAGCAAAGCATTCACCAAAGAAACCGATCAGGACGATGACGACGATCTGGGTTTGCCGGCCTTGCCCAGTGGCACGCGCAACTACATGACGCCAGCGGGTTATGCTCGCCTGCGTGCCGAATTGTTTGAGCTGATCGATGGGGAGCGCCCCAAGGTGGTGGAGATCGTGCATTGGGCCGCCAGCAACGGCGACCGATCAGAAAATGGTGACTACCTGTACGGCAAGAAGCGATTGCGCGAGATCGATCGTCGCATCCGTTTTTTGACCAAGCGGCTCGAAGTGGCCGAGGTGGTGGACCCTTCGGTGCACCATGGCAGTGATCAAGTTTTCTTTGGCGCCACGGTTACTTATGCAGAACTCAACGGTGTGGAGCGCACGGTGACCATCATGGGCATTGATGAGGCTGACAGCTTGAACGGCCAAGTCAGCTGGATATCACCCATTGCGCGCACCCTGCTCAAGGCCCGCGTGGGCGATGAGCTGAAATTGGTGACGCCCTCGGGCGTGATTCCGATCGAAGTGCTGGATGTGGTTTACCCCGCCAAAGCGGCGTAAGTCCCCGCAGCGTCAAACCGGCGCTGTGCCCTTGTTGGTTTGCCGCTCGGCCTGGATCACTGACGGTGTGCGCTTGAGTTGGCGCAGCACGCTTTCCAGGTGATTCACATCGCGTACCGCCACGACAAAGCGCAGATCGGCAGTGTCCTGCGGTGATTCGTGTCCCATGTCCACGTGCACGATGTCGGCCTCTGCGGAAGCCAAAGCACCGGCCACGCGGGCCAGCACGCCTTTGCCATTGACCACGGTGACTTCGATGCCGGTTTCAAAGTTGCGAACGGGCTCGTCTGACCATTCCACGCCGATGAAGCGTTCGCTGTCCTTGTGTTCGAGCTTGCGGGCGATTTGGCAATGGCGTGTGTGGACCGCCAGGCCTTCGCCGCGCCCCAAGTAGCCAACGATGTCGTCGCCCGGAAGAGGGCGGCAGCAGGGTGAATAAACCACCGATGCGTTTTCACTGCCGTCGAGCGTGATGGCGCCTTGCGAGACTTTTTCGTGGGCGGTGAAGCGCTCCCGAGTCATGAGCAGGGCATCGGGCTTTTGGCCCAACTCGCCCAGCAGAACCACCAGACGCTTGGCCACGATGCTGGCGATGCGCTTGCCCAAACCAATGTCCATCAGCAAGTCAGGGCGGTTGCGGTTGCCGGTAAAGCGCAGCAATTTGTCCCACAAGGGTTGCACTTGAGCGTCGTCACCGGGCAGCTGCTGAATGCCCTCGGCCCGCAAGGCTTGGCTCAGCAGTTTTTCGCCCAGGTCCATGGATTCGGTTTGCGCCATGGTCTTGAGGTGATGGCGGATCTTGGAGCGGGCGCGGCCAGTGCGCACAAAGCCCAGCCAGGCCGGGTTGGGCGCAGACACCGCCGCGGTGATGACCTCGACCACATCGCCGTTTTTCAGCTCGGTGCGCAAAGGCACCTGGTCGCCATTGATTTTGGCCGCCATGGCGTGGTCACCCACACGGCTGTGGATGGCGTAGGCGAAGTCCACCACCGTCGCGCCGCGCGGCAGGGCCATGATCTGGCTCTTGGGCGTGAAGACATACACCGCGTCGGGGAACAGATCCACCTTGACGTGGTCCCAGAACTCGGCCGCGTCACGGGTTTCGCGCTGGATGTCCAGCAGCGATTGCAGCCATTGCGTGCCCAGCCGCTCGGACTGGGCACTCGCGGCGCTGTGTTCTTTGTAGAGCCAATGCGCGGCCACGCCAGACTCGGCCACCAAATGCATGGCCTCGGTGCGCATCTGGAACTCGACGTTGACCCCCGAAGGCCCCACCAGTGTGGTGTGCAGCGACTGGTAGCCATTGACCTTGCCGATGGCGATGTGGTCTTTGAACTTGCCCGGCACGGGCTTGTAGATCTGGTGCAGCAAGCCCATGGCGGTGTAGCAGTCGATGACCGTGGGCACGATCACGCGAAAACCATAGATGTCGGTGACTTGCGCAAAGCTCAGGTGCTTGTCGTCCATCTTTTTGTAGATGGAGTACAGCGTTTTTTCACGGCCACTGATGCGCACGTCCATGCCGGCTTGTTTGAAGACGGTTTCGACTTCACTTTGCACTTTCTGGATCAGGTCGCGTCGGCGGTTGCGGGCACGCGAGACCGCCTTGGTCAGCACCGCATAGCGCCAGGGCAGGAGGTGTTTGAAGGACAGGTCTTGCAGTTCGCGGTAAATCTGGTTGAGGCCCAGGCGGTGTGCAATGGGCGCGTAAATTTCGAGCGTTTCAGAGGCAATGCGCCCCCACTTGCTGCGCGGCATGTCGCTCATGGTGCGCATGTTGTGGGTGCGGTCGGCCAGCTTGATCAGGATGACCCGCACATCGCGGGCCATGGCCAGGAGCATCTTGCGAAAAGACTCGGCCTGGTTTTCTTCGCGGGTGTTGAACTCCAGCTTTTCCAGCTTGGTCAGGCCGTCCACCAGTTCAGCCACTGGTGCGCCAAAACGCTCAATCAACTCGGCCTTGGTGACACCGCAGTCTTCCATGGCGTCGTGCAGCAAGGCAGCCGACAGGGCTTGGGCGTCGAGTTTCCACTCGGTGCACAGCGCAGCCACGGCAATGGGGTGGGTGATGTAGGGTTCGCCGCTTTTGCGCATTTGTCCCAAGTGGGCTTCGTCGGCGAATTTGTAGGCCCGCCGGACCATGTCGGCGTCTTGTGCGCTGAGGTAATCGAGTTTGGCCGTCAATGCCGCAAAACTGGCCGCCGCCGCATTGGCCGAAGCCGGGCTCACGGCTTGGGGGCTGTGGCCAGAGGTGGGAGATGGGGGCAGGACGGCACTCATGGCATCAATGTAACTGAAGGTGCAAGGGGCTTGAAGGCGTGCAGACGAAAAAAAACCCCATGGCTGGGGCTTTTATCAGACCCGGCGAACCGGGTGTGGGCGAATCAGGCGACGCGCTTGAGCATCTCGATGCCGACTTTGCCGGCTGCGATTTCGCGCAGGGC
>JBEEJQ010000030.1:0-20875 GCA_041169105.1 Pseudomonadota bacterium | reverse complement strand
ATCATGTGGCTGGGAGTAAGCCGGTGTTCAATCGGGTGACAGGATTGAAAGATTCCTGGGGGAAGTGAACCTGCCACTGACCGAACGCACGGCGATATGAACATCACCACCCTCACTGCCCTGCGCAACCTGTACGGCCCCGCCCGTGAGCGTTCGCTCAAGAAGGAAATCCCGGCACTGGACGCGCATGCGGTGCAGTTGATTGGCCTGTCGCCTTTTGTGGTGCTGGCCAGCACGGGTCAAGCGGGTGACATGGACGCCTCGCCTCGCGGGGGCGATGCGGGCTTCGTCAAGGTGCTGGACGCGCAAACGCTCTTGGTGCCCGATGCGCCGGGCAACAACCGGCTGGACACGCTGGAGAACATCATCGCCACCGGGCGCATTGGCTTGTTGTTCATGGTGCCGGGTTTTGACGAGACGTTGCGGGTGAATGGCCGCGCTGTGTTGTCCACCGACCCGGCCGATTTGGCGCTGTGTGTCGATGCGCGGCGCACGCCTGCACTGGCCATTCGCGTGGCGGTGGAATCGGTGTATCTGCATTGCGGCAAGGCGCTGATGCGCTCGCAGTTGTGGGACGCTTCGCGCCACGCCGACCGGGCGCAGCTGCCCAGCATGGCCGAGATGATGCGAGACCAGATTCGCGCTTTCAAAGGCGAAGAGATCGAGGCTGAAACGCAGGCCCAGATGCTGGAGCGCTATCGCCAGTCTCTCTGAGCGCGGGCTTTACTTTTTCTGCACCGGATTGGCCAGCAGCAAGTTGGCCGGGTAGGCGCGCATGAACTCACGGGCCTTGTCGATCGGGGCGCTGAGCCAAGCACCCCAGGCCCCTTCATTCAAGATGGCGGGCATCCGTTTTTCGTTGCCGTTGTGGCCGTAGCGGTTCATCAGCGCGTGGCTGTTGGCATTCACCGTCAGCAAGGTGAAGCTGGTGATGCTGTCGCCGTCTTGGCTCCAATGCTCCCACAAACCGGCCACGCCCATGGGTTTGCCGTCCACGCGGGCAATGCGGGTGGGCACGGCCTTGCCGCTGCGCCAGTCGTCTTCCAAAAAGGCTTGCATCGGGATGATGCAGCGTTGGCCTTTGAGCCAAGTGTCGCGCGTGGGCGTGGCGGTGCTCATGGTCTCGTAGCGGGTCACAGCCAATTTGGTTGAACGCAGTTTGGCGTCTGACACGGACTTGACCCATGTGGGCACCAAGCCGAATTGGCCCTGAGCCAGTTCAATCACCAGCGGCTGATCGGCGTCTGCTGTGGCGGTGTCGTCCTCAGTCTGTGCCTTGCGGATGAAAAAGCCTTGTTTGCGGGGCCAGACTTCTTTGTCCAGCAGTGGGTCGGGGGCCGAAACGCCAAAGGCTTCGGCATAAAGGTCAGCGCTTTTCAGGCATTCGTATTGGGTGCTCATGCGGGCGATGCTAACCCACGGGCTTGGCGGGTGCTCCGGTGCTGGCTTCTGCTTGAGCATCCACACATGCCTCTTGCACGGCGCTGGCTGGCGTCGATGCGGGATGTTTGCGCTGCCGCCAGGCTTGACGCCATTGCCGCGCCTGTTGGCCCGCATGGCTCACCCATGAGTCCAGGCTCCAGGGGTCCAGCGTGGGCCACATGCGCTGAACCAAAGGCAGCAAAACCAGCAGCGCCCAAGCGGGCTTGCCCTGAGGTGCTGACCGGCTCATGAAGCCGCGCAGCAGCCAGGCGGCGATGCCCAAGCGGCCATCGGGCTGGGCGGCGCGTTTCCACTGACCCAGCAGCTCTTGCATGGCCACGCGCTCTTGGGCGGCTTGTGCCATCAAGCGCCCTTTTTCTTGGGCACGTTGTTCAGCGGTGCACAGTGGTGGTTGAGGGGTCATCGCTGGCTCCAGGCTTGTTTGTCTTGTTCGAGCACCGTCAATGTGGCCTGCAAAAAGCGATCACCTTGGCGCATTTTTTGGCGCACCCACCAACCCACCCACAGGGCCAGCACCAGGTAGATGCCCGACAAGACCAGCAGCGACTGCCAGCGCCAGGTGTCCCAAAACAACAAGGTCACGGCAATCGACAAGGTCAACAGACCCAAGCCCGCCAGCAAGAGCGCCACCGCGCTCCACAGCAAGCCTGTGACCAGCTTGTCACGCGCTTCGCCCAGCTCCAGCCCAGCCAGGCCCAGGCGCGTGTGCAGCCAGGCGGACAGCAGGGCCGCCGTTTGTTGCAAGGGCAAACCGTCTGCTTCGGGGGGGTGGCTGGGCGAGTCGTCAAGTGGCATGGTGTGATGTGCTGGCAGGTTGCCCTTCAGCAGAGTTGAGTCGAACGGTGATGTACAAATCCCAGACCGCAAAAAACATGGCCGCGATCAAAGGCCCGACCACAAAACTGTGGATGCCAAACCAGGGCAATCCGCCCAGCGTGGACAGCAGCACCAAGAAGTCGGGGATGCCTGCATCTTTGCCCACCAACAAGGGCCGCAAGAAGTTATCGACCATGCCGATGACCAGCACACCCCAAGTGGCCAGCAAGGCCGCATCCAGTGTCTGGCCTGTGGCCAACAAATACAGTGCGACAGGTAACCAAATCAGGGCAGCACCCACCGCCGGAATCAAAGAGCACATGGCCATCATGACGCCCCACACCATGGGGGCGGTGATGCCCAAAAACCAAAACGCCAGGCCACCCAGCAGACCCTGCACCAGCGCCACTGCAAAGCCGCCGCGCACGGTGGCCCGGATCACCATGGTGAACTTTTCATAAAGAAATTGCTGATGCTGCCCGTGCAGAGGCAGCGCACGCGCAACCACGGCCCTCATCTGCGCGCCATCACGTGAAAAGAAATAGGCCAAGTACAAGGTGAGGAGCACATTCATCACCACGTTCACGGTGTTTTGCCCAAAGCTCAGGGTTTGTGCCGCAATCAATTGCCCACCGTCGCTGAGCAGGGACAGGGTTTTGTCCTGCATTTGAGAAAAGTCGTCGATGCCCATCAGGCGCAGCAACTGCGCCACAGGCTCGGGCAAGGCATCGAAAACTTGGTGGGCCTTGCTCATCAGGTGCAGCTCTCCGCTTTGGATTTTGTGGACCAGGCCGGCCATTTGATGCGTCAAGGTGTTGGCCACAAAGCCCAAAGGAAAGATCACGCACAGCAGCATGCCCAGCAAAGCCAGGCCCGAGGCTCGCCCGGCGTGGCCCGGCCAGCGGCGCAAGCTGGCTTGTCGCAGCGGCTGAAACAGCATGGCCAAGATACCGGCCCACAAAATCGGCGCGTGAAACGACCACAGCAACAAGGTCAAGGCCAAGGTGGCCAGGGTCAAGAGCAGCAGCAAGGCTTTGTGCGCTCGGGCTTGCTCAGCGGAGTCTTGCGTTGCGGGTTGGGGGTGTTCTGTCATGGACTTTGAATACTTGATTTGGACAAGTTTCGATTTTATAAAAGTTAAATTCTTTGAATTATTTTTGAAGAATCCAGTACTTACAATATTTTCAATCTCAACACTCCAATTGAACAAACCTGATCATGAAGCGCCTGCTCCAAAAACTCCGCCAACGCTTCAAGCGCAGCTTTGTGTACGCCTTTGTCTTGTGCGTGATCATCTTGCTGGGCGGTGGCTGGGGCTTTTGGGCGATTGACCCGGCCATTGACTCCTTGGGTGACGGCGTGTGGCTGGCCTTCACCACCGCCGCCACCGTGGGCTATGGCGACTTGGTGCCCAGCACTTTCGCATCGCGGCTGTTTGCGGTGGCGGTCTTCATGCTGGGTCTGACGGCGCTGTCCCTGGCCACATCGGCCCTGACCGTGGCCCTGAGCAAGGCCGATGGCGAGACAGCCGCGCCGACCAACCAGACCACACCCGATGTGTTGCTGCAGGAAATTCAGGCGCTGCAAATGCAAGTGCGTCAGCTGCAAACCGATTTGCACAGCTTGCAGCAGGGCTTGCTGGCAAGCCAGAAAGCCACTGCGCAAGACTGAGCACTCCGTGTGCTTGCTCTGACCGCTCAATGCGCCGCTGAATGTGGCCAGCGTTGCAAGGCCAGGTAACCCAGCACGGCCCCCACGCACACCGCAGGCAAGGTGTGGGCTCCGGCAAAAAAGACCAGGATCAAGATCACCAGCATGGGCTTGCCCATGCCCACGGTGGCTGCGGCGCTCATGCCTGCCGCCATGGCCACTGCGGGCGGTATGGCGGGCCACAGCGCCAGACTGGCCAGGCCCGCACAGCCCCCAACCATGAGCAAGGGAAAAATCGCACCGCCCAGCCAGCCGCTGGCCAGGCAAATGCACAGCGCCAAAACCTTGAGCGCGGCCAGGGCCAACAGGCCCGAAGCGCCCCAGGTCTGAAGCCAGTCGGGCAAAAACTCCAAATCATGGTGCCCCGAAAAGCGCAACACCGGCCAAGCCATGGCGAGGCCGGCAAACAGCACAGTGCCGGTCAGCGTTTGCGCCACCGGACCGCCCACCCGCGCCAAGAGCGTGCGGCAGCGCGGCAACAAAGCAGCAAACCCCAAGCCCAACACCACGCCCAAGAGCGCTGGCAAAAACGCCCAGATCAGGTCAGTGCCATCGCCTGTGGGCAGGTGTGCAGGCAGGGACAGCTTGTGCAGGCCACCGCCCAGGATGTGCTGCGCCGTCCACCCAAAACCCAGCAAACCGGTCAAGCCCGCCCACCACAGCAGGGGCTTGGGCACGCGGTCTTCACCTTGTGCCTGATGGGCCGCGCCAGGGGGGGAACCGTACCAGGCCGACAAGCTGGCGCTCACAGCCACTTCGGTCAGGGCTTTTTGCCGAGCGCGGTCGCGACTCAAACGCAAGGCGATCAAGGACGAGATTTCGAGGATCACCGCGATCAACCCCGCCTCGGGGCCCACGGCACCGCCAAAGGCCACCGCCACAATGGCCGTCAGTGCCACCGCCAACACCCAGCGGCGTTGCACATGCACGGGGTCATGGGCCGCATCCAGCAGTTGTTGAATGGAGGCTTCAGGCATGCGGTGCCGAATCGCAGCGATCAAAGCGCCGCCCAGCACAACAACAGCCCCTATTTGCCAAGTGCTGTGCACGCTTGACCACAACAGGTGCTCCAGCGACTTCATCGCCCACAAAATGATGGCGGTAACGGCGCCGGCCCCTGCGCCATAAATCCCGGCCTGAATGATCCATCCCATGATGCTTATTGATGAATTTAAAAGTAGTCATTTTAAAGAGCAGCATCGGACTCTGACGCCCGACCTGCTACCCTCGACACCTCATCTCATGGCTGCCCTTCACTCCGATTCATGCTGATCCGATTCAACAAGCCTTATGGCGTGCTCAGCCAGTTCACCCCCGAGGGGCGCTGGCGCGGTCTGAAGGACCACATCGACTTGCCTGGCGTGTACGTGGCCGGTCGGCTGGACGCCGACAGCGAGGGCTTGCTGCTGCTCACCAATGACGGCCATGAGCAAGCCCGCATTGCCGATCCACGCTTCAAGATGGAAAAGACCTATCTCGTGCAAGTTGAAGGCTTGGTGGACGACAAAGCGCTGAAGGCGCTCGCCCGTGGGGTGACACTGAACGACGGACCCACCCTGCCCGCCCGCGCCCAAGCGGTGGAGCAACCGCCCGATCTGTGGCCGCGCAACCCGCCCATTCGGGAGCGGAAAAACATCCCGACCTCTTGGCTGGAGCTGTCCATCCGCGAAGGCCGCAACCGCCAAGTGCGCCGCATGACAGCGGCGGTGGGCTTGCCCACGCTGCGCCTGATCCGCACCGCCATTGGCCCCTATCACCTGCGTGACCTGCCAACAGGCACATGGCAGCAGGTGGAATAGGGTTTCAGACACAATCGGCCATCCGTTCAAAAACCCACAAGGAAAAATATGTCCGACTTGCTGAACAAAATGCAGTGGCGCTACGCGTGCAAAAAAATGGACCCGACCAAGGTCGTACCGCAAGACAAAGTGGACCGCATCGTGGAAGCCGCCCGCCTGGCCCCCACCTCCAGCGGCCTGCAGCCTTTTGAGGTCATCGTGGTCAGCAACGCCGCCGTGCGTGCCCAGATCCAGCCCAAGGCCTACAACCAGGCGCAAGTGACCGATGGTTCGCACCTGCTGGTGTTTGCCGCCTGGGACAACTACACCGCCGAGCGCATCAACACCTACTTTGACTTCACCAACGCCGAGCGCGGTGGCACCAACGAAGGCTGGGAAAACTACCGCAAGATGTTGTTGGCCAATTACCCCGGCCGCGATGCCAAGGTGAACTTTGAGCACGCCGCACGCCAGGCCTACATCGCGCTGGGCGCGTCCTTGATCGCTGCGGCCTACGAAGAAGTTGACGCCACGCCCATGGAAGGCTTTGAGCCTGCCGCCGTGGACGAGATCCTGGGTTTGGCCGCACGCGGCCTGCGCAGTGTGGTCATCGTGCCGCTGGGCTACCGCGCCGAAGGCGACTGGCTGGTCAACCTGAAAAAAGTGCGCCGTCCTCGCGACCAGTTTGTGACCGAAGTGAAATAACAGCGCACTCGCCGGTCATGCGCTGACCGGCCACAGACCTGTGGGGACCTTGTGTCCCCATTTTTCATGGCCCGTTCTGCACCGGGGCATCTGTCAAGGCCGCTTTGTGCCTTACCATCCAAGACTTCCCAAACCGGGATGACCACCGAGGATGCATCATGGCCAAAGGCGAACAGCGCAGCAACAAAATGGCCAAGAAGCCTAAAAAAGACACGACGGCTCCCAAGACCTTCACCTCGGATCGCCCCATGGCACCGACCACATTTGTGGCGCCTCGCGGCAAGGTCAAACCCGCTTGATCCCTGACTGAAGGCCGGTGGCATGACCGGCTGCTTGAATTGTCGATGGCATGACACCGATCCATGAAGACGAGCACCTGCTGGTGCTCGAAAAACCCAGCGGCTTGCTCTCTGTGCCCGGACGCGGCCCGGACAAGCAAGACTGTTTGTCCAAACGTGTGCAAGCCATCTATCCCGAAGCCCTGATCGTGCACCGGCTCGATCAAGACACCTCGGGCCTGTTGCTGATGGCGCGGGGCATCGAAGCCCAGCGCCGCTTGAGCCGCCTGTTTGAAACACGGCAAGTGAACAAGCGCTACATGGCCGTGGTCAGCGGACACCCCGAACAAACGCAGGCCGCGCAAGTGCCCGACGAAGAAGGCTGGCGTACCATCGACGGGCCAATCTTGCTGGACTGGGAGCGACGCCCGATCCACATCATTCACCCCGATGGCAAGGCCAGCCGCAGCCGCTGGCGGGCAGTGCAAACCAGCGACAGCGCCACTTTGGTAGAGCTGGAGCCGGTGACCGGCCGCACGCACCAGCTGCGCGTGCACATGCAAAGCATTGGCCACCCCATGCTGGGCGACTCGCTGTATGCCCCGCCCGAGATCAAGGCCTTGAGCCCTCGCCTGCTCCTGCACGCACAAGAATTGGCCTTTCCGCACCCTTTTACCGAGGCCTGGATGAGCTTCCAAGTGCCTGCACAGTGGTCGGCGACAGCGCCTTATTTGGCAGCCTGAGCACTCATGAAGCCAAGTCTCAAGGAAAGACTTTGTGACTGGATACAATTCTCAGGTTTAAAAAATATCAATTTGGCTATGTTGTTGGATGAAAAATTACTGTCTTTGGCGGCACCAAAGCATTCATATCCATGGGTAACCTTGGCATGGCAATTGGGCTTGGGCTTGACCAGCGCCTTGACCATACAGGCTGCGACGCCCCCTCAAGACAGCATCAAGCAAGCCATTCAGTCAGGACAATTGGACCAAGCATTGAAACTTGTTCAACAAGAAAAACAGAATGCACCTAAAGATGTACAGCTGCGATTCTTGGAAGGCGTGATCCATGCCCAGCAAGGGCAGACAGACAAAGCGATTGACATCTTCAAAAAGCTCACCGAATCCAATCCGGACTTGTCTGAGGCCTACAACAATCTGGGCGTTTTGTACGCAGCCAAAGGCAAACTGGAGGAATCGCGAGCCCATCTGGAAAAAGCATTACAAACGCACCCCAGCTATGCAGCAGCTCACCGGAACTTGTCAGATGTACAAAGTCAATTGGCCAAACAAACATATGCCAAAGCGTTACAGGTCGATGGCAAAGTCAAAAACAATGCGCCACAACTGACCTTGCTTGGCAGCATTGACCCAAACAAGAAGACTTCCGCCTCGGCGCCATCGAATGCGGCCAGTACGGCCACTCAGACCGAGGCCAGTAAACCCGCAGCCGTTGTAGCCGCAGCACCAACCGCCCCTGCACCCCCTGTCGCACCTCCGGCAATGCCTGCAACCGCAGCCCATAAACCTGTTGTGCCCAGCGCACCTGCCGTCACTGCGTCAGCCCCCACGCCCCAAGCAACTGCACCCGTAGCGGCTGTTGCCGTGACGACTGCACCCAAAGCAGCGCCCACAAAAGAAGACGCCCAGCAAAAACAGGTCAAGGCTGACCAAGCCGATATTCGCAACGCAATTGCTGCCTGGGCCAAGGCCTGGAGCCAGAAGGACATGAACCGTTATCTGGCAGCTTATGGCAGCAGCTTCTCGCCCCCAGACAAAATGACCCGTACCAAGTGGGAAGGGGATCGACGCGTGCGCATCTTGTCCAAAAAAACCATCCGTGTTGACGTGAACAACCTCAAGATTGACCTGGCCGGCAACAAAGCAACAGCGCATTTCCAGCAAATCTATGAATCCGACAACTTCAAGGGCAACAGCCATAAGACCTTGGAGATGGTCAAGCAAGGCGATCGTTGGCTCATCGCGCGAGAGACGGTGAATTGAACTTTCCCCGCTTTCAAAAACGCCAGCCAACACCCCAAAGCAAGCCCCATCGGCATCTGCGCTGGGCGGCTCCTACTTTGCTGGTCGCCGCTTTCATCGTGACGGCATGGTGGCTGTCTGACCGAGAGCACGGCTCCTCAAGTGTTGAGCGTTCATTTCAAGCCTCCTCTGAGCCCATGCGCTGGAAACTCGAGTTTGAGCCCAACGACAGCACCGACACAATTTCTGCCAAAGACCCGGAAACCTTGGTCCGCCAGATCTACCAACATCTGGGCGAAGGTGAACGAGCCCAGGCTTTGAGCACGGCACGCACTTTGACCACGCAATTCCCCACTTTCCAGCTGGGTCAATTGCTCTACGCCGATTTGCTCAACATCAGCAGCAAGCAACCCGTAGAAGGCGTTGAGCTGGACGCCGATGTCAAGCCATCCGCCTTGCGCCGAATGGAAGAGTTGGTCCTGGAAGCGAAGCGCCGCATGAGCCGACCTCCGCCGCAAGTCCTGCAAGGTCAGGTGCCGTCTGCCGTCGCCGTTCTGGCGGCACAACAACCTTATCTGGCCGCTGTGGACGCCTCCAAGTCACGGCTGTACTGGTTTGCCAACCGCACGGGCACAGATGGACGTCTGCAACTGGTGCTGATCAAGGAGACCTACGTGTCTGTCGGCATCAACGGTGTCGGCAAGGTCAAGGAAGGCGATGGCAAAACACCGCTGGGCGTGTATTTCATTCAAAAGAACTTGCCCGGCGCCACCCTGCCCGACTTGTTTGGTGCCGGCGCACTGACCCTGAACTTCCCCAACGCCGTGGATGCCATGCGCAACAAAACCGGCTCGGGCATCTGGTTGCATGGCACGCCCAGTGCCCAATACTCCAGAGCGCCAGAAGCCACCGACGGCTGCGTGGTACTGGCCAACGCCGAGATGGAGCAACTGCTGAATTTGCCCGGCTGGCGCATGACACCGGTGGTAATCGCCGACAAACTCGACTGGATTCAGGCCGGCCAGGTGCCAGCGACCTACACCAGCTTCAAGCCCACACTGGACCAATGGCTCGCCGATCGACAAAGTGCAGATGCAGCGCAACTCAAAACTCACTACAGCCCTCGTTTTGAGCGTGATGCGCTGGACCTGGAACACTGGTGGCCCAAACTGATGCAAAGTGTTGTGGGGCAACGCAAGCCCCAACCCCTTGAGGTGGTATCTGTCCTGCATTGGAACGACGGCGAAGAGACCATGGTTGTGACCATGAATGACCCCAACATCAAGGACAAACGCCAGCCCGTTTTTTTGCGTACCTATTGGCAAAAAGAGGCCGGTCAGTGGAAGCTGGTGTTTGAAGGACCGACCTGATCTGCGCCAAAGCAAGGTGATTGGCACATGAGCGTTCAGATCCCGTTTTTCAATGGCCGCATAGCGCCCGAGGGCGGCAGCTTCGACGCCTGGCGTGAACAACGCTTGCTGGACTCGATGGAACAAGGTGGCTTGGCATGGCCCAGCTCTTGCCGATCGGGCAGCTGCCGCACCTGCATTGGCCACTTGGTGTCAGGCCAGGTGCGTTACGAGATGGAATGGCCTGGCCTGACTGCCGAAGAAAAGGCCGAGGGCTGCGTGCTGCCCTGCGTGGCCTATCCCATGAGCGATGTGGTGCTCAAGGACCCCTTCGCCGACTGAGCCAGCGACGGGGGCCAAAAGCTCACTCGTCGATGCCCAGCTCCTGGATCTTGCGGGTAATGGTGTTGCGACCAATGCCCAACTTTTGAGCCGCCTCGATGCGACGTCCCCGTGTGGTCGACAAGGCCGCCTGGATCAAGCTGGTTTCAAAGCGACGCGTCAGCACATCCCACACATCGGTGCGACCGGTGTTCAGCAATGCCAGCGCTTCCTGTTCTAGCCCGGCCTCCCACACCAAGCCTGTCGATGGGCTTGTGCCCCCCAATGCCGCCGCAACAGGCATGTTCACGGGCTCGGCAGACTCAGGCGCGGCCAAGGCCTGCACCGAAACCTGCGCAACAGATACACCTGAAGCCAAGACCTCTGGTGGCAAGTCCTTGAGTTCAATGACCTGTGCAGGGGCCATCACGGTCAACCAGTGGCAGATGTTTTCCAACTGACGCACATTGCCTGGAAACTGGAACTGGCCCAGCTTGTCCATGGCCGCTTCCGAGATGCGTTTGGGCTCCACACCCAGCTGCTGCGCACTGCGCTGCAAAAAGTAACGGGCCAGCATGGGCACGTCTTCACGGCGCTCGCGCAAGGCCGGCAAGCGCAGGCGAATCACATTCAGGCGGTGGTACAAGTCCTCGCGGAACACGCCTTCCTTGACGCGTTGCTCCAGATCCTGGTGGGTCGCAGCGATCACCCGCACATTGGCTTTGACAGCACTGTGTCCGCCCACGCGGTAAAAATGGCCGTCGGACAAGACACGCAGCAAACGGGTTTGCAAATCGAAGGGCATGTCCCCGATTTCATCGAGAAACAAGGTGCCACCATCGGCTTGCTCAAAACGACCACGACGGGACGCCTGCGCTCCGGTGAAGGCACCCCGCTCATGGCCGAACAACTCGCTTTCGAGCAAATCCTTGGGGATGGCGGCGGTGTTGATGGCCACAAAAGGCTGGTTGGCGCGGGGCGAGTGCTTGTGCAGCGCATGCGCCACCAACTCCTTGCCCGAGCCCGACTCGCCCGTGATCAGCACGGTGACATGGCTTTGTGCAAGACGGCCAATGCCTCGGAACACGTCCTGCATGGCCGGTGCCTGGCCGAGCATCTCGGGGGCATCGACCATCTTCTCTTCGGTCACGTCTTCGCGCTCGCTCTCGTCCACCGCACGGCGAATGAGCTCAATCGCCTTGGGCAAATCAAAGGGCTTGGGCAGGTACTCAAACGCGCCACTTTGAAACGCCGACACCGCGCTGTCCAGATCCGAGAAAGCCGTCATGATGATGACGGGCAAACCGGGCATGCGTTGCTTGATGGTGGTCAACAAATCGAGGCCCGATCCGCCGGGCATGCGGATGTCGCTGACCAGCACCTGCGGGCCATCACGCCCTTCTTCCGAATCGAGGGCTTTCAGAACCTCACGGGGGTTGGTGAAACTGCGCGTGGGCAAGCCTTCGCGCAGCAATGCTTTCTCAAGCACAAAGCGGATGGATTGGTCATCATCTACGATCCAGATCGGCTTCATCTGCGGGGGCTTTCTTTGGTTCAAGGCAACGGGATCAGAATTTTGAAATCCGTACAACCGGGCTCGCTGTCACACTCGATCATGCCGTGGTGCTGCTGAACAAAGGTTTGTGCCAATGTCAGCCCCAGGCCTGAACCGCCTTCGCGTCCCGATATGAGCGGGAAGAAAATCCGATCCTTGATCGAGTCTGGTACACCAGGCCCGTTGTCAATGACATGCAATTCCAATGCCAGGCGATAACGCTGCTTGCCAAACGTGACTTGCCTCAAGATCCGGCTCTTGAGTGTGATCTGTGCGTCGCCTTGCGCCATGCGCTCTTGCAAGGCCTGCGCAGCGTTGTGCGAGATGTTGAGCACGGCCTGAATCAGCTGCTCTCGGTCACCTCGGAACTCGGGAATCGAGATGTCGTAGTCGCGCACGACCTTGAGCCCCTTGGGAAACTCGGCCAGAATCAGGGTCCGCACACGCTCACAGACCTCATGGATGTTCACATCGCCCACCACGTGCGGGCGGCGGTGCGGGGCCAGCAGGCGGTCCACTAGGGTTTGCAGGCGATCGGCCTCATGGATGATGACCTGGGTGTATTCGGTCAGCTCTTTGCTGCCCAACTCCATCTCCAGCAGCTGCGCCGAGCCCCGGATGCCGCCCAGCGGGTTCTTGATCTCATGCGCCAGGTTGCGGATCAGCTCCTTGTTGGCCTGGGCCTGCTCCAGCAAGCGCTCTTCACGCTCCTGGCGGGTTTGCTGCTCCACTGGCAAGAGTTCAATGATCACCTCATCCACGCGGTCTGACGGTGCCACGATCATGTGCACCGGCAAGCTGTCGCCGTGGTGGATGCGGTTGAGCAAGGCCTCGTAGCGCAGTGCGGCAAACTCGTTGGAGCGCGCGCCGATCAAAGCATTTTTCAACGGCTGCGGATCCACGAAAAACTCGGGCAGATACGCGCCATGCAGGCTGCGGCGGGACATGCCCATCACATCCTCCAGGGCTGCGTTGACAAAACTGATGCGCCCTTCGCCTTCGATCACGGCGATGGGGGTGGCCAACAAATCAAAGGCCTGAAATCGGGAAACGGATAAAGACATGGGTCTTTCTCAAGGGTGGGCCGCCACGGGGCGGCGGGCCAGCTCACGCTGCAAACTGTCGATGTCACGCTGGTTGCGCTCGATGGCGGCTTGGGTGGCCTGCATCTTGTCGGGTGACTTTGACCCATCATGGTCTTTGAACGCTTGCTGCAACTGCGCCTGCTGCTGCTTGGCTTGTGACAGCTCCTGCATCAAGATGGCGCGGGCCTGTGCATCGCGCTCGCGTTGCGCTTGGGGCTGTGCACGCGGTTCGTCCGCTTTGGTGCGCGACTCAGGCACCAAGGCGGTGCCTGCCGCCAAAGAGGTGCGTGCTCCGCCAACATGGGCTTGTGTGCCGCCAATCACCGTGACGGCCGACTCGGTCGCGATGCGGGTGCACCCCGATTTGCCTTGCGGCGCATTGGTGTATTCCTGCCCACAGCGGTAGATCGCCTCTTGCGCCGGCAATGGCGCGCTCCAGACCAGGCCCAGCAAACACGAAACAAGCGACATGCAAAAAAAAGGACGGCCGAAGCCGTCCTTTTTTGCACTGCTGTGCGCAATCCGCATGGTGTGGATTACAGCGAGTAGTACATGTCGTACTCAACAGGAGACACTTCCACGCGAGCGCGGGTGACTTCTTGCATCTTCAAGTCGATGTAGGAGTCGATCCAGGCGTCGGTGAACACGCCGCCTTTGGTCAAGAAGGCGCGGTCGTTGTTGAGGGCTTCCAGAGCCTGGTCCAGGCTGGAGCAAACGGTCGGCACCAACTTGTCTTCTTCTGGAGGCAGGTGGTACAGGTCCTTGGTCGCAGCTTCGCCGGGGTGGATCTTGTTTTCGATACCATCCAAGCCAGCCATCAACAGGGCCGCAAAGCCCAGGTAAGGGTTGCACAATGGATCGGGGAAGCGGGCTTCCACGCGGCGAGCTTTGTCAGAAGCCACGTTGGGGATACGGATCGAAGCGGAGCGGTTCTTGGCCGAGTAAGCCAGCTTCACAGGCGCTTCGAAGTGAGGCACCAGACGCTTGTAGCTGTTGGTACCAGGGTTGGTGATGGCGTTCAGGGCACGGGCGTGCTTGATGATGCCGCCGATGTAGTACAGGGCAAATTCAGACAAGCCAGCGTAGCCATTGCCTGCGAACAGGTTCTTGCCGTCTTTCCAGATGGACTGGTGAACGTGCATGCCGGAACCGTTGTCGCCAGCGTAGGGCTTGGGCATGAAGGTGGCGGTCTTGCCGTAGGCGTTGGCCACGTTGTGGATCACGTACTTTTGCAGCAAAGTCCAGTCGGCGCGCTCGACCAGGGTCGAGAACTTGGTGCCGATTTCGCACTGACCAGCGCCAGCCACTTCGTGGTGGTGCACTTCAACTGGGATACCCACGGATTCGAGGATCAGGGACATCTCGCTGCGCATGTCGTGCGTGCTGTCAACGGGAGGCACGGGAAAGTAGCCACCCTTGACGCGGTTGCGGTGACCGCTGTTGCCGTTTTCCATCTTGGTGCCGCTGTTCCATGGGGCTTCAGCTTCGTCGATGGCGTAGAACGTGTTGTTCGGCTCGGTGCTCCAACGCACGTCGTCGAACAAGAAGAATTCGGGTTCTGGACCGAAGTAGGCGGTGTCGCCCAGGCCAGATTGCTTGAGGTAAGTCTCAGCGCGTTTGGCGATCGAACGTGGGTCACGCTCGTAGGCCTTGCCGTCTGTGGGCTCGATCACGTCGCAGATCAAGACCAGGGTGACTTCTTCAAAGAAGGGGTCGATGATGGCGCTGCTTGGATCGGGGATCAACAGCATGTCGGAGGCTTCAATGCCTTTCCAGCCGGCGATCGAAGAGCCGTCGAAGGCTTGACCGTCTTCGAACTTGCTTTCGTCAAACTGCGACACGGGCGCAGTAATGTGTTGCCACTTGCCACGGGTATCGGTGAAACGGAAGTCAACGAACTTGACTTCGTTCTCTTTCACCATCTTCATCACGTCTGCGACGGTCTTGGCCATCAAATTCTCCTGGTAGGAAAGGGGGTTAACAAGGAACGATCGGATTATGCAGTTTCTGTGCCAACCAAGGCACAACGCTGCAGCAGCCGAGCAGCCTTCAATTGTGCCTCTGACTGAGCGCGATACCGCCCATTCACCTGAAAAATTAACGCACCACTTTAGTGCAATTATGACTCAATTTGGTGCAATCACTGATTTCGCACCAGTTCAGGGCCGAAGTCCAGATTCAGCGCATTCAGGTCTGCGCGCAACTGGGCATAGGCCAATTCGGCCAGCGCCGGTTCGCCTTTGACGCCCAGCTCGATGTGGCGGCCCCACTGCGGGTGGTCCACACTGGGCAAGCTGAACACCTTCACGCCCGCGTGCTGGGCCTCGATGCGCTCCATGAAAGGGGTGAGCGTGGACTCCATCGCACCCAAAATGATGACCGACTTTTCCAGGTAAGCGTTGCGCTGAAAGCAATGCGCGTACTGGCTGTCCAGCACCGACTCGATCATGGGCCAAGCCATGACCGGAAAGCCCGGCACAAAGTGAACGGCCCCACCGTGGACTCCATCACAAGTGAAACCCGGGATCTTGTTGTACGGATTGCGGATGATGCGTGCACCTTGTGGGAAAACCCCCATGTTCAGGCGGTGCACATTGTCGGCACGGTCGGGTTCATAGGGCAGGCCCTGCTCTTTGGCCGTGTCCTGCATGCGCTCCCGGATCAGGCTTTCCGCCTCGGGGTGCAAGC
Source organism: Pseudomonadota bacterium (assembly GCA_041169105.1). Classification (GTDB taxonomy): domain Bacteria; phylum Pseudomonadota; class Gammaproteobacteria; order Burkholderiales; family Burkholderiaceae_C; genus Limnohabitans_A. Next base: position 5,165 of record JBEEJQ010000030.1, on the reverse strand, counting down.
ACAGAGGCCGCCCCAAGGCTTGGCCTGCGCATTGGCGGGTGTGGTCGTCAGGCGTGGCACCGATGCCGCCACAAGAAAACACCACATCGCCCGAGGCGAATGCCCTGGCCAGCGTGGCTGTGATGCGCTCAGGCGAATCGCCCACGTACTCGACCCAACTCAGGCTCAGCCCCCGAGCCGACATCAACTCGATGACTTTGGGCATGTGCTTGTCCTGGCGCTTGCCGGACATGATTTCGTCGCCAATGATGATCAAACCAAACTGAAGGCTCATGTTCGACACTTTCTAAAAGGGTTCAGGGTGCGCGACGCGGATCCACATCGGTCACATCGCCTGGTGTTGTGCCCAGGCGGGCCGATGCGTGCAAGGGTGCGGGCATGGCCGGCAAAACCTCGTCCACCGTGGCCTGCACAGGCGCATGGCGCAGGTCCTGCAAGGCCGCCAGGGCAAAGTGGGCGAACCACAGCGAAGAGAACGCAAAGACCAAGGTGTAAATCCAGATCGCCACCGGTACCAGGATCACAAAGGCGGCGGCGAACAAGGCCCCAGAGGCCCACACCAAGCTGGGGGCTGCGCCCATCAAGCCCGTGATCACCCCCATCGCCAACCAGCTCATGCGGTGGCGGGCCATGAGCGCATGACGCTCGTCCGAGCTGGCGAACTCGGCCAGCACATCAAAGGCCATCACACGGTAAGTGAGCCAGCCCCAAATCAAGGCGGGCAAGAGCATGGCCAGCGGCGGCACCAGCCACAGGGGCAAGCTGAGCACAAACGCGCCCAGCGCCAGCAAAACCGAGCCCAATGACCACCACAAGCTCTGCCAAAAACCAGCGCCCTGCTTGCGCTGCAATTGGGGAAAGCGCCTGCCCATGACCATGCGCGTCAAGGCCGGTGTCATCAAAAAAGACACCGCGAGCAAAGACACCACGACCACCAGGGGGGTGACCGAGAAAATCACCATCAAGGGGGCCACCACGGTTTTGAGGTTGGCAAAGCCCATGCCTTCGAGCCAGCGCCAGACACCTTCAAGCCAGCTGGAGATCTCCAGCCAGCGCTGCACCGCCAGGACCGCGGTGTCCCAATAGAGGTAGCCCAACAAACCCGACAGTGCCACGGTGAGCACCAAAGGCAACAGCGACAAGCCGATGACGCGTGGCATCAGGCAATACATGGCTGCGCGCCAGAAAGAATCGATCAACAACTTCATGGGCGAAAGCTTAACAGCCTGCTCGCGCACGCCAGCCCTCAGGCACGGCCCACCAAGCGCAAAAGGCCCCGCCATTGCTGCGCCCAAAAGCCACGGCCGTAGTCGCGGCCTTGCTCGACCTGATCGCGCACACCGGTCGGGTCGTAGCGCAACTGAAAATCGGCCGTGCCGAGCAGCATGTCCCACCAGGGCAAGAGCACGCCGAAGTTGCAGCCACCCAGCACTGTTCGCCCTTGCACTTCAGACTCATGGCCGATGCCGATGCTGTGGTGCCGGCGGTGAAAGCGCGGACTGACCCACAAACGCTCCCCCACCCGGCCAAACCACAGGCGCACATTGGCATGCTGGAGGTTTTCGCTCAGCTGGCCGATGGCCACCAAGGCCACAAACTGGCCTGGCCCCACGCCCACCAGCATCGCCACCATGGCCAAGAGTACGCTCGTGAGGGCATCGTCCAGCAAGTGGTTGCGATTGTCCGACCACATCGTCATCTGGCGCTGCGCATGGTGCAAGGCATGCAGCCGCCACCAAAGTTCAGACTGGTGTTGCGCCCGGTGGATGAGGTAGTGCACGAAATCAAACACCACCAGGTACAGCACAAAGCTCACCGCCGCCTGATCAGTCACACCCGGCCAGATTTGGTCCAGATGCCAAGTGGGCAAGCCCCAGGCACGCAAGCTGCCCCAGGCGTTTTCAAACCAGGTCTCGAGCGTGAAAAACATCACCAGTTTGAACAAGCCCAGCCGGTGGATGAGTGTGTAAAGAATGTCTACCTTGACCGTATGCGCATCGACCATGGGCTCGACTGGCCAGCGCTTTTGCAAAGGTCCGATCACCACCACCATGACCAGGATTTGCAACAAGCCCACCACCAGCCAGCCCGTGCCTTCGTAAGCGGTGTCCAGCAAATTGCCTTGCCCCAAAGCAAAACTCAGCGGCTGCACCACGGCCTCAAAAAGCCCTTGTTGCAAGCTTGAAAACAAATCGGTCAACGCGTCCATGCGCTCATTGTCCTGAAGTGGGATGCCCTGTAAGTTGGAGTGGGTTTTGCCCGATCCAGGCCTTGTACTGCGGGTGCTCGCGCAGCGTGGCAAAGCACAGGCCCTTGGCTTTGAGCCCCTCGATCAAGGGCTCCAGCACAGCGGGTGCCCAAGGGTCTTGCCGCGACCAAATGCCCAAATGCGCCATCAGGATGTCGCCCTGACGGATATGGGCCAGCGCTTTTTTCAGCAATTGGGCATTGGGGAATTTGTCGCTGGGCAATTCATCGCCCAGAAAGCCGGCATCGGCCCAACCCACATGGGCAAACCCACATTGGCGGGCCGCTTGCAGCAGCGCGGGCGATGTCTTGCCGCCGGGGGCCCTGAACAAGGGCAAGGGTCGCTGTCCGGTCAGGTCTTGCAAGCGCTGAGCCGCTTGCTTCAAGTTGTCGCAATACTCGGCCGCAGACCATTGAAGGTCTTGCCCAGCCAGGGTGCCCGAGCTGGGCCGGATTTTGAATTGGGCATCCGACGCGCCGTGGAGGTCAGCCCGCCAATAGGCATGGTCCCAGGTGTGCGAAGCAAAAGCATGGCCTTCGGCACCGCGCTCGCGCCACCACGGGGCCCAGTGCTGACCCAAGGTGCCATCGCCTTCTCGGGTTTTTTCTTGGGCGGCAAAAAAGGTGACTTTGACCTGATGGCGCTTGAGCACCTGAGCAATCAAAGGGGCCACCCCCATGTGGCCCGTGTCAAAAGTCAGATAAACCGGCCTGGTGCAAGCGGCCGTTTGCGCCAGCACCTGAGTTGACAGCCCCAACAGGACTGCTGACATCCAGGCTTTACTGACGCGGCGCATGGTCCAGTGTCCAGACACCATGTGGCGACTTGCCCACCGGCACCTGCCTGATCACTTTGCGGGTGGCGATGTCCACCACGGTCAATTTACGGGCCCAGCGCGAAGCCAGCAAAATCAATTTGCCGTCGGCCGTGACCTCCATGCAGTCTGGCCCCGAAGGACCGGGGAATTCGGCCACCACCTGCAAGCTCGTGTAATCGATCTGGCTGACCGTGTTGGCCACGCGGTTGCTCACCAGCACATGCTTGCGGTCACCCAAAGCACGGAAGGCATGGGCCCCTTTGCCCGTTGGCAATTTCTTGACCAAGCGAGGCTGTGCTCCGCTGATGTCGTACACCTCCACGCCGTCACTGGCCGTGAGGCCCACCAACAACAGCTTGTCGTCGGGCGTGCCGAACACGTCCGCCGGCATCTTGCCCACAGGCGTGACCGACTTGACCGACTGCGTGGTCAGGTCGATCGACATCAACTCGTCGCTGTCCTGAATCGACACCCACACCGTGGTGCTTTTGCTGTCGATCCACAAATGGCTGGGGGTCTTGCCCGTCTTGATGCGCTTGGCCAAGCTCGCGTTCTGCCCATCCCAACGGTAAATGTCCACATGATTCAAACGGTTGGCTGCCGTCACAAACCATTTCATGTCGGGCGAAAAACGCAGCTGGTAAGGGTCCAAAATGCCCGCGACCGTGCGCTGGATCTGGGCTGTGCGCGGATCAATGAAAGTCAGCGAGTCACTCGCGGCGTTGGCCACAATGACCGATTTCTCATCGGGTGTCAGGTACAGGTGATGCGGCTCTTTGCCCGTGGGAATGCGCTTGGTTTCAGTCCAGCTGAGCGGATCGATCACACTGACATTGCCGTCCAGCGAATTGAGAATGAACACAGGGGCTGGCGCATTGGCCCAGGCTGCCGCTTGTGAAACGCAAAGGACCAAGAGGCCAAAATATCGGGAAAATCGGTGCAAAACAACCACGCCATTGAGCTTTCAGAAGCTGCTAAGTGTAAACGGCCCACCTCGAGGACATCTGATGTACGTCATCACCCCATCCACCGTCAACATCCTGGGCACACACCTGGAGGTGCAAACCATCCAGCCGCCAGCCCTCGCCTGCCCGCACACCCTGGTTTTCCTGCACGAAGGCCTGGGCAGCGTGGCCCTGTGGCGGGACTGGCCTGCGCAGCTGTGCGCGCGCCTGGGTTGTGCCGGTCTGGTGTACTCACGCCAGGGCTATGGCCAGTCCGACCCCACGCCCGATGTGCGCGGCCCCACCCGACTGGAAAATGGCCAACGCTTTGGCCGTTGGCGACCCGATTACATGCACCGCGAAGCGCTGGAGGTCTTGCCTGCGTTGTTGCAAACCCTGGGCATTGAGCGCCCGGTTTTGCTGGGCCATTCCGACGGCGGCACCATCGCTTTGCTGCACGCCAGCCAGCACCCGGTGTCAGGCTGCATCGTCATGGCCCCCCATGTCATCGTGGAAGACATTTCCATCCAGGCCATCACCGCAGCACGCGAGGCCTACACCCACGGCCCCCTGCGCCAGCGGCTGGCCACTTTTCATGCCGATGTGGACTGCGCCTTCTGGCAGTGGAACGACGCCTGGCTGAGCGATGCTTTTCGCAGCTATGACATCCGCCGCGAGATCGAAAGCATCCAGGCCCCCTTGCTGGCCATCCAGGGCGAATCAGACCCCTACGGCACCATGGCGCAAATCGACGAGATCGCTCGGCACGTGCCCCACGCGCAATTGATCAAACTGCCCGATTGCGGCCACTCCCCCCACCGCGACCAACCCGAAGCGGTAGCGCAAGCGGTGCAAGCGTTCATGCATGATTTGTAGGTCGGCGGCTTCAGCCCCGACTCGCTTGACTGGTGAACTTTGTCGGCGCTAAAGCGACCGACCTACCCCATTCTGGTGAGCGAAGCCATCAAGGCTTGAGCAAAGCCAGATCGTCGTCGGTGAGCCAGCGCCATTGACCAGGTGCCAGATCGTTCAAGACCAAGCCGCCGATTTGCGAGCGGTGCAGGCCCTCCACCCGGTTACCCACCGCAGCCACCATGCGCTTGACCTGGTGGTATTTGCCTTCGGTCAGGGTCAGCTTCAGGTGCAGCTCGCCCAC
>JBEEJQ010000029.1:0-21489 GCA_041169105.1 Pseudomonadota bacterium | reverse complement strand
CGGGAAATCGCGTCGCAGCGGGATCAGCTGCTGCTCGATAAAGACGGCTTCGCGGTCGAACAGGTCGATGTCCGAAGACGTGACTTCGCCGTGCACCAAGAGCAGCACGCCTTCGCGCTGCATGGCCTCCAGCACGGGGTAAATCTTGCGCAGATCGGTCACGCCTGCATCGCTGTTGGTGGTGGCACCGGCCGGGTAGAGCTTGCACGCCACCACGCCAGCGGCCTTGGCGCGGGCGATTTCGGCCGGATTCAGGTTGTCGGTCAGGTACAAGGTCATCAAGGGCTCAAAGCTCATGCCTTGCGGCACGGCCGCCTGGATGCGGGCCTTGTAGGCAAGTGCCTGCTCGGCGGTGGTCACCGGCGGCTTGAGGTTGGGCATGATGATGGCGCGGCCAAATTGCGCGGCCGTGTGCGGCACCACGGTGGCCAATGCAGCGCCGTCACGCACATGCAGGTGCCAGTCGTCGGGGCGGGTGAGGGTGAGTTCTTGGGTCATGGGGCGTATTGTCTCAAACCTGCGAGTACGTCTTGTCTGGAGGCTGTGCGGCCCGCTGTGCGGTCACGGGCTGGGGCTCATACTCGCAAGCTCGCCAAATCGCCCCAACCCGTGACCCCACAGCGGGTGCAAGCGACTGTGGCCCGCGACGAGTGGGCCATGCCCGTGCCAACGCAACTCTGTTATGGACTTGCGAATCCAACGCAGCTGAAGTTTGTAGGTCGGTGGCTTCAGCCCCGTCAACTTCGGGCACACCAGCACAGCGTGTCGAGGCCAAAGCCTTCGACATGCCAAACCGGATCAGTGCTGAAGGATCTTGTTCAAAAAGTCTTTGGTCCGTGGCTGACGGTTTTCGGGGTGGTTGAAGAACTCGTCTTTGGAACAGTCTTCCAGAATGCGGCCACCCACATCAATGAAGATCACGCGGTTGGCCACTTTGCGGGCAAAGCCCATTTCGTGGGTGACCACCATCATGGTCATGCCTTCATGGGCCAGTTGCACCATCACGTCCAGCACCTCGCCCACCATTTCGGGGTCAAGTGCAGACGTCGGCTCGTCGAACAACATCACCATCGGGTCCATCGACAGGGCGCGGGCAATGGCCACGCGCTGCTGCTGACCGCCCGACAGTTGCCCGGGGAACTTGTCCTTGTGCGCCATCAGGCCCACCCGGTCGAGCATCTTGAGGCCACGCACTTTGGCGTCATCCAGGCTGCGGCCCAGCACTTTGACCTGCGCAATCGTCAGGTTCTCGGTGACCGAGAGGTGCGGGAACAATTCAAAACTCTGGAACACCATGCCCACGCGCGAGCGCAGCTTGGGCAGGTCGGTGTTGGGGTCGTGCAAAGCCACACCGTCGACGGTGATCTCGCCTTTCTGGAAAGGCTCCAGCGCATTGACGGTTTTGATCAGGGTGGACTTGCCCGAACCCGATGGGCCACAAACCACCACCACATCGCCTTTGTTGATGCTCACCGAGCAGTCGTTGAGCACCTGCACTGGGCCGTACCACTTGGACACATTCTTGATTTCAATCATTTCTCTTCCCCAATTTCAACGCACGATGGCGATCTTGGCCTGCAAGCGCTTGACGCTCCAGGACAGTGCAAAACAGATGACGAAATAAACCACCGCCGCCATCAGGTAGGCCTCTTCGGTGCGGCCATAAATCTTGCCCGCGTTGGTGAAGCCTTTGAGCAGGTCATACGCACCGATGGCGTACACCAGCGAGGTGTCCTGGAACAAGATGATGGTCTGCGTCAGCAGCACCGGCAGCATGTTGCGAAAGGCTTGCGGCAAGATGATCAAGCGCATGTTCTGCGCATACGTCATGCCCATGGCTTGCCCGGCAAACACCTGGCCGCGCGGGATCGACTGGATGCCCGCCCGCATGATTTCGCTGAAGTAAGCCGCCTCAAACGCGATGAAGGTGATGATGGCCGAGAGCTCGGCCCCAATGGGTTTGCCGATCAAAAACGGGATCAGCAAATAAAACCACAAGATCACCATGACCAGCGGCACCGAGCGCATGCCGTTGACGTAAAACGCCGCAGGACCCATGAGCGCGGCTTTGCCCGACAAGCGCATCAGCGCCAGCAAGGTGCCAAAGAAGATGCCACCCAGTGTGGCCACCACCGTCAGCTGAACGCTGAAGATGAAGCCGCCCACGACAAACTTTTGCAGGATGTCCCAGTTGATGAAGGAAAGGTCGAGTCCGAACATCTCAGTGCCCCCCGCCCGTGCTGGCCGCGACAAAGCCGGGCACACGCATCTTGAGCTCAATGAAGGCAAACACCCGGTTCACCGCAAACGCCGACATGGCGTACAAAGCGGTCACCGCCAGATAAATCTCGATACCGCGCGAAGTCTCTTCCTGCGCCTGCATGGCGAACATGGTCAGCTCGGCAATCGACACCGCGAAAGCCACCGATGAGTTCTTGAGCAAGTTCATGGACTCGCTGGTCAAGGGCGGCAAGATGATGCGAAACGCCATGGGCAAGAGCACGTAACGGTAGGTCTGCCAAGTGGAAAAGCCCATGGCCATGGCCGCGTAGCGCTGCCCTTTGGGCAAAGCCTGGATGCCCGCACGGAACTGCTCGGCAATCCGCGCCGAGGTGAAAAAGCCGAGACCAAACACCACCAGCACAAAGCCAGGCACTTGCTGGAAGGCCGGGATGATTTTCGGCACCACGAAGTACCACAAGAAGATTTGCACCAAAAGCGGAATGTTGCGAAACAGCTCCACCCAGGCGTTGGCCAGCTTCACCAGCACAGGCCGGTCCTGCAAGGTGCGCGCCGTACCCACCACGGCACCGACCACCATGGCCACCAGCCACGATGACCCCGCCACCGCCAGCGTCCAGCGCCAAGCCTCGAGCATCCACTCGAGGTAGGTGCGGCCACTGCCGTCATCGGTCAGAAAAATCTGCCAATCCCATGTCATGTTCAAACTCCCTCAACGGGCAAAGTTGTTGCCCCAATAAGAAACCCCGCCCAAGTCGCCTCGGCGGGGTTTGCCTGGCTCAAGCTGCCAATTACTTCTTGGCGTAATCTTCAGCAGGTTTGTCGTTCAGGTTCGCCCAAGCGGCCTTGGTCGCATCGCTGGCAGGCAGGCCCACGCGGGTGTTCTTGGGTGGGATGGGCTGCACGAACCACTTGTCGTAGATCTTGGCCAGCTCGCCGCTCTTGGCCAAAGCGGCCACGGTGTCGTCGGCCAATTTCTTGAAGGCGGGGTCGTCCTTGCGGATCATGATCGCAATGGGCTCGACGTTGAGCACTTCGCCCACGATCTTGAAGTCAGCAGGTGCCTTGGACGTGGCGATGTTGCCCGCCAGGATCTGACCGTCCATCACAAACGCGTCAGCGCGGCCCGATTCCAGCAGCAAGAAGCTGTCGGCGTGGTCCTTGCCAAAGACTTCCTTGAAGTCGATGCCGTTGGCGCGCTCATGCTTGCGCAGCAGCTGCACCGAGGTGGTGCCCGTGGTGGTGGCCACGTTGCGGTCTTTCAGCTGAGCGATCGAGGTGATGCCCGAATTGGCTTTCACAGCGATGCGCACTTCTTCCACATAAGTGGTCACGACAAAAGCCACGTCTTTTTGACGGGCCGCATTGTTGGTGGTCGAGCCGCACTCGATGTCCACGGTGCCGTTTTGCACCAAGGGGATGCGGTTTTGCGAGGTCACCGACTGGAACTTCACGTCCAGCTTTTTGCCCACGGCCTTTTCGGCGCTGGCGATGATGCGTTGGCAAACTTCGTAGTGGTAACCGGCGTACTTGCCATCACCCAAGGTGTAAGACAAAGCGCCCGAAGAATCGCGCACACCCATGGTGATGGTGCCCGAGGCCTTGACTTTGGCCAGTGTGTCTTCTGCTTGTGCGCCAACGCACGCCAATGCGGCCACGGCCACTGCCAACAGTTGTTTTTTCATGGGATTCTCCAAAAAGTCGCCAAAGGCGAACGTTAAGCCTTGCACCATCATGGCACGGAATCATCAAGATCTTGATGTGGTGAGCACGAATTGTGCCTGTCAATTGATCAACATTAACTATAGTCAGACCGGCGTCAGACAACCATCAGGGTGTACCCCATGCTTGGATGGTTTTCAGGCCAATGTCTCGCCTGCTGCAGCCTGTTTCAAGAAGGTCCACAGCTCCTGGGCCGAACGCTTGGGATTGTGCCGAACCCCTGCTTTTTCACGGTAGGCACGCACCTCCATGGTCAGGGCCAAGGTTTGGCCATCGGGCAGGACCGCCTCGGTCAAAGCGCCCGATTGCAGCTCTTTTTTGACAGCGCTTTGTGGCAAGAAAGCGATGCCATGGCCTTCGAGCGCCATGACTTTCAGCCCCTCGGCCATGTCGGTTTCATAAACCCGGTCCAAATGAATCGGTGTGCTGGCCTGCTTGAGGATCCAGTCAGTCACCCCACCCAGGTAAGCGCCCGGCGCATAGCCCAGATAAGGCAAGGGCCGGTTGGCCGCTCCGGGTAAATGCCACGCGGCTTGCCCGTCCTGCCCCACCTTGACATAAGGAGCAATGACCTCTTGCCCCAAAACCACCATGTCGTAGCGCTCGGCATCGATTTGCAAAGGCTGAGACGGATGGTGGTAAGCGATCAACAGGTCGCACCCGCCCTCCACCAAACGCATGGCCGCATCGTGCACGTTCAAGGCGATCAGGCGACTTTTGATCGGGCCAAAGCCTTCGCGCAAACTGGCCACCCAGGCCGGGAAAAACGTGAAGGCCAAGGTGTGCGGCAGGGCAAACTCAATGAAGTCCTGCCCTGCCGCATCGTGGCCACGCAGCATGGCCCGGGTGTTCTGCAGCGACTGCAGCAACTCCAGCGCCTGGGCATACAAGGTATCGCCCGCAGGGGTGAGGGTGGTCGGGTAAGAACTGCGGTCCACCAGGTCCACCCCGGCCCAGGCTTCGAGCGACTGGATGCGCCGGGAAAACGCAGGCTGCGTCACATGCCGCAACTGCGCCGAGCGGCTGAAACTGCGCGTTTCAGCCAAGCTCACAAAGTCTTCCAGCCATTTGGTTTCCATGCGGGGATTATGGCTTCAGACAACACGCCCAGTAGGTCGGAGCTTCAGCTCCGACGATGCGGGTTTGTGCACAGGCTGCATGTCGGGGCTGAAGCCGCCGACCTACCCCAAGGAGATCGGCATGGCCCGCCATCCATCAATCGGCAGACTGCTGCAAAGCCCACATGCTGGCGTAACGCCCCTGCAAGGCGAGCAGTGCCGCGTGGTTGCCGCGCTCGATGATGCGCCCGGCCTCCATGACCAAAATCTCGTGCGCATCCACCACAGTGGACAAACGGTGCGCAATCACCAAGGTGGTTTTGTTTTGCGACACACCCGCCAGCTCGGCTTGAATGGCCCGTTCGTTGGCCGAGTCGAGCGCCGATGTCGCTTCATCAAACACCAGGATCGGCGGATCTTTGAGCAAAGTGCGGGCAATGGCCACGCGCTGCTTCTCGCCACCCGACAGCTTCAGGCCCCGCTCCCCCACCGAGGTCTCATAGCCCTTGGGTGTGGACGCGATGAAGTCGTGGATGCGGGCGGCTTTGGCCGCGCCTTCGATTTCGGCCTGGCTGGCACCGGGGCGGCCATAGGCGATGTTGTAAGCCACCGTGTCGTTGAACAGCACGGTGTCTTGGGGCACGATGCCCAAAGCCCGGCGCACGCTGGCTTGCTGGACCTGTTTGATGTCTTGCCCTGCCATGCGGATGCTGCCTTGCAGCACATCGTAAAAACGGAACATCAAACGCGCCAAGGTTGATTTGCCTGAGCCCGAAGGGCCCACCACGGCCACCGTCTTGCCTGCGGGGATGGTGAAGCTGATGTCCTGCAAGATGGGGCGGTCGCTTTCGTAGGCAAACCAGACGTGGTCAAACACCACATCGGGCGCCCCCTGCAGAGCCAAAGGCAAAGCACCCGGCACATCGGCGATTTCGCGCTCACGGTCCATCAGCGTGAACATCTTGTCCAGATCGGTCAGGCTTTGCTTGATCTCTCGGTAGAGCACGCCCAAAAAATTCAACGGGATGTACAGCTGGATCATGAAGGCGTTGATCATGACCAAGTCGCCCAAGGTCATGCGGCCATCCACCACGCCTTGCGTGGCACGCCAGAGCATGGCGACCAGCGCGGTGGCGATGATCAGTTGTTGCCCCGTGTTGAGCAGGCTCAGTGAGGTCTGCGCCTTCAGGCGCGAGCGGCGCAAGCGCTCCAGGCTTTCGTCGTAACGCCGGGCCTCGAAGGTTTCGTTGCCGAAGTACTTCACCGTCTCGTAGTTCAGCAAAGAGTCCACCGCCTTGGTGTGCGCGGCCGAATCAAATTCATTGGCCTGCCGGCGGTATTTCGTGCGCCACTCGGTGATGCGCACCGTGAAAAAGATGTACAGCGACAAGGCCGCCACCGTGATCCAGGCGAACCAAACATCGAACTTCACCGCCAGGATGGTCAGCACCAAACCCACCTCAATCAGCGTGGGCACGATGCTGTAGAGCGAATACGAAATCAGCGACTCGATGCCGCGCACACCGCGCTCGATGTCGCGTGTCATGCCACCAGTTTGCCGCGCCAGGTGAAAGCGCAAACTCAAAGCGTGCAAATGCTCAAACGTTTGCAGCGCGATGCTGCGGGCCGCGCCCTGGGTGGCTTTGGCGAACACCAGTTCGCGCAGCTCGGTGAAGGCCGAGGTCATCAAGCGCAAAGCGCCATAGCCGAGCAACAAGCTCACGGGCACCACCAAAACCTGCTTGGGGTCGCCTGGCCGCAGGCTCATGGCGTCGATCAGCTCCTTGAGCAGCAGGGGCACGCTCACATTGGCCAGCTTGGCACCAACCATGAGCGCCAGCGCGATGATCACGCGCCATTTGTATTGCCACAGATAGGGCAACAAGCGGGACAAGGTTTGCCAGTCGCCGGAGCGCTGACCCGAAGGGACCGGTGGGGAAGTTTCGCCGTGGTGGCGCATAAGGGACAATCCTGTGAATCTCTAACCTTCGATTGTGCCCATGTCTGACGCTTCACGCCCCCACACCGTTGCCTTGCCCACAGACCAGGAGCTGGTGCTCAAAGTCATCCCCATGCCGGCCGACTGCAATGCCAGCGGTGACATCTTTGGCGGCTGGGTCATGGCGCAGGTGGACTTGGCCGGTGCGGTCTTGCCCGCGCGCCGCGTCAAGGGACGCATCGCCACCGTGGCGGTGAATGAATTCATCTTCAAGCAGGCGGTCAAAGTGGGCGATATCCTGTCCTTCTTTGCCCGCATCGTGAAGGTGGGCCGCACCTCGGTCACCGTTCAGGTCGAAGTGTTCGCGGAGCGCTTTGCCCTGCAAGGCCAGTACATCAAGGTGACCGAAGCGCGGTTGACCTATGTGGCCATCGACAAGCAGGGCAAGCCCTGCCCTGTGCCCGAAGAGTAAGCCGCTCAGGAAACGATGTAGGCCCCGGCGCCGGTGGACATCAAGGTGCCATCGGGTCCGCAAAACTCCATGCGTGACGAGCCCACCCGCGAGCCCACGCGCAAAGCGTTGGCGGTGATGGTGAAGTGCTCACCGATCCCCGGGCGCAGGTAATCGACCCGCAGGTCGATGGTGCCCAGCTTGGCAAAACGCTCCAGGCGCTTGGCGGGGGTTTCGTCCATGTGCTTGGCCGCCAACGCCGCCATGACGGCCGCGCTGCCGATGGCGTCCAGGACCGCGCTGATGACGCCGCCATGGATGCGGTTGTAGGCAAAGTGCCCCACCAGCTCGGGCCGCATGTCGATGCGGGCCACCACGCCTTCGGGTGTGACACTCACCAGTTTCAGGCCCAAGGTTTTGTTGAAGACGATTTTTTCTTCGTAGATCTGGCGAAAGCCCTCGATGTATTCAGGCTCAAGGATCACGGGTGTGGGGGTGCGGTTGGACATCGGGTGATTCTATCGATGGCCTCAAAGACTTGTAGGTCGGCGGCTTCAGCCCCGACACGGGCCTGAGCCAAAGCCAGCATGTCGGACCTGAAGGTCCGACCTACGAGAAAGGATTTGTAGGTCGGCGGCTTCAGCCCCGACACGGGCATGAGCCAAAACCAGCATGTCGGACCTGAAGGTCCGACCTACAGGCCTAGGGCATCACAGCTTGGAAAAGTCCGGTTTGCGTTTTTCCATGAAGGCCCCGAAGGCTTCACGTGCAGCGGGCTCGCGCAGCATGCGGCCAAAGCTCTGGCCTTCTTCGTCCATCTTGGCCAGCACCTCTTGTTGGTAGCCGCCCTTCATCAAACGCTTGGTCTCGATCAATGAGGACAGGGGTTTGCCCGCCAGCTTGCGGGCTTGGGCTTGGGCGTAGCCGTTGACTTCGGTCGGTGGCACGACGCGGTTGACCAAGCCCACTTCTTGCGCGGCCTCAGCGAAGAAGGGATCGCCCATGAGCAAAGCCTCTGCAGCACGGTGGTAGCCGAACATGCGCGGGGCCAACAAACTCGACGCTGCTTCGGGGCACAGACCCAGGTTCACAAATGGCATGGAAAACGCGGCGTTGTCGCCCGCATAAACCAGATCGCAATGGAACAACATGGTGGTGCCGATGCCCACTGCAGGGCCAGCGACAGCGGCCAACAAGGGCTTTTCAAAAGTGGCAATGCCCCGCAAGAACCGGAACACCGGCGATTCCTGGGTGCTGGGCGGTTGGTTCAAAAAGTCGCCAATGTCATTGCCTGCACTGAAAATGCTTTCATGGCCCTGGAACAGCACCACGCGCACCGCGGGGTCAGCAGCCGCTTGGGCCACCGCATCGGCCATGGCGGCGTACATGGTGGACGTGATGGAATTCTTTTTGTCCAGACGGTTGAAGGTGATGGTCATCACCCCCGCGTCGATGTGGGTCAGGATGTCAGACATGGTGGCCTCGTCTCAAAAATGAAAAGGCCGCCCCAAGGGGCGGCAGCGGTGAATGGAAACAGGATCAAGGGGCCTTGACCCAGAGCTGGTTACGCCAGAAGGGGCCCAAGAAACCGCGCACCTGCAGTTTCGCGCCGCCCTCGACCGGTGTCAGTCGCACGCGGTACAGCTTGCCCTCTTCCGGGTCCAGGATCTCGCCGCCGTCCCAATAGTCGTTGCCTGAGGATTTTTTGACACCCCGGATGATTTCCATGCCCAGAATGGTCTGATCCTTGCGGTCATCGGCACATTTGTCGCACTTGGCAGCAGGGTCGGCACCCTTGCGCAAAATCTGGCTGACCTTGCCGCGCAAGACGCCACCGGCCTCTTCAATGGTGACCACACTTTTGGTTTCGCCGGTCTTGTCGTCGATGGTGTGCCAGCGGCCTACGGGGCTGTTGGCCTGGGCGCTCAAGGCCAGCAAGCTGGTCAGGGCCACAGCGGTCTTGCGCAGGGCATTTGTCATGATGAATCTCCTTGTTGCGCGAATCATGCCAGAGCGGCATCGGTGTCCATCAACACCTCGCTGCCCGCACGGATGCGGCGCATCAAGGTCGAGGTCTCGGGCATCAAACGTGTGAAGTAAAAACGCGCCGTCTGCAACTTGGCCTGGTAGAACGGGTCAGGGCGCTGCGCCTCTTCTTCGGCCTCGGCCAGTTTCTTCAGAGCGATCTGCGCCGAGCGGGCCCAGAAGTAGCCCATCACCAAGTGCCCCACCACGCGCAGGTAGTCCACGGCGGCAGCGCCCACCTCGTCGGCATTGCTCATGGCTTTCATGCCCACTTCACCGGTGAGCTGCGTCAGCTTGCCGCCCAGATCGGCCAGCGGATTGATGAACTCGCCCATGGCCTCGTTGGCCATCTCGGCCTTGACCAGTTGCTCGACCAGCTTGCCAAATTTCTTGAGCGTGGCACCTTGGTTGCCCAGCACCTTGCGGCCCAGCAGATCCAGTGACTGGATGGTGTTGGTGCCTTCATAGATCATGTTGATGCGGGCATCGCGCACGAACTGCTCCATGCCCCACTCCTTGATGTAACCGTGACCGCCGAACACCTGCTGGCATTCGGTGGTGGATTGCCAGGCGTTGTCGGTGGTGAATGCCTTGACGATGGGCGTGAGCAAAGCCACGATCTCTGCGGCCTCTGCGCGCACCGCTTCATCAGGGTGGTTGACCTCTTTGTCGAGCAGCAAGGCGCAGTAGCACGCCAGCGCACGGCCGCCTTCGGCATAGGCTTTGGCGGTCATCAACATGCGGCGCACATCGGGGTGCACGATGATCGGATCGGCGGGTTTGCCAGGAGCCTTCACACCGGTGAGCGATCGCATTTGCACGCGGTCCTTGGCATAGGCCAGGGCGTTTTGATAGGCCACTTCGGTCAGTCCCAGTGACTGGTTGCCCACACCCAAGCGGGCGGCGTTCATCATCACGAACATGGCGGCCAAGCCCTTGTTGGGCTGGCCTACCAAGGTGCCCACGGCACCGTCGAGCACCATCTGGCAGGTGGCGTTGCCGTGGATGCCCATCTTGTGCTCCAGGCCCCCGCAATAAATGCCATTGCGCTCACCCACACTGCCGTCGGCCGACACATGGAACTTGGGCACCAAAAACAAGCTGATGCCTTTGCTGCCAGGAGGCGCATCGGGCAAGCGGGCCAGCACCAGGTGCACGATGTTGGCGGCCAGATCGTGTTCGCCCGCGCTGATGAAAATCTTTTGGCCGGTGATGCGGTACGTGCCGTCTGCTTGCGGCTCGGCCTTGGTGCGCAAGAGGCCCAGGTCGGTGCCGCAATGCGGCTCGGTCAAGCACATGGTGCCCGTCCACTCGCCGCTGGTCAGCTTGGGCAGGTACAGCGCTTTTTGCTCGGGCGTGCCGTGCGCATGCAAAGCCTCGTAAGCACCATGCGACAGGCCCGGGTACATGGTCCAGGCCTGGTTGGCCGAATTCAGCATTTCGTAAAAACACTGATTCACCACAAAGGGCAAGCCCTGACCTCCGAACTGAGGGTCGCAGCTGAGCGAGGGCCAGCCACCAGCCACGTACTGCGCATACGCTGCCTTGAAGCCATCGGGGGCCTTGACCTCGTGGGTGTCGCGGTTGAGCTGGCAGCCTTGGGTGTCGCCCGAAATATTGAGGGGGAACAACACCTCTGCAGCGAACTTGCCGCCTTCTTCGAGCACCGCGTTGATGGTGTCGGCATCGGTGTCGGCGTGCTTGGGCAAGGCCTTGAGTTCTTGGGTGACGTCAAACAATTCATGCAAGACGAATTGCATGTCACGCAGGGGCGGGTTGTAAACGGGCATGGAAAACTCCTGAGAAATTCAAACAAGGGATGAAGTCAAACTTTTCTGACACGCTTGGCCGCAGCTTTGGCGGGCTTGGTCTCGGGCATGGCATGGGCATAGCGAGAAAGGATGTGCGCAAAGCCCTGACGGGCACGATCCGTGGCCGCGGGATTGCGCAAAAACCGCGCTTCGTAATGCAGCGCCAGAATCAGGCCATGGATCTCGAATGCGATCTGATGCGCATCGGACTGGCGGCTGAGCTGCCCCTCCTCTTGCGTCAACTCAACGGCACGGCGCAAAGCGGTTTGCCAGCTGGCCACCGATGAGGCCAGCGCATCACGGACAGGCCCTGTACGGTCGTCAAATTCGACAGCGCCACTGATGTAAATGCAGCCCGAATCAATCTCGGCCGAGGTCTGCACCATCCAGTTGTCAAACAGGGCTTGCAAGCGGGGCAAGCCACGTGGCTTTTGCATGGCCGAATAGAAAACATCCGCCTCAAAACGTGTGTGGTACTCGCGAATGACGGAAATCTGCAACTCTTCGCGTGAGCCAAAATGCGCAAACACGCCCGACTTGCTCATGCCGGTGACCTCGGCCAATGCGCCAATCGACAGGCCCTCCAGGCCAATTTGAGAGGCCAGACGCAAAGCCGCATCGATGATGACCGACTTGGTCTGCTGGCCTTTGATCAGCACGCGGCGGCCAGGCTCGGCCAGTGGCAGACTTTGGATCTTGGATGTGTGGGGTGTATCGGTCATGGGCATCAAAATAGAACGGTCGTTCTATTTTGCACGAAAACCCAGCCGTGTCTGCATATCCATAAAGGTCATCAGGGTAAATCTCGAGGCGGACAAGCACATGGATGTCCCACATCGATCCCCCAAGCGTTGGTCAGGATACTCACACGGCTTGTGCACAATGTCAGCATGAGAACCCCCATTCCCTTCATCGCCCCCGAAGTCTTCAACGATCCCGATGCGGCCCTCGCCCGCGTGCAGGCGATTTATGCCCAAAGCGTGGCTCATCTGCGCCACGCCATGCAACGCTTTGTGGCCGGTGAGGACATGCAAAACCGGGTGCGTGCCTGTTACCCCTATGTGCGTCTGGAGACGGCCACCGACTGGACGCCGCCCGAGGACGCCGAAAGCGAGTTGCTGAGTTTTGGCTTTGTGGCCAGCGCAGGCAGCTACGCCACCACCCTCACCCGCCCGGACCTGTTTGCCCATTACCTGCGGACGCAGTTCGCCTTGCTGATCCGCAACCACGCCGTGCAGCTCGAGGTGGGCACCAGCAAGGAGCCCATGCCGGTGCACTTCTCATTTGCTGAAAACGAGCACATGGAAGGCGAGATGAGCGCCGCACGCCGCGCCCGCATGCGCGATGTCTTTGACCTGCCCGATCTGACGGCCATGGACGACAGCATTGCCAACGGGACTTGGCACGGTGCGTCAGGTCAGGCGCAGCCTTTGTCTTTGTTCACCGGGGCACGCACCGATTACTCGCTGCACCGTCTGCGCCACTACAGTGGCACCAGCCCAGCGCATTTCCAGAACTATGTGCTCTTTACCAATTACCAGTTCTACATTGACGAGTTCATCGCGCTCGGACGCGCCGAAATGGCCAAGCCGGACAGCCCTTATGTGGCCTTTGTGGAGCCGGGCAATGTGGTCACGCGCCGCGTGGACCTGAGCCCCGAACCCGACGACGCCTTGGGCGCTGCCCCGCCACGCCTGCCGCAGATGCCTGGCTACCACCTGGTGCGCGAGGGGCACAGTGGCATCACCATGGTCAACATCGGGGTGGGACCGGCCAACGCCAAAAACATCACCGACCACATTGCGGTGCTGCGCCCGCATGCCTGGCTGATGGTGGGCCACTGCGCGGGCCTGCGCACCACGCAGCAGTTGGGCGACTATGTGCTGGCCCACGCCTATGTGCGCGAAGACCATGTGCTGGACGAAGAGCTGCCGCTGTGGGTGCCGATTCCGGCGCTGGCCGAAATTCAGGTGGCGCTGGAAAAAGCCGTGAGCGAAATCACCGGCTGCCATGGCGCAGAGCTCAAACGCCTCATGCGCACCGGCACCGTGGCCAGCACCGACAACCGCAACTGGGAACTGTTGCCCGACAACACACCGCAGCGGCGCTTCAGCCAAAGCCGTGCTGTGGCGCTGGACATGGAAAGCGCCACCATCGCGGCCAATGGCTTTCGCTTTCGGGTGCCCTACGGCACGCTGCTGTGCGTGAGCGACAAGCCACTGCACGGCGAGATCAAGCTGCCGGGCATGGCCAACCATTTCTACCGCGAGCGGGTGAACCAGCATTTGCAAATCGGCATCCGCGCCTTGGAGAAATTGCGCGCTGCGGGCCCCGCCCAATTGCACAGTCGCAAGCTGCGCAGCTTTGCCGAAGTGGCCTTCCAGTAAATGACCCTGGTCCTGCTGAACCCACACGCCCAAGGTGGCCGTGCCGCCCGGCAGGCACCTGACCTGGCGGCTTGGCTGAGCGCACACGCGCCCGGCGTGACACTGGCCGCCCCGGATTCATTGGCCGACAGCCTTGCGCTGCTGCGCGACTTGCCCGCAGGTAGCCGCGTGGTGGCCGTGGGAGGGGACGGCACGCTCAACCGCTGGCTGCCTGCGGTGCTGGCGCAACAACTGCAACTGGGTCTGGTGCCCATGGGCAGCGGCAACGACAGCGCACGAGGCTTGGGCTTGTATGGTCTACACTGGACAGAGGCGCTCGCCCATGCCCTGAACGCCCCACCACAATCGGTGGACACCGGTCTGGCGACCTGGACCGACTTGCAAGGGCGCGTTCACCACACACCATTTTTGTCGAGCCTGACGGCGGGTTTTGACTCCGCCGTGGGCTTGCGGGCCCTGAACGGGCCGCGTTGGTTGCGAGGCATGCCGCGCTACCTGTGGGCCACGTTGAACGAGCTCATCCACCTACGCGACTGGTCACTGGAGGTGCGCAGCGATGGTCAGTTGGTTCACCAGGGGCCGGCTTTGTTCGCATCGAGCCTGAACACGGCGACCTTTGGCTCGGGCATTCCGGCTGTGCCGCAGGCCCGCATGGACGACGGCCAGCTCAATGTGCTGTGGTCCGAGCCTTTTTCGCGTCTGGGCGCTTTGACGATGCTGCCCCGTTTGTTGATGGGCTGGCATTTGAGCCACCCGCGCATTGCCACCCGCGCTTTTGAGACCTTGACGATCCACTGCGCCAGAGGCGTACCTCTGGCGGCCGATGGCGAGTACCTGGGGGTGGCCGGGCAAGTCACCGTTCGCAACTGTCCGGCAAGTTTGCAAATCGTCTCACGCCATTTGGCACAAAAATTCCAAGGGTAGGTCGGCGGCTTTAGCCCCGACAAACTTGCGCGCTCACCACGCACATGTCGGACCTGAAGGTCCGACCTACAACATCGCTTGTGATGCCCAACGCAACACGCGAGCATCACCCGTAGGTCGGCGGCTTCAGCCCCGACAAGCTTGTGTGCTTGCCCTGCAATCGTCGGACCTGAAGGTCCGACCTACAATGCCTTGCATGAAAATCCTCTTTGTCGCCGACCCCCTCGAATCGTTCAAGATTTACAAGGACACCACCTTTGCCATGATGCGCGAAGCGCAAAAGCGCGGGCATCAGGTGAGCGCTTGCGAGATGACCGATGTGCGTTGGCAGCGCGGCGAAGCGGTCTCGGCTGTGGTGCGCGAGATTCGGCTCAAGGGTGATGCCGACACTTGGTTTGTCGAGACCGGCAAAGCCCGCGCTGACTTGAAAGACTTTGAGGCGGTCATCATGCGCAAGGACCCGCCGTTTGACAGCGAGTACTTTTACGCCACGCATCTGCTGAGCCAGGCCGAGCGCGAAGGCGCCAAGGTGTTCAACAGCCCGGCAGCCCTGCGCAACCACCCCGAGAAGTTGGCCATTCTGGAGTTTCCGCAGTTCATCGCACCCACCCTGGTGACACGCAACGAAGCGGACATCCGCGAGTTCCACGCGACGCACGGCGACATCATCTTGAAGCCGCTGGACGGCATGGGCGGCATGGGCATCTTCAAGGTGGGGGCCGATGGCCTGAACCTGGGCGCGATCATCGAAACGCTCAACCGCGATGGCGCACAAACCGTGATGGTGCAAAAGTTTTTGCCGGGCATTGCGCATGGCGACAAGCGGGTGCTGCTGATTGGCGGCAAGCCGGTGCCGTTTTGCCTGGCCCGCATTCCGCAAGGCGGCGAGGTGCGTGGCAACCTGGCCGCAGGCGGCAAAGGCGTGGCGCAGCCGATTTCGGCACGCGACCGCGAAATTGCCGAAGCGCTGGGCCCGATCCTCATGGCCCGTGGCCTGATGCTGGTGGGCCTGGACATCATTGGCGAGAGCCTGACCGAGATCAACGTGACCAGTCCGACCTGCTTTCAGGAAATCACCGATCAGATGGGTTGCGATGTGGCGGCGCTGTTCGTGGATGCGGTCGAGCAAGCGCTGGCGGTTTGACACGCAACGGTTGATGCCCTGTCATCGGGCTTTCATCCTCAAGCGCTAGCATCGGATGTTTTCCTTTTTATTGAATACCCATGCATTCTTTTTCCTTGAACCGTTTTTTCCTGAGCTTGGCCTTGCTGGGCTGGGGCTTGGCTGCGTGGGCGCAAGAAACCGAAAACACCTCCGCCCGTTACCAGAGCACCTACAACTGGCAGCAACACCCAAGCTTTCACAGCAGTGGCAGCACGTCGGCCTTCAGCCTGAGCGCATCGCGCGAGAAGATGTACACCTTTTCAATGACCGGCCACTGGGGGCTGCGACTGGAATCGGGTGCCGAGGTGTACGCCAACGTCGAGCTGGCCTCGGGCGTGCCTTTTTCTGACAATCTGGTGGGCTTGGGCAGCTACACCAACGGCGAAATCACGCGGGCAGCAGGCACCACGCCCAAGCCCTATTTGCAAAGGCTGTTCTGGCGCAAGACCTGGAACCAGGGCGGCGAGAAAGAGCAGATCGCCTCCGACTTCAACCAGATGGCGCAAGTGGTCGACAAGAACCGCTTTGTGATGACGGCGGGCAACTTCTCGACGCTGGATGTGTTCGACGACAACGCCTACGCCAAAGACCCTCGCACCCAGTTCATGAACTGGAGCCACTGGACCTATGGGGCCTACGACTACGCCGCCGATGCGCGTGGCTTTGGCTGGGGCGTGGCCGGCGAGTGGTACCAGGGCGACTGGGTGCTGCGCGCAGCGCGCATGACCGGCCCCCAAAAGCCCAACGAGTTGCGGGTGGACACCGACTTGCTGCACCACTACGGCGATCAGGTCGAAGTGGAGCATGCGCACACCTGGATGAACCAGCCGGGCAAGGTGCGTGTGCTGGCCTGGCGCAACCGTGCGGTGACGGCCAGCTTCAAGGACGCCACCGCGTATTTGCAGGCGCACCCCGGCACCGACCCGCAAGCCTTTTTCAGCGTGCGCTCAGGCGAAAAAATCAAATACGGTTTGGGTGTGAACCTGGAGCAGGCGCTGAGCGATCAGGTGGGCGTGTTCATGCGAGCGATGAAGGCCGATGGCCGCACCGAGACCTATGCCTTCACCGAGATCGACGCGTCGCTGTCTGCCGGTGTGCGCGTCAACGGCGCGGCTTGGCAACGCGGTCAAGACAGTGTGGGCCTGGCCTTCATGGAAAACCGTTTGTCACCCGATCGTCGCAACTACCTGGCGGCTGGCGGCATTTCTTATTTCATCGGCGATGGCCAACTGCAATACAAACCCGAGCGCGGTCTGGAGACCTTCTACAGCTGGGGCATCACCCGCCGCACTTGGCTGACAGCGGACTACCAGTACATCCAGAACCCGGCTTACAACGCACTGCGCGGTCCGGTGCATGTGTACGCGGTGCGGATGCACGCCGAGTTTTAAACGTCAGCGCGTTCAGCGCATCAAGTCACCGTCTTCAAAGGTGTAAACCCGCCCCGGCTCAAACGCCACCCAGGCCTCGTTGGTGGTCAGGGGCTGCGTGACCACCACGGCCACGCGGTCGGTCTCGCGGGTGTGCTCGGCAAAGTTCACGCTCAGGTCTTCGTCGCTCAAGGTGGCTTGGCTAAAAGGGTGGCGGCGCAACACGTAATGCAGCTGCGTGTTGGCATGCGCCCACAGCGCCTGACCGTTGGAGAGCAAAAAGTTGAAGGTGCCATGCTTGGCGATCTGCGGCACCAGCTCGCGCAAGGTGAGCGACAGCTCTTGCACGCTGGGCACGCTGGCGTGTGATTTGGCCAGCTCTTGCATGATCCAGCAAAAGGCGCGTTCGCTGTCGGTTTGGCCCACGGGTTTGAAGTTGCCATGCAAGCGCGGCGCAAAGTCCACCAGGTTGCCGTTGTGCGCAAACACCCAGTAGCGGCCCCACAGCTCGCGCACAAAGGGGTGGCAGTTTTCCAGGCTCACCTCGCCTTGCGTGGCTTTGCGGATGTGGGCAATCACGTTGGTACTTTTGATCGGGTAACGGCGCACCAGCTCGGCCACCGGCGAGGTGCTGGCGCTTTGGTGGTCCACCATGTGGCGCACGCCGCGCCCTTCAAAAAAAGCGATGCCCCAGCCGTCGCTGTGGTGGTCGGTCACCCCACCGCGCTGCGCAAAGCCGCTGAAGCTAAAGGTCACATCGGTCGGGGTGTTGCAGTTCATGCCGAGCAGTTGGCACATGGGTCAGTCTTTCTTGTGTTCGGGCGCGGCCATCAGCCACGCCGGAATGAGGGCCAGCGAACACAGCACGGCCAAGAACCAAAATGTGTCGTGAAACGCTTGCAGCCGGGTGTGTATGTCGCCCTCCCCCAGATGGTGGATGCCCGCCACGCCCAGACGCCACTCCAGCACGATGGCGCACAGGCTCACGCCCGCCGCACCACCGAGCATGCGCAAAAAATTGATGACGCTGGCCCCTTGCGGGATCAGGGTGGGCGGCATGCCATGCATGGCCCCCAGATTGAGCGAGGGCAAGATGAAGCCCAGGCCCACACGCCCCAAAATGACCCACAGCCACAAGCTCAGCAAACCACGATCGGGGTCCACCGTGGTGGTCAATGCAAAAGAGGCCGCCAGCAGCGCCAGCCCCACCAGCACCAAACGCCGCTTGTCGGTGCGGTCGGCCCAGCGTCCGACCAGGGTGATGGTGATGGCCAGCATCAGGCCCGCAGGCAACAAGGCCGCGCCCACAAACGAGGCCGACAAGCCCAAGCCGCTTTGCATGTACACCGGCAACAAATAGGTCGAGCCAAACAGGGCCGTGCCATAAGTGATGGCAACCAAGGAGCCCATGAGAAAGCTGCGGTGCCCGAACACACGCAAGTCCATCAGCGGCGCTTGCGCACCGTGTGCATGGTGACTGTGGCGGCGCTGCAGCCGCATTTGCCAAGCCACAAATGCCACCGCCGCCATGGCCGCACCGAGCAGCAAAGACAGTGCAGGTGCCAACCCCTCTTGACGCAAACTGACCAGGCCGTTGAGCAGCAAGACCGTACCAAGCAAGGTGAGCACCATGCCCAGCCAGTCGAGTCGTCCAGGTTGGGCATTGGCCGGCACATCACCCGGGGCGGTGGTGGGCACATAACGACGCGCCAGCCACAGACCCGCCAGCGCCAGCGGCACGACCATGAAGAAAATCGAACGCCAACCGAACGCGTCCACCAGCAGACCGCCCACACTGGGCCCAATAGCCGGTGCCAGCACCACCCCCGTGCCAAACAGGCCACTGGCGCGTCCGCGTTCTTCGGGCGCAAACGCATTCATGATGATGATCACCGGAATCGGCTGCACCACGCCGGCCGCCAGGCCTTCGGCCAGCCGGGCCACCAAGACCCAGCTGTAGTCGTCGGCCAGGCCCCCGCCAATGCCCCCTGCGAGCAGCAAGAGCATGCAGATTTCGTAAGTGCGGCGGTAACCAAAACGGGCCAGCAACCAAGGGGTGGTGAGCATGGACACCGTCATGGCCACCATGAAGCCGGAGCTCACCCATTGCACGCGGCTTTGCCCCAGGGTGAAGTGGTGACTCATGTCGGGAATCGCCACATTCATGATGGTCGATGACATCACCGCGGCCATGGAGCCGAGCATCACCGACAGCAGCAGCAACCAGCGATGCCGCGCACCATGACGCTGCTGGAGCGCGTGCAAGCTGTGAGGGTGAGGGGATGCGTTCATGGGCCTGCTTAGTTTAGACGTGCGGCTGCTGCGCAACGCCCCGCTCCCATGGCTCGCGAATTTAAAATAATACTAATGAATTCAAATTACATTCAACCATTCATGTCCACACCACTCAGGGCCTTGCCACCCGCCCACGCCATGACCGACACCTTGTCCATCGAGGTGCTGATCGGCAGCATGACCACCTTGTCCATCACCTCGGGCATCCGGGTCATGTCGCCCGATTCGCCAGAGATTGGGCACCTGGTGGCGGCGGCCCTGGCCACCAACACCGCCTGGGGTTTTGTGGACGGGGTGCTGCACCTGTTCAACGAACAAGTGGCCCGCACCCGCGAACGCCGACAACAAGAAGCTTTTGTGGCCTGCGCCAGCGCCGAGCAAGCCCGCGCCGCCCTGGCCGCCTGGGTGCCCGAGAGCCTGCAGGACACGCTCAGTGATGCGCAGATCGCACAGTACCAACAGTCCCTGCGGCCGTCGCTGACAGGCAGCGCTGCCCTGCTCCTGACATGGGCAGACGCCGCCATGGCGATGAAGATCTGGGTCTTGATGCTGATCAGCACCTTGCCTCCCGCACTGCCCTTGCTGCTGGTCGATGCGCCCCTGACGGCGTTCCGTTGCAGTCAGGCCATTTCTGTGGGGATCATGTTTTTTCTGGGCACGCGCGTGGCACTGTGGATCGGTGTGAGCCCCTGCAAAGGCGGCGCACTTTTCGCCCTCCTCGGTGCACTGATCACCTTGATCTGCCTCCTGATGGGGGGCTGAGCAGCGCGGTCAGCGCACGTATTTCAAGCCCACCACTAAGCCGGTGCCACCGGTGAAGCGGCCATCGGCCGTTTGGTACACCGACCGGTTGGCATTGGTGCTTTGCAAGCTGCCCGAAAACGTCAAGCCCTGGCCCAGCGGGCGCGAGACGGTGACGGCATAGTCTGTGTACGAAGCACGGGGCTCGGTGTTGCGAACACGCAAATGGCCGATGTGAGGAAGCAAAGTCCAGCCCTGGGACAGGGGGAAGGTCTGACTGACTTCGATGTAGCCACTGTTCTGGCTGTTGGGGTTGCCCATCCAGCGGGTCAGGGCATGGGAGTACTTGAACGCCGTGTTCGCCACGTTGTAGGCCCCATAGACCTCGGTGGTGCTCGGGTCTACATATTGCCCCTGCCGACGCACTTGATGGCCCACATAGTCATAGCGCACAAGGCCCACGTCGTAGCTGCTGTTGTCCACCTGCCAACGGTGCCCCAGATACGCATCCACTTCCACCGGGCCTGAAGTGGCCCCGGCGTCCTGGAGCCAACGGATGGTGGACGCCCAGACGCCGGCATACCAGCCATGGGCATCGCCGACATCGACTCCCCCTTGCAAGGCCGGACCCAGACGGGTTTGTGAAATGCCGCGAAAACGGAAATCGTTGACCACACCGACGTTCCAGACCACCAAGCCTTTGTCTGCCTCGGCATGGGCCTGCCCCACCAACGCCAAGAGGCACACGGATAAAGGCACAACAGAAGTTCGAAAAGGCTTGTACATGGCGGGCAACGAAGGTTGAAAAATGGAAATTATGAAGCACTAAGAATTCAAAAAATCACCTCAACCGACTGCCCGAAGCCCAAGCCGTGCTGGGGCTTGACCGCCTGCTCAGGCCGCAGGTGCCGCCTTCTGCGCACAGGCTTGGCAAATGCAGGCCTTGCCTTTGGCGGCTTCAGGCAGGCTTTGCAGCAGCTCGGCACTGAACTGGACGCGGGTACACCAGCAAGCCGCTTGCACCTGTCCCTGCGCCGCAGCTTCCATGCCGCAGCGGTTGTCTTGCCCGCACAGGGGGCAACGGCAAGGGTCGAGAGGGGAAGAAACGCTCATGGCTTGATCGAGGACATCAAAACCCCCAGTTTAGGGCTTGGCGGCGATGCGTTGGTGATGGCCAAAACAAGTCGGGGCTGAAGCCACCGACCTACAAGACAGACTGTAGATCGGCGGCTTCAGCCCCGACGGGGTTTCCTCAAGGACTGAGAAAAAAGATCAGGCCGCTTTGACCTTCAGACGCCAAGCGTGCAGCAAGGGCTCTGTGTAGCCGCTGGGCTGCGCCTTGCCCTTGAAAACCAGATCG
>JBEEJQ010000028.1:0-21636 GCA_041169105.1 Pseudomonadota bacterium | reverse complement strand
TGCCGTGCTGAGCGCTGCCAGTGTGTGCGCTTTGGCGGGTGTCCGAGCACAAGATTTGCAGGCGCTGGAGCCCAGTTGGCACAATTTGCCGCCGGACCAGTACCTCAAGGACGGCGGACGTTACCGCAGACGCCGTCACGCCAGTTTCGAAGTCACCGCGCAGACGCTGAGCGCTGTGCCGCACCGTGCGCATTGGCAGCCCTTGTCTTACAACGCTTTGCATGGCGGTATGCAGCGCTGGTTTAACCCGATGGCAGCCGATGTGGTCGCGCAAGAGGCTTGGTCCTCATTGCTGCGTTGGCTGGCGCGAGTGGCCTCTGACGCACAAGGCGAGCAGACTTGGTTCACAGAAGCGCACCAATTTCGCATCGACACCACCGACGGCATTGGTCGGCCCACACCCGAAGGTGCGCACCGTGACGGCGTGAACTGGGTGGCGGTATTTTTGGTGGGTCGCCATGGCATCAAAGGCGGTGAGACGCGGGTGTTTGATGTGGACAGCCCGCGTGGCCAACGCTTCACCTTGGGCGAGCCCTGGTCACTGCTCTTGATGGACGATACCCGTGTGATCCACGAAACCACCCCGATCCAGCCTGAGCAGCCCGGCGGTTGGCGCGATACGCTGGTGATCACCTTGCGTTCGGGTGGATTTTTGGATGAGCCGGTGCGCAAGTCCTGAACAGTTGGCGCTGTCTCAAAATGAAAAAGCCCGGAGCTTGTGCACCGGGCTTTTTGTTTGGTCGGTCCTGATGGCCAGGACCGTGGTGGATCATATGCGCTCGAAAATCGCTGCGATGCCTTGTCCGCCGCCAATGCACATGGTCACCAGGGCGTAGCGGCCGTTGACGCGTTGCAGCTCGTGAATGGCTTTGACGGTGATCAGCGCACCGGTGGCACCGATGGGGTGGCCCAAGGAGATGCCCGAACCGTTGGGGTTGACCTTGGCAGGGTCCAGGCCCAACTCACGGGTCACGGCGCATGCTTGTGCGGCAAAGGCTTCATTGGCTTCGATCACATCCAGATCGTTCACCGTGAGGCCGGTTTTCTTGAGCACCGCTTGCGTGGCCGAGATGGGGCCCACGCCCATGACCTTGGGGTCCAGACCAGTGTGGGCATAACCCACCAGGCGGGCCATAGGCTTGGCACCACGGGCCTTGGCGGCACCGGCTTCCATCAGCACCACCGCAGAAGCGGCATCGTTGATGCCCGAGGCATTGCCGGCGGTCACGGTGCCGTTTTCCTTGACGAACACGGGCTTGAGTTTGGCCATGTCTTCGAGCTTGCAGCCAGCGCGGAAGTGTTCGTCGGTGGCGTACGCGATCTCACCTTTTTTGCTTTTGAGCATCACAGGCACGATCTGGTCCTTGAAGTAACCCGCAGCCGTGGCACGCTCGGCACGGTTGTGGCTTTCCACGGCCAGCGCGTCTTGCATCTCTCGGGTGATGCCGTATTTGGCGGCCACGTTTTCAGCGGTCACGCCCATGTGTATGGTGTGGAAGGGGTCGTGCAAAGCGCCCACGACCATGTCCACCATCTTGGTGTCACCCATGCGGGCACCCCAACGTGCCGACAGCGAAGCGTAGGGGCCACGGCTCATGTTTTCAGCGCCACCGCCGATCGCGATGTCACAGTCGCCCAGCAAGATGGACTGGCTGGCGCTCACGATGGCCTGCAAGCCCGAGCCGCACAGGCGGTTGACGTTGAAAGCGGGAGTGCCTTCGGCACAACCGCCATTGATGGCCGCCACGCGCGACAGGTACATGTCTTTGGGCTCGGTGTTGACCACATGGCCAAACACGACGTGACCCACGTCTTTGCCCTCGGTGCCTGCGCGGGCCAAGGCCTCACGCACGACCAATGCGGCCAGCTCGGTGGGTGGGATGTCCTTCAGGCTGCCGCCATAGGTACCAATGGCGGTGCGCACACCGCTGACAACAACAACTTCACGGCTCATGGGAATGTCTCCAAGAATAAAAAATAGAAATAGTCAAAGCAATCGCCATCACAGTGTCAAGGCCAATCGCTACATTCAGCTGACAAGCAGCGCCATGCTCGGCATGCTCTTAGTCGCGCACATCGCCAATCGGGTCTTGGCCAAAGTCGGGGCGATTCAAAAACGCCAGCACCTGGCGTGCGGCTTCTTCAGGCGAGGTCAGCAGCCCCTTTTCCTGCAACTGCGCAAAGCGGGGTTGATCGGGAAAGGCGCTGCTGTTGGCCGAGCGCAGTTGCACCTGCATGTCGGTGTCGATCACGCCGGGGGCCAATGAGCAGACTTTGGCGCCGTGAGGCTTTTGGGCCTCGTCCAGAGCCATGCAACGTGTGAAGTGGTCCATGCCGGCTTTGGCCGCGCAATAGGCTGCTTGCGAAGCCATGGCCTTACGTCCCAAACCGGAAGAGATGTTGAGCACTTTGCGCGGCATGTTCCAGTGCTCGGTGGCACCCAGAAAACAAGCGCTTAGTTGCATGGGGGCTTCCACGCCCACCCGCAATGCTTGGGCCAGGTCTTGCGGATGCGCATGACTCAGCGGCACGATGGGCGGGATGGTGCCTGCGTTGTTGATCAAGGTGGCGCTGCACCACTGGGCCGGGTCTTGTCGTTCCAACCAGTGGCCCAAGCGCTCGCTGGCGGCTTGGCCATCGCTGAGGTCTTGTGTCCATTGACTCAGAGTCACCTCGGTTTTTTGGGCAGCCGTTGCGAGCCCTTCGCTGGCATGGCGTGCGATGCAGATCAGTGCGTGTTCGGGCTGAAGCAATTGCCTGGCCATGGCCAAGCCCATGCCCCGTGATCCGCCGGTCAAGATGTAGAGGTGCTTTTGCATGGAGGAGCATCCTAGTCCTTGCACGTCGCCAGCGCAAAGGTGACGGACGCTTTTCAGTAGCGCAGATGACACCCCCTGCACCCCGGTCAATATCCGAAAGAATGCTTTGCATCACTTCTGGTGAATCGCTTGAATCCCAAAGTGGTTCTTTCGGTATGCTCGGTGTTTTCAAAGCTGTCCCCATGCCCTCCAAGCCACGATCTCCGAAAGACATTGCCCAACTGAACCAGCAACTGAGTGCCTTGGGTCAGCGCTTTGTGCAGTTGTCTGCGCTAGGTGACCATGCCGCAGCGTTGGCAGTCAATGCACAAGCCCGTGCCCTGATGCCGGAGCACCCCCAAATTCTGGGCGATGCGGCGCTGTGCCATTTGCGTTTGCGCGAGTACGAGCAGTCCTATGCCTTGTACCGCAAGGCCTGTGCGCTGGGGCCTCAGGATGTGAATTTGTGGGATGGTTTGACCGAGGTGTGCGGGCACATGGGGCGTCACGCCGAGGTGCGTGAGTACGGTTTGCGCAGCTTGCAGCTCAAAGATGCCCTCACACAGGGTGCCAAGCCCTTTCCGGTGCCCGCAAGCGCTGTACGGCTTGCGACCGATCGCAAGCGCCAGGTGATGGCCTTCAGCCTGTTTGGCGACAACCCGCGTTATGGGGAGACGGCCAAGCTCAATGCCATGGTGGCGCAACAGCTCCTGCCCCAGTGGACCTGCCGGTTTTATGTGGACGACAGCCTGCCTGAGCAAGTGCGATCGGGCTTGCAGTCTTTGGGGGCGCAAGTGCGCAGGGTCAGCGAGCAAGATCAGGCACAGCTGAGCGGTCTGATGTGGCGTTTTTTGGTGCTCGAAGACCCGGATGTGGACCGCTTCCTGATCCGGGATGCTGACTCCTTGATCTCGCGCCGCGAGGTGGCCGCCATTGAGGCGTGGCTGCAAAGTGGCAAGTGCTTTCACCTCATGCGCGATTATTTTTCACACACCGAGTTGTTGCTGGCCGGCATGTGGGGCGGCTGCGGCGGGATTTTTAAAAACGTGCGCGAGCAGATGGTGCAGTACATCGCCCAAGGCCAATACCTGGGGGCCCGCGTGGTGGACCAGCATTTCCTGCGCATGCACATCTGGCCCACCGTCAAGCAAAGCCTGCTGTCGCACGACCCGGTGTTTGGCTTTTTGGATGGGCAAGACTTTCCGCCGCACGAGGCGCAAGACCTGGGCGCAGACTTCCATGTGGGCTGCAACCTGTCGTCCAGCAGCATCGGGGCGGACAGCGCATTGCCCGATGGTCAGCGCGTGCATTGGAAGATCGAAGACCTGCAAGGACAAACCATTTGCCAATACAGCACTCCTGTGCGCCAGGGCCAGTGGCGGGCCGATGTGCCCGGGCCTTATGCCAAGCTCATCCAGGACGGGGTCTGGCGCGTGCAGGTGCTGCCCGCATAAGTCACCTCATGGGTCTTGTGAGGCCCGAATCCGGTTGACCTGCAAGGGGGTGACTTCACCCCCGGTGTTGCCCCATTGGGTGCGCAGATGGGTCAGCACGGCGGCGATGTCGCGGTCGTCCAACTCCAACACAAAAGGCGGCATGCCAAAGGGTTGGGGGTGACCCGCTGTGGCCGGGCTGTAGCCGCCGTAGAGCACCATCTGCACCAGGTTGGTCGGGTCTTTGAGTTGCACGGCGCGGTTGCCCGCCAGCGGTGGATAAGCCATCTGACCCCGTTCGATGCTGACGCCCTGGCCTTGCTCGCCATGGCATTGCGCGCAATGGCGTTCGTAGGTTTTGAGGCCCATCTCGGCCACCCGTGGGCTCACGGCGGCGCGGCGGGCGGGCGCTTCTGGGGCCTGCACGGTTTGGGCCCGTGACTTCAGGTACACCGCCACGGCTTGCAAATCGGATGGGCTCATGTATTGCAAGCCGTGCTGGACGACTTCCGCCATGGGGCCACTGGTTTGGGCTTGGGCAGCGCTGCCGGTCTGCAGCAGTCGCACGATCTCGGGCAGCGGTGTACTGGCCAAGCCTGTTTCTTTGTCCTTCGTCAGGTCCGGTGCGTACCAGTTGACCATGGGCATGAGTCCACCCGATAAATCATCGACCGGGCCGCTGGCCCCCAAGGCATTGCGCGGGCTGTGGCAGGCGGCGCAATGGCCCAGACCCTGCACCAGGTAAGCCCCGCGGTTCCATTCGGCGCTTTGCCCGGCCTCTGCCACGAAGGGTGTGGGCTTGAAAAACAAGCTGCGCCACACCGCCAAAGCGGGCTGCGTGCCCACAGGCCACATCAGCGTGTGGGGTGTGGGTGCCTGGCGTACGGCTGGCAGGCTCTGCAGCCAGGCCAGCAGGGCATCGCTGTCTTCTCGGCTGATCACGCTGGTGTGGTTGTACGGGAAGGCCGGAACCAAGAGCCGCCCGCCTTTGGATCGGCCATGGTGAAGTGCTTGCCAGAAGTCGTCCGGGGTCCATCGGCCCAGACCCGTCTCGGGATCAGGCGTGAGGTTGCTGCTGAACACCCCGCCAAAGGGCGTGTCGATGCGTCTGCCGCCCGCCAGGGGCGGAGCGCCTTTGGCGCTGTGGCATGCGATGCAGTTGCCCACCCGGGCCAGGTATTGGCCGCGCTCGATCTGTGCTGCTTTGTCAAGTGTGGATGCGGGTGGGGCAGAGCTGCTGCGGCCCAACCAGTGGCTGCCCCAGTTGTCCACGACCACATAGATCACCAAAGCCAGCAGGATGCTCAACAAGCTTTGGCCGATGCGTGAGGTGCTTATTTTCATGGCTTGCCCCCGTGCAGTTCGGGGGAGCTGCCGCAGCGCAAGGCTTCGGGCAAGGGCTTGCCTTGGGGCGCTTGAGCCGCCGGGTGGGTGTCAGCAGGTAAAGATTGACGGGTCAGCCAACTGGACACGGCAATCAGATCTTCGGCTGGGATGCGCTTGACCACCTCGGCCATGCAGTCTGGGGCCAGCGCTTTGCGCTGACCGGTTTGCCATGCACCCAGTTGGGCGTTCAGATAGTCCAATGGTAGGCCCAGCAGGCCGGGAACGTTGGGTTTGACGCCGGTCAGGCGTGTGCCGTGGCACTGCGTGCAGGCGGGCAGACCCCGGCTGGCATCGCCTTGCGTCACCAGTTGCTGGCCTTTGGCCAGGCGCTCGGGCGTGATCGCGTTGCTGGCGCTGGGGGCAGGGTAGGGCAGATCCAGCGCTGAAAAATAACGGGCCATCTCGCCCAGGTAATCGTCTGTGAGCGGGTCAATCAGGCGGGCCATCAGTTCATAGTGGCGGCGGCCCTGCGCAAAGTTGCGCAACTGGTTGTGCAGATAGCCAGCAGGCTTGCCGGCCAGGCGGGGGTAGTAGCCATCGGGTCCGGCGCGACCCTGGTCACCGTGGCAGGCCATGCAGGCGCGGGTGCGCTCGGCCATGTTGTCGGCAAAGCGGGCAGGGGTTTGGGCGGTGGCGGCGCAGGCCAAAAGACCCAAGCCGCCGACCAGCAGCCAGGCCGTCCGGCGTGTGGACCTTATCCATCGTGAAAAAATCATCCTCATGTGCTGAAGATAACCGATGCGGCGACAATATCGGGTTTTCCGCTTGGCCTTCCACGAGGTGCCAAGCGATTTGTCTCTCCTCGAATTGCCAGAACATGTCCGATATCCAAGTCCGATTTGCCGCCCAACAAGACGCCGCTGCTGTGGCCGCTTTGCACCTGAACGCTTGCCGCATGGCCTATGCTGGTCAGGTGCCCGACGAGCACTGGGCCGTCACCCCCATGGCCAAGCGCGTGACCTATTGGAAAGAAGCCATCGAATACGGTGAACCCCAGGTGATGGTCGCGGTCGACGGCAAAGAGATCGTGGGCTTTGTGGGCTTTGACCGCTCGCGCGACCCCAAGTCCAAAAACACCACCGGTGAAATCTGGGCCATCTACGCGGCCCCCGAGCGCATCGGCCAGGGCGTGGGTCTGGCCCTGTGGGACGCCGCCCGTGAAGGTCTACAAGACGAAGACTGCACCGATGTGACGGTCTGGCTGCCTTTGTTGCACGAACAGACGCTGCGCTTTCACGAACTGGCGGGTTTCAAGCGCGAAATGAACACCGCCCGCACCGTGCCCTTGGGCGGCGTGAAGGTGGAAGAAGTTCGTCTCAAGCGCAAGCTGGCCTGAGCGCCCTTCTTTTTTCGCTACCGAG
This sequence comes from Pseudomonadota bacterium, assembly GCA_041169105.1. Taxonomy (GTDB): domain Bacteria; phylum Pseudomonadota; class Gammaproteobacteria; order Burkholderiales; family Burkholderiaceae_C; genus Limnohabitans_A. Next base: position 14,658 of record JBEEJQ010000028.1, on the reverse strand, counting down.
GCCCTCAGTCCGATGAAGCTCATGCTGGCACCCATGGAGGGCTTGCTGGACCACACGCTGCGCGACATGCTCACGCGAGTGGGAGGAGTCGATTTGTGCGTGACCGAATTCATCCGCGTGACCAACACCGTCTTGCCGCGCAGGGCCTTCATTCGCGTCGCGCCTGAATTGCTCAACAACAGCCGCACTGTGGCGGGCGTGCCGGTGCGGGTGCAGTTGCTGGGGTCTGACCCGATTTGCCTGGCCGACAACGCGGCGGCGTTGGCCGAATTGGAGCCGCATGGCATTGATTTGAACTTTGGCTGCCCCGCCAAGACTGTGAACCAGCACCGGGGTGGGGCGGTCTTGCTGGATGAGCCTGAGCTGGTGGGCCAAATTGTGGCAGCTGTGCGCCGTGCGGTGCCCGCACACATCCCCGTCTCGGCCAAGATGCGCCTGGGCTTCAACGACGATAGCCGAGCCGAAGACTGCGCCCAGGCCATCGAGGCTGCAGGGGCCAGCGATCTGGTGGTGCATGCCCGCACCAAGGCGCATGGCTACCGTCCGCCGGCTTATTGGGACCGGATCGCCGACTTGCGCCAGCATGTGCGCCTGCCCATGGTGGCCAACGGCGAGATCTGGACCGTGGCCGATGCCTTGCGATGCCGCGAGGTCACGGGCTGCGACCGCTTGATGATTGGCCGTGGCATGGTGTCGGACCCCGGCTTGGCCTTGGCGATTGCCCGGCACGATGCAGACCACACCGATGCCGCAGACCGACGTGCGGTGCCCTGGCCGGTGATCGCGGGCTTGCTGCAGTTGTTTTGGGTGGGGGTCAGCCAGCGGGTGGCACCCCGCCACCGTTCAGGCCGGCTCAAGCAGTGGCTCAATTACCTGCGCAAGGTCTACCCCGAGGCCCAGCAAGCGTTTGATGAATTGCGACTGATTCATGATCCTGCGCTGATGGCCCAATGGCTGGCTCGGCAAGAGGTGACGGCGGTGTAAGCCTGTCCGGTGAAGCAGCGCTCAGGCTGCGCCTGTCGCTTCAGGCGATGGGGTTCAGGGCCAGGTGCCTGGCCACTTCGGTGCGCAGTTGCTCCAGCTGGGGGGCCAGCAAGCCATACGCGGCGCGAACTTCGGCTGGTTCGCCATGTTTGCTCAATTGCTCCACTGCAACCACGCGCTCGACCAGGCTGTCCACGCAAAACACGGGCGTGAAGCCTTTGAGCTGGTGCAACATACGACCGGCCCCCATCACATCGTCCTTGTTCAGCAATTCCAAGATCAAAGGCAGATCGGTGCTGAGGGTTTGCTGCAATGTTTTCAGCAAGGTCAAGACCCCTTTGGCGTCCCCAATGAACTCCATGGCCCGTTCAACGGACAAATAAATGGGGTCAGTAGACTGGCTCATACAGGGTCAATGCAGTTTGAAAGATTGAAAGAACGTAACAAAATGAAACGTTTGAGGTCTGTATTCTAGTCAAGCAAAGCGGCCAATCCCAATTCGGGCTCAAAACGCTTGTTTTTGAACATCAAACGACTGGGACCGGGAAAAGCTGATTGGGCCACCGGATGGCGGGGATCACCGGGATAGCAGATGGTTCGGATGCCATCCTGGTCAAAAGGCTCGGGTTGAACCACTGGCGGTTGGCGGCCTTGGGCTTCGGTCAGAACGCTTTGGGCATGGGCATGCCGAGACAGGTGGACCAGGCTCATGATTTGCGGTGGGGCCAGCTCGATTTCACGGTCCCAGTAGCGCAGCAGTGCGTCACGCGGGCTGATCCACAGGGTTTCGGTGGTTTCGTGGTTGTCGTGCCGGGCTGTTTGATCGGCGGGCACCTGGGTGATGAAAAAACGGGTGTCAAAGCGCTTATTGGTCACCGAGGCTTGCTTGGGGGTGATCCAGCGTGTCCACGGCACCAAGCCCTCGGTTTGCAGCTTCAAACCGTGGGTCTGCAGCGCTTCGGTCCAGCCTTGGCCAGTGCTCAGACTCGCTTGCAAGGCTTCCAAATCGGCATGACCGTTCTCGGCCTGACCGAGCAAAACGCGACATTCCTCAAACGCTTCCCGGATGGCGGCAACGAACAGGCCTGCGGCCTGCGCGGGGGGCAGGTCGGGCTCTGCCAGGCGTGCATGCAACTGATCGCTGCTTTGGCTCAGGCGGGACAAGACAGAGGGGTGTTGATCGGCTGCATCGAGCTTGCCGCCAGGGAATACATAGGCACCGCCCAGCACGTTGGAAGCCTGGTGACGCCTGAGCAGCAGGACCTCCAGGCCCTTGTCCGTGTCGCGCAGCAAGACCACGGTGGCGGCGTCGGCCGGGGGTGTGGTGATGGTTTCAGTGTTCAGTTCCATGGAAGGTGTCAAGCGGGTAACAGAGTCAGGGGCCGGGCTGCATTACAGTGGATTGTCTACAGGCGGGTGTTCATGACTTCAGGTTAGCAGATGAAGATCACGCCTCCTGTCACCCATTGAACCCCAGCATTTCACAAGGAAAATTTCATGAGCATCGATTTCAAAGGCCGCGTGGCCATCGTCACCGGCGCAGGTGGTGGTTTGGGCAAGCAGCACGCACTGGCCTTGGCCGCTCGTGGGGCCAAGGTGGTCGTGAACGACCTGGGTGGCGATGTGCACGGCGTGGGGGGCTCGGTGTCGGCAGCCCAGGCCGTGGTCGATGAAATCCGCGCAGCGGGTGGCGAAGCCATCGTCAACGGCGCATCGGTGACCGATTTTGAGGCTGTGCAGGCCATGGTCCAACAGACCATGGACACTTGGGGCCGAGTGGACATCTTGGTCAACAACGCAGGCATCTTGCGTGACAAGAGCTTTGCCAAGATGGACCTGGCCGACTTCCGACTGGTGGTGGATGTGCACCTGATGGGCGCTGTCCACTGCTCCAAGGCCGTGTGGCCCATCATGCAGGCGCAAAACTATGGTCGCATCGTCATGACCACCTCGTCCAGCGGCCTGTACGGCAATTTTGGGCAAGCCAACTACGGTGCCGCCAAAATGGCTTTGGCCGGCTTGATGCAGACCCTGTCGATCGAAGGCGAAAAGCACGGCATCCGTGTCAATTGTCTGGCCCCCACAGCCGCTACGCGCATGACCGAAGGCCTGATGCCCGAGGCTGTGCTCAAGGTCCTGGAGCCTCAGGCGGTGGTGCCGGCCATGTTGGTTATGGCCAGCGAAGATGCCCCCAACCGCACCATCATTTGCGCAGGCGCTGGCAGTTTTGAAGTGGCCCACATCACCCTGACGCAAGGCGTGCATTTGGGCTTGACCCCCGACACCCCCGAACGTTTGGCCGCCGCCATGGCACAGGTGACCGATCGCCATGGCGAGACGGTTCCTTTGTCAGGCTCGGCACAGGGCACGCTGGAAGTGGGCAAGGCCATGAAGGCGCACGGCGCCTGACAGCGCTCGCGAAAAAACCTAGCCGATGCGGCTGGCGATGAATGTCGAGATGCAGGAGATGTCAATGGGTTTGTAAAGAACCTCGATGTCCAGTTGTTTGAACAATGTCAGGTGCTGGGGCGCGGTGTCAGCCGTGATGATGCAGGCGGGAATGGTTTGGTTGAACTCTTCCCGAAGTTGCTCAATGAAATAGATGCCATCTTTGTCGCCCAACCTGTAATCGGACAAGATGAAGTCGAGTTTGGGGATGGTCAGCAAAGCATTTTTGAACTCATCTTCCTCGTGTGGGATCGGGTGGACCGCGTACCCTTGGCTCACGAAAAATTCGAGGTAGGCATACATCAAAGAACTGTCGTTTTCCAGAATGCCCAAATGAAGGATATTCTCTGTGTCTTTGGTGATGACATTCGAGTGAGTTTCGGGCAGCACGAAATCAGGGGCGGCATGGCGTGGCGGTCTTTCAGCGTGTCCGGTGATCTCGAAATTCGTGTGGACACAGAAAGCAGTGCCTTTGTCTTTTTCGGTGCGCACTGACACGGTGCCACCAATTCTGTTGACGATGCGACTGACAATCGACAGGCCCAAGCCCAGGCCATCGTGCTGCGGTCGCGAGTGCTGTGATCTGAAAAATTCCTTGTAAATGAATGGCAAATCTTCTTCAGGAATGCCACAGCCGGTGTCTTCGACGGTCAGCATCAGTTTGCCACCATCGTTGATGAAGTGGACGATGATTCGGCCTTTGCTTGTGTACTGGATCGCGTTGGAAAGCAGGTTGATCAACACTTGACTCAGGAGTGCGGCATCACCGTGTACCAGGAAACGGTCATGTCTGAATTGCAGATCCAATTTCTTGTCGACAGCCAGTTGCTGAAACGGGGGAGTGAGATCGTTCAGCACCGCTTCCAGCTCGAAGGTCACATAGGCGGTATCCAACTTGGAGTCGAGTTTGCTGATGTCCAGCAGGTTGTTGAACATTTTGTTCAGCACGGTGATGCTGGAGCGCATTTTCGCAAAGATCAACTTTTCTGTTTCTTTGAGGTTGTTGAGGTTGAGCAGTTCAATGAAGATGTTGATCGCTTGCATCGGCTGACGCAGGTCATGGCTGGCGGTGGCGATGAATTCAGATTTGGCGATGTTGGCAGCGACCGAGACATTTTTTTCTTGAACAAGCTGGTCAAACAGTTTCTCGTTTCTGAAACGCAGCGCAATGGATTTTTCCCATGACTTGGAAAAGAAAAAACCCATTTTCAGAGCCAAATAAAAATTCACCAATGACCCGATCGCGATGGGCCAGATGATCACGTCGCTGTGGATGATGGTGAACAACAATTCAGTGATTTTCAAGGGCAGCGCGAAACTGTAAAAGGTCTTCCAGTTGACGCAGTAACCCACCATGCCCACGAACAAAACGGTCAGCGAAATGACTTGATAAATCAGGTAATTGACATCATCCATGTCAGGCACCAGCATGAGCCACCCAACGCCCCAAACCGAGGTCACCACGCCAACGGCCCAGTTCAATTTCACGAAATTGGTGGAGGTTTTGTCTTCGAGTCGGATAGACCTGATCAGAACAATCCTGATCAAAACGGCCACAGCCATCAGGCCAAGCCAGATGTTGAACCTTGACCCCAGCTCGACCCTGTCGAACAAGGGAATACACAGCAGTGGTGCAATGATGGTCGCCGCGGTCGAGGATTTGGCGAATCCATGCATGTAGCTGATTTTTTCAAGCGCGACTTGCTGGACTTGACGTTCATCCATGTGCTCAGTCGGGTCAGACTGATCGTGGGGGTAGATCATGGTGATGACGAGCTTGCGTGATCTTCAGAATCCTGTGGTCGACACGACTACAGGCTCATATCGACGGGGATGTCTGGCTGGCGGCGGGTGCTAACAAATTGTATTTTTGCGCTTTCAAGACGGCTTGCGTACGGTTGAAGACACGCATCTCCTTGAAGATCTGATTGATGTGAATTTTGATGGTTTGTTCCTTGATGTCCAGGTAGTCCGCGATCACCTTGTTGGGATGCCCTAAAGCGATCAGTTGCAGGACTTCAAGCTGGCGCTGAGTCAATCTGAACTCTTTGGGCTCGACATCTTTGGGTAAAAACTGGATATCACAGGCAGTTTCGAGCAAAGGCTTGATTTTTCCAATGATGCGCTCAGACGTGTTGTTTTTGGACAAGAAGAGTGCCGCGCCAGCAGCGACTGCGCGGGGCTCCCATGCGTTTTCGTCCAGCCCGGATACGGCAATGACGTGGGAAACGTTGTGCTTGGTTTTGAAGACCTTGATGGAGGCAACGCCACTGAGGCCAGGCATCAGGATGTCCAGCAAGATGACCCAATGCTTTTGGCCACGGTCCAAGATGTCGAGTCCCTCGGCGGCACTGCTGGCCCCGCACACTTCGATGCCTTGAGGTTGGAATTCTCGTGTCAATCGCTCAACCAGCGCCTCTCTGTATACCGGGTGATCGTCAATGATCAGCAGAGATTTGGGGCTAAGTTCATCCATGTTGCGATTCATCTTACAACTGCCCCCGGCAGGCTGCAATAAAACTTAGGTTCAATCGCGTCCAAGCTTGAGGTCGCTCGAATCAGGATCAGTGGTCATCGATGATCTCAGCCAAGGGGCGACACACACGTACCGACATGGTACGCGGTGTGGCATTGGTGCTGACGGTTCCTTTGCCGGCTGGACCTTCGTAGTCGTAGTGGGCGTAGGACCTTCCATCAATCATTTTTTTATAAGCCAATAAACGGTATGCGTCGCCGCTTTCACATTTCCCGGAAAAAGTGAATTCGTTGTCGTCGTTGCCTAGTTCGACAGGGTTGGCGGACCGCATCGGTGAAATGCTGCTCGAAAAGAAAATGGGCAGGATGGCTGCTGAAATGATGGCCATACCCATGGGGATGGCTCGGCTCAAATGGCTGTTTTCCATGGCTCTGGCGCTAGATTTTTGATCAGGCGCAATCGTACGAATTGGGGCGATTTTGTGAATACAAAAATCGTTCTATGGCTAAAGTTCTACGCCAATTGAATGCCCATCCGTTATTTTGAAAATTTGTGGGCAGTCAGCACCTCGTTATGCGTTGCGCACCCCGCAAGAGCTAAGACTCGGCTTTGCTGCTGATGGTCATCAATGTGCGGGGATTTCAAACAATTTTTTCAGATGGTGTCCAGCACCGTCTGCTGCACCCAAGTCAGGATGGCTCAAGCAAAACGCATCAATGCTGCTGATCGCCGCCTCATCAGCTTTGGGGTTGTCGTTGTATTTGTCCTCTTTGCTTTTTTGAAGACCTTTGAGGGTCAAACTCAAAGGGGCAAAAAGGCATTTGTCCAAGCTCGCTTGTTGCTGTGGCCAAGACCTTGCCAATGTTGGCAAGAGTGGCCTCCAAACAGGCTGGCCCCATGGGCGGTTTGGGCAGACATGGCCACGACCAGTAATCCCGCCATGAAGCCAGTCCGATATTGAAAAGTGAAGTTCATTCCTTGACTGTATGCCGACTTTCAATCTGCATGCCATTGAAGTTCAATGTGTGCTCTTGACCTCTCGCGCCACCGCCTCCGCCAACTCAATCACCGCCATGGCGTAGTAGCTGCTCCAGTTGTAGCGGGTGATGGCGTAAAAGTTTTCGGTGCCGGCCACATAGCTCGGTGTTTGGGTGCCGTTGCGCAGCTCAATCAAGGCCAGTGGTCCTGGGTGTGCCAGAGCGGCCCCTTCCAATAACGCGCCTTTGGCTGTGAAGCTGGCCACGTTGAAGGTGGGCAGGATGTCCGGTGCCATCAGGCTGTCCATGTCGGTTTGGGCGTTGAGGCTGACCGGGTAATGGGTGGGCATGCCGGTGCGCCACTGAAAAGCCTTGAAGTAGTTGGCCACCGAGCCAATCGCGTCGGCGGGACTGGTGAAGAGTTCGATGCGGCCATCGCCGTCAAAGTCCACCGCGTATTTCGCCCAGCTCGAGGGCATGAATTGTGGCAAGCCCATCGCGCCTGCATAGCTGCCGCGTACCGACAGCGGGTCTGAGCCGCTGCGCGCAGTCAGTTGCAAAAATTGCTCCAGCTCGGAGCGGAAAAAGGCTTGCCGTTCGGCGGCTCTGGGGTGCGCCTCGGGAAAATGGAAAGCCAGCGTGCCCAGGGCGTCGACCAATCGGAAGTTGCCAGTGTTTTGTCCGTACAAGGTTTCGACGCCGATGATGCCCACCACGATGGCGGCGGGCACGCCAAATTCTTGTTCGGCACGTGCCAAGGTGCTCTGGTGCTTTTTCCAAAAGCGCACGCCCGCCTGAATTCGGGTGGGCTCAATGAAGCGGGCCCTGTATGCGCCCCAATCTTTGGCCACAGGTGATGTTGGCGGCAAGACCAGTTTTTCGACCAATGGCAGACGCTGCGCTTGCGCCATGGTGTTTTGCAGCCATGCGGGGTCGAGTTGCAGACGCGCTGCGGCCTCTTGGGCCCAGGCTTTCACATGGATGTCCTGGGTCAGGGCCGTTGCCTTGTGCGGTGCAGCTTTGCCTTGCTGTCCGCTTTTGTTGAGTTTGCCCGACGGGCTGCTCGCATGTCCTGCCACCTTGTGGTGTGGCGTTTCATGGCTTGATTTCTTGGCGTTGGCCGTCGGTATCGCCAACGCCAACAAGGCAGCACAGAGCCAGCCCGGGGGCCATGACAAGGGGGGCGTGCTTCGTGTTTTCAATGGCAAGGGACGTTCTGATCGCATGCAGGCAGTTTAATGGCCGCAGGCCCTGATCTGGCTCAGGGTTTGGCAGTTTGGGGCGTGATAAGCTGAGCATCGATTTGATCAAACCGATAAAAAAGCGTCCTAAGGGACGTGGGTTCAGCCAGAAAGACAAGCCGTATGGGCGCGACAGGTTATTTCACTCACCCCCTGTGCATGAAGCACGAAATGGGCGCAGGCCACCCCGAATGCCCCGAGCGCATCAGTGCCATCGAAGACCGTCTGCTGGTCACCGGGCTGGACATGGCTTTGCAGCGCAGGGAAGCCGCGCCAGCGGCGTTGGCCGATGTGGAGCTGGCCCACGGGCGCATGCATGTGGCCGCTTTGCGGGGCCTGAGTGATGTCTTGCGCGATGACCAAGCCGCAGGCGGTCCCAGCCACACAGCGCTGGACTCGGACACCTCGATCAATGTGCACACCTGGGACGCGGCTTTGGTGTCGGCCGGGGCGGCCATCGAGGCCACAGATGCCGTCATTGCAGGTGAGTTGGAAAACGCATTTTGTGCCACCCGTCCTCCGGGTCACCATGCTTGCCGTGACAAGGCCATGGGTTTTTGCTTTTTCAACAACGTGGCGATTGCGGCCAAACATGCGGTGGAGCGGCATGGTCTCAAACGCGTGGCGATTGTGGACTTTGACGTGCACCACGGCAATGGCACCGAGGACATCGTGGCCGGTGACGAGCGCATTTTGATGGTCAGCTTTTTCCAGCATCCGTTTTACCCAGAGGGCGGCTCGCAGTCGACGGCGTCCAACCTGCTCAATTTGCCCGTGCCGGCTTACACCAAGGGCATGGACATCCGCGAGTTGATCGACATGATGTGGATACCGCGCCTGGAAGCCCACAAGCCGGAGTTGATTTTCATCAGCGCGGGCTTTGATGCCCACCGCGAAGACGACATGGGCCAGATGGGCCTGGTCGAGCAGGACTATGCGTGGATCACGCAGCGCATCAAGGATGTGGCTTTGCGCCACGCCCAGGGCCGCATCGTCAGCTGCCTGGAAGGCGGCTACAACCCCAGCGCACTGGCCCGCAGTGTGGAGGCGCACCTGCGCGTCTTGGCCGACGTCTGACGGGGCATCGACTTCGGCGCGTCCGGGGCGCGTCAGCTTTGGGCACAATCCGGGCATGAATGCTTCAACACCTTCGGACATTTTGTTGCACGAGCGAGACGCCCTAGGCGTGCACCGACTCACCCTCAACAACCCCAGCAGTTTCAACACCTTGAGCGAGGCCCTCTTGCAGGCCATGCAAAACGCCTTCGATGAGATCGCACGAGACGAACAGGCGCGTGTGGTGGTGTTGGGCGCGACGGGCAAGGCTTTTTGTGCGGGTCACAACCTCAAGGAAATGCGCGCGCAGCCCGAGTTGGCCTATTACCAAAAACTGTTTGCCCAGTGCACCCGCATGATGCTGTCGATCCAGAACCTGCCGGTTCCCGTGATCGCCCGTGTGCAGGGCGTGGCCACTGCAGCGGGCTGTCAGCTCGTGGCGCAGTGCGATCTGGCGGTGGCCGCTGAGGGTGTGCAGTTCGGCGTCAATGGCATCGATGTGGGCTTGTTTTGTGCCACGCCCAGTGTGCCGCTGCTGCGCAATATGCCGGCCAAGCAGGCCATGGAAATGCTGCTCACGGGCGGGTTCATTTCGGCCGAACAAGCTCGCCAGCAGGGTTTGATCAACCGCGTATCGCCAGTAGCCGAGCTGGATGCGCAAGTGGATGCCTTGGTGGCGGCGATTGTGGCCAAGCCCCGCGAAGCGGTGCGGCTGGGCAAAGCCCTCTTTTACAAACAGCGCGAGATGGGCATCGAAGCGGCCTACCAGCTGGCCGGTCAAACCATGGCTTGCAACATGGTGCACGAAGTGGCGCAAGAGGGCGTGCAGGCTTTTATAGAGAAAAGGAATCCTTCGTGGAGAGCATGAAAACCGTTCACATCACCGACCCCATGGCTTGGCTGGACGCGTTGGTGCGTCCGGAGTCCTTGATGGCCTTGGCTGCATTCGCTTTGTCCGTGGCTGCGGCCTGGCTCATGACCTGGGGTTTGCGCCGTTTGCTGCGAGGCCATGAGCTGACGGTCTTGCTGGGGCGAAAGCTCGTGGACGGCGTGCTGTTTCCCGTGTTGCTGCTGGGCCTGACCTTTGTGGCCCGCACCGTGTTGACGCAAGATCACCCACTGGCCTTGTTTGACATCTTGCTGCCTGTTTGCACATCGCTTGCGGCCATTCGCTTGGGCGTCAAGGTGCTGCAGGTGGCTTTTGCCGGGGCCGCGTTTGTGCGTGCTTTGGAGCGCACGATCTCCTGGCTGGCCTGGGGGGGCGTGGTGTTGTGGGTCACGGGCATCTTGCCTTTGGTGCTCCATGAGCTTGACCAGATCCACTGGAAGGTCGGTGGTGCCTTGCTGTCGGTGCGGACCTTGCTGGAGGGCGCGTTGACCGCGGGTGCTGTGCTGATCGTGGTGTTGTGGATTTCATCGGCCATTGAGGCGCGTTTGCTCAAATCGGCCACGGGCAGCGATCTGTCTTTGCGCAAAGTCATCAGCAACACGGTGCGCGCCCTGCTGATGTTCTTGGGCTTGCTGATGGCCTTGTCGTCCGTGGGGATCGATTTGACGGCCTTGTCGGTGCTGGGCGGTGCGGTCGGTGTGGGCATTGGTTTTGGCTTGCAGAAATTGGCCGCCAATTACGTCAGCGGGTTTGTCATCCTGGCCGAACGCAGCATGCGCATCGGTGACAGCATCAAACTCGACACCTTTGAGGGGCGGATCACCGACATCAAGGCGCGCTACACGGTCATCCGTGCGCCCAATGGCCGTGAGTCCATCGTGCCCAACGAGTTGCTGATCACGCAGCGGGTGGAGAACCTGACCCTGAGCGACAACAAAGTGGCGCAGACGGTCGTGGTCTCGGTGGCCTACGATGCGCCCGTGGATCAGGTCATGGATTTGCTTTTGCAGGCTTGCACGTCTCAGCCTCGCGTCCTGACCGATCCTGCGCCCCTGGTGGCTTTGTCGGCGTTTGGGGCCGATGGCCTGGAGTTCACGGTGAACTACTGGTTTGAAGACCCCGCCAGCGGCCAGCTCAATTTGAAATCGGACATCCACCGCGCCATCTTGAAAACCCTTCAAGAGCACCACATTGAGATTCCCTATCCACAGCGGGTGGTGCACATGCCTGCGGCTCGCCAAGCATAAGGCGCTGGCATGAAAAAAGGCTCACCGTGGGTGAGCCTTTTTGCTTTGGGCTTGATGCCGTCAATCCATCATGGAAGGCAGCCACAGGCTGATGCCAGGGAAGGCCAACAAGATGGCCAGTGTGATGACCAGCACCAGCACCTGAGGCCACACGCCACGGAAGATGTTGCCCAGGCCCACTTTGGGCAACAAGGTGTTGATCACGAACAGGTTCATGCCCACGGGTGGAGAGATCAAGCCGATCTGGATGACCATCACGATGAGCACGCCAAACCAGACGGGATCAAAACCGAGCTCCACCACGATCGGGAAGAACAAGGGGATGGTCAGCAAGACCATGGTGAGTTCTTCCATCACGGTGCCCAGCAGAATGTAGATCACCATCATGGCACCCACGATCATGATTGGGGACAGCCCCAAGTGGGTGATCCACTCTTTGAGTTCCATGGGCATGCTGGTGAAGTTCACGAAGTTGGCAAAGATGGTCGCCGCAATCAACAAAGTGAACAACATGGCGGTGGTGCGAGCCGATTCCACCAGCACATCCAGCAGTGTTTTCCAGCTCAATGCCCGGCGTGCCAGTGCAAACAGGAAAGCGCCCATGGCCCCCATGCCCGCACCCTCGGTGGCGGTGAAGAAGCCACCATAGATGCCGCCCAGCACGATCACCACCAGCAACAAAACCCCCCAGATGCCACGCAATGCTTCCAGGCGCTGGGCCCAAGTGAATTTTTCACCGGCAGGTGCATGTTCCGGGTCATGCCAGGTCATGAGGACCACCGCGATCATCATCAAGACGGCAGTCAAAATGCCGGGGATGACACCCGCTGCAAAGAGTTTGCCGATGTGGGTCTCCGTGATGATGCCGTAGATCACCATGATGGTGGACGGTGGGATCATGATGCCCAGCGTGCCACCCGCCGCGATCACACCGGTGGACAGCGCATCGCTGTAACCCAGTTTTTTCATGGACGGGTAGGCGACCTTGCTCATGGTTGCTGCGGTGGCAATCGATGAGCCGCAGATGGCACCAAAACCTGCGCAAGCGGCGATGGTGGCATGCGCCAGTCCGCCACGGCGGTGACCAATGAAGGTGTAGGCCGCATGGAACAACTCATGCGCCAGCCCCGCACGGGCCACAAAGTTGCCCATCAGGATGAACAAGGGGATCACCGACAGGGTGTAGGCAAATCCGGTCTCGTAAACCACCTGGGCTGTGCTGGCAAAAGCCGGCATCCAGCCGCGTGTGATGCCAATGCCGACCAGGCCCACCAGGCCCATCGAAAAAGCCAGGGGAAAGCGCAAAAGCGCCAGGCCAAAGATGGCCAAAAATCCAATCAGCGCTTCGGTCACAACACGCCTCCTTCGTTTTCTTGTTGCTCAGTGAAAGTCAGCGTCACGTGAATGAAGCCCGTGAATGCGCACAGCACACCCATGCCGTAAATGAAGGGCGCTTTGAGGATTTGCAGTTGCGCTGTTGTTTCGCCGGTTTGCAGGAAATCGGTACCGGTTTGCCACATGAGCCAGCCCAGGCCCAGCAAGGCGGCACCGCACAGCAGATGCACCAAGCCGCGTTGAATTTTCTTGATCACATCGGGCAAGTAGGGGTCGAGGGAGTCGAACACCACGTGTTCGCCACGCTCGGACACCAGGGGCAGGGCACCGAAGATCACCACCACCATCAGCAGCTCGGTCAGCTCCAGCGAGCCCGTGATCGAGTGGCTGAGCAATTTGCGGCCCCCGACATCGAGAAAGGTCAGCACCATGATCGCGAACAAGGCGATACCGGACAGCAGCCCACACAAGGTTTCAAGCAGTTTTTTCAAGTTCCAGATCCTCAAGTTGAAAGCGGTCCCCTCGTACTGACGGGGACCGCTTGAATGTGAGTGGGTTCATCCGGCGGGATGAACCAAGGCTTCACTTTTCCAGTTTGGCGATTTCGGCTCGGAACTCGGCCAGTACCTTGGCGGCGTTCTTCAGGCCTTTGGCTTCAGCGGCTTTGGCCCAGTTTTGTTCCAGCGACTGTGTCTTGGCTTTCACGTCCTTCACGAATTTGGCATCGGCCTGGGTCACTTGCACGCCGTTGACTTGCATCATGGCGAAGGCACGGCGGTCGGTTTTGTCCCAGTTGCGGCCAAACATGCGGGCAGCGACTTCACCCGACAGGGCATCCACGGCCTTTTTGTCTTCCGCAGACAGCTTGTCGTACTTGGCCGGGTTCATCATGAAGACGAAGCTGGTGTTGTACAGACCGCCTGGAAAGGTGGTGGCGTGTTTGATGATCTTGTCGATCTTGAAAGACTCGGTCGACTCGGCGGGCAGCAGTGTGCCATCCATCACGCCGCTGGAGAGCAACTCGTAAGAGTCGGTCGCAGGCTTGAGCGTGACGTTCATGTCCAGAGCTTTGGTGATCTCGTTGACCATGCCACCACCAATGCGGAACTTCAGGCCGCTGAGGTCTTCGATTTTGGTGACAGGGCGCTTGGTGTTGAAGACGATGCCAGGGCCGTGTGCCCAGAGAGCCAAGACCTTCACACCCTGGTGTTCTGCCGCGAACTCGGGGTGCTTGGCGCTCACGCGGCTGTAGGCCACCGAGATGGTTTCAGCGCTGTTGCCCAAGAAGGGAAATTCGGCCATTTGGGTGTACAGGAAGCGACCTGGGGTGTAACCCTGCACGATGTAGGACACATCGGCCAGGCCATTTTTGACCGCATCGAAAGTGCCGGGAGGGGCCGACACGGCGCGTGGCAGCAAGTTGCACTTGACGCGGCCTTGCGTGTTGGTGGTCAGCAGATCGCACCATTCTTTTTGCGCCAGGGTAGCGGGGTGGCTGGGCGGCAACCAAGTGGATGTGGTCAGCACGGTTTGCGCCTGAACTGCGCCAGACAGACCCGCCAAGGCGGCAATTGAGAGGGAAATGAGGGATTTTTTCATGGGGCGTCTCCACTTGAATTGATTACAAAACATAATCTAATCGCTTCTGGATCAGAGTGCACTCCATGCTAACCCTAATTTCCCGACCAGGCGGTCGGGGAATTCCCGAGGGTAGTATGAGCAACTCGATCCCGGATCGTGTTTTAAAATTCGAACGACCGTTCTTTTTTGTGCGGAAATGCTTTCGGTTTTTGCAGTTCTGGTGCACAATTGACGTTTACGTAACGTCAACTGTTGACGCCAAGCCCGGCTCTGATATTTCAATCAATGGAGATGCTTTCATGAAAATTCTTGTTCCCGTGAAACGGGTGGTGGACTACAACGTCAAAGTGCGCGTCAAGTCCGACAACAGCGGCGTGGACATTGCCAACGTCAAGATGAGCATGAACCCCTTTGACGAGATCGC
>JBEEJQ010000027.1:0-21670 GCA_041169105.1 Pseudomonadota bacterium | reverse complement strand
TGCAGGATTTTTTCGAGCCAGTCGAGCGGGACGTCCTTGGTGAAGTCGGTCAGCATCTCCACGCCCTTGAAGTAGGCACCGAAAGCCTTGTCGAACTTGTCAAAGTGCTTCTCGTCCTTGACCAGCACGGTGCGGCTGAGGTGATAGAAGTCGTCGATGCTGCACGCCTCGGAAGCCGGGCCGACCACATTGGCCTGCAGTGCTTCGAGCAATGTGAGGAACTCGCGCACCGAGACCGGCACTTTGGCGGCCCGCAGGGTGTAGAAGAAATCGATCAGCATGGTTCAGGCCCAGATCAAAATGGCTAGCGTTGTTTATTCAGCGAGTGCAGCAACTGCGCTTTGACTTCGGGCCATTCGCCCGAGCGCAGGCTGTACATCACCGTGTCCCGGATGGTGCCATCGCGGCGCAGGGCGTGACCGCGGATCACCCCGTCTTTCTTGGCACCCAGGCGCTCAATGGCAGCTTGTGATGCGAAGTTGAAGTTGTCAGTGCGCCAGCCCACCACATGGCAACCCAAGGTCTCGAAGGCATGGGTCAACAAAAGCAGTTTGCAGGTGGTGTTGACGTGGCTTCGCTGAACGCTTTTGGCATACCAGGTCCATCCGATTTCCACGCGTTTGATGGCGGGGACGATGTCGTGGTAGCTGCTGGTGCCCAGCACGCGCCCTGTGGCCGACTCGATGACCACAAAGGGGAAGCGGTTGCCCGCCTCCCGCATGACCAGGGCTTCTTCGATGTAGGGCCTTGTTTTTTCGGGTTCAGGCACCGAGGTGACCCGGATGTTCCAGAGTTCGCCATCGGCAGCGGCTGCGCGCAGTCCTGGCTCGTCCTCGAGCGTCATGGGGCGCAGCTCAACACCACGTGCAGACAGGGTGATGGGGCTCACAAAGGACATGAACACAAGCCTTTTTCTGATTTATTCCGGGGACTGGTCTTTTTGTTTGCGCCAGTAACGCGCCAGGTGCAGTCCGCCACCGCCGCCCAGGCCGACCAGCAAGATCGCGCCGATGCTGGCGCTGTCGTAACCCGAGCTGAAAATGTTCCAGCCCAGTGCCCGACCAATCCAGTAGCCGGCCACCGCACCGCCGACAAAACCGACAGCGTCCGACAGGCCTTCCAGCAGCAGTTTTCGTGCAGACATGGCCAGCCCCTCAGCGGTTGCGCTGGTTCATGAAGACCAGCTTTTCAAACAAGGTCACGTCCTGCTCGTTTTTGAGCAAGGCACCCACCAGCGGCGGCACCGAGACTTTCTGGTCGGCGCTTTGCAAGGCTTCGAGCGGGATGTCTTCGGCCACCAGCAATTTCAGCCAGTCGAGCAGCTCGCTGGTCGAGGGCTTTTTCTTCAGGCCGGGCAGGTTGCGCACGTCATAAAAGGTCTTGAGTGCCAGGGCCAGCAGGTCTTTCTTGAGCGTGGGGAAGTGCACATCCACGATCTGCTTCATGGTCTCGGCTTCGGGGAACTTGATGTAGTGAAAGAAGCAGCGGCGCAAGAAGGCGTCGGGCAGCTCTTTTTCGTTGTTGGAGGTGATGAACACCAGCGGGCGGGTCTTGGCCTTGATCAGCTGGCGCGTCTCGTAGCAATAGAACTCCATGCGGTCGATCTCGCGCAGCAGGTCGTTCGGAAATTCGATGTCGGCCTTGTCGATCTCGTCGATCAGGATGGCCACGGGCGTTTCCGAGGTGAAGGCCTGCCAGAGCACACCTTTGATGATGTAGTTCTCGATGTCCTTGACTTTTTCGTCGCCGAGCTGGCTGTCGCGCAGGCGGCTCACCGCGTCGTATTCGTACAGACCTTGCTGGGCTTTGGTGGTCGATTTGATGTGCCACTGAAGCAGGGGCAGGCCCAGTGCCTGGGAGACTTCCTCGGCCAGCATGGTTTTGCCGGTGCCGGGCTCGCCCTTGACCAGCAGCGGGCGTTTGAGGGTGATGGCGGCGTTCACGGCCAGCATCAGGTCCTGCGTGGCGACGTAGTTTTCTGTACCTTGGAATTTCATGGTGGGGACTCTCGAATGGCAGAAAAGGAAGTTGTCAGGATTATGAGGGCGAGCCCGATATAATCCGCATTTGATTTTTATCAATCAATCTGGATTGTCTAAGCAAATGAACCAACTGCTGTCCTCGATGTTTGCCCTGGCCGTCGCCTCCGTGACCGCCATTTCCGCACAGGCCCAAGAAGTCAAGGGCGACGCCAAAGCCGCTGAGCAAAAGATCGCCATGTGCATCGGCTGCCACGGTATCAAAGGCTACCAGGCCAGCTTCCCTGAGGTGTATCGCGTGCCGATGATCTCCGGTCAGAACGCCAAATACATCGCTTCTGCGCTCAATGCCTACAAAAAAGGCGATCGCAAGCACCCCACCATGCGTGGCATCGCTGACAGCCTGAGCGATCAGGACATCGCCGATGTGGCCGCTTATTACGAGCAGCACGGCAAGACCGAGCCAGTATCCAAAGCCCCTGCGGCACCAGACGCCAAAGTGGCCGCTCTGTTGCAAAAAGGCGCTTGCGTGTCTTGCCACGGCGACAACTTCTCCAAGCCTGTGGACCCCAGCTATCCCAAGATCGCTGGCCAGCACAAAGACTTCTTGTTTGTGGCGCTCAAGTCCTACAAAGTGGAAAACCAGTCCACTTGGGGCCGCAGCAACGGCGTGATGGGCGGTATCGCCAAGCAGTTCTCCAATGCTGAACTCAAAGCCTTGTCGGCTTATGTGGGCTCTCTGGACGGCGACTTGAAGACCGTTCCCCAGTCCAAATTCCGCTGATCGCCTGATCCGCTGACAGTCAAAAGCCCGCGAAAGCGGGCTTTTTTCATGGAAGCTTCACCTCAAGTGGAAGTCAGAGGATCACCAATGGCTCATTGCAGCCGGGGATCGCCAAAGTCTTCGTCTGGCGGGCTGTCTTCAGGCACGCGGAATTCTTCACTGGCCCAAGCGCCCAAATCCACGCCTTTGCAGCGGGCGCTGCAAAACGGGCGGTAAGGGTTGGCGCTGCTGTACAAGCTCAAGCCCGCACAGCCGGGGCAACGGACCTGGCGGGGCTGGATGGGTGCGGGCTGGTTCGAGTCACTCATGCGCACAAAGACATCTCGAAGGGCACATCTTCGGCGGTGGCGACCAGTCGGCCATCGCTTTGCTGCTGCATCATGCGGATCACGACCAGCAAGCGGTTGCAGCTGATCTCGGGCGTGATGTTCAAAGCGGGATCGATCTTCAGGCGCAGCAGCTGGAAGGTGCGGCCCTGAGGCAGGTTTTGCTGCAACTGACCGGCTGTAGCCATGACTTTTTGGCTGGTGCCCGATTCACGCAGCATTTTGAGCAGCAGCTGGATTGTTTGGGCCAGCGGCGCAAAAGGAGCGCTCCACTGCCCGAGGTCCGCGATGCGGCTTGGGGCGTCGTGGTGTTGCCAGGCGTGGTAGGCGGGCAAGTCGAATTCGCAAGTGCCGCCGGGGATGACCACGCGGCTGCGCAAGGACATCAGGAAATCGTTGTCGCTCAGGCCCATGCCGATCTTGCCGCTGACTTCGTTGAGCGCTTCAAAGTGCTCGTCCAGTTGTGCGATCAGGCCATCCAGCGCTTTTTCCGAGATGGCCGGGTTGCCGCGGTAGCCGTTGTACAGCTGCTTTTGGCGCTCCAAATCTTTGAGCACGTCTGACTTGAGTTCCGAGCGTGAAGCCACCTCGATGATCTCGAACAAGGTGGTCAAGGCGAAGTGGTGGTCCACCGCTTCGGTGCGGGCCATCAGCTGACCAAAGCGATTGAACAATTGCTGCAGCCGCAAATAAGTGCGGATGCGTTCGTTGAAGGGGTATTCGTACAGTATCACGCGGCGTCTTCCAGTGCCGCAATCATAGCCCGAAGTCAGCGGCCACTTGGGAGACTTGCGTCTCTAATTCAAGCAAGTTCAAGCTTTCGTTCACGATCACCACGTCGGCGCAGGCCAGGCGCTGAGCTCGGCTGGCTTGTTGGGCGATGATCCGGTCGATTTCGTTTGCTGGCAAACCGCTGCGGGCCATGACCCGCTGGCGCTGGGTGTCGGTGTTGCAGTCCACCACCAGCACCCGGTCCACCTGGCGACGCCAGCGCTCGCCCGACTCGACCAGCAGAGGCACATCAAAGACCAGGCCGTGGCGGCCTTGGTCCAAAGCAGCCTGGGCTTGCTCGGCGGTGATCTGGCTGACCAGGGGATGGATGATGGCTTCGAGCTGGCGTTTGGCCTGCGCGTCCTGGAAGATGCGCTCGCGCATGGCCTGGCGGTCCATGGCCCCGTCGGCACCCACCATGTGCGCCCCAAATGCGGCGGCAATGGCGCTGATGGCCCGCCCGCCAGGCGCTGTGACGCTGCGCGAAATGGCGTCCGCGTCAATCACGGCTGCGCCGCGTGCGGCCAACATGCCCGCCACGGTGCTTTTACCGCTGCCGATGCCACCGGTCAGGCCGATGCGCCAAATGCGTTGTGAATTCATGGTTTAAAGCTGCAAGCCAGGCAGGGGGCCCCAGACCATGACCCACAAGCCTGCAAAGGCCAAAAACGGCCCAAAGGGAATATAGCCGTCTTCACCGAGCTGCCCCCGCGCCCGCAAGAGCAGGCCCCCGGCCACGCCGGTGAAGGATGCGATCAGCACCAGCGACACCAGTGCCGGCCAGCCCAGCCACGCCCCCAGGGCTGCCAGCAGCTTGAAATCGCCCTGGCCCATGCCTTCCTTGCCCGTGAGCAGCTTGAACAGCCAGTACACCGACCACAAAAACAGATAACCCGCCACGGCACCCCACAGCGCGTCGGTCAAACTTTGACCGCTGAGCTGCCCAGCGGCGGCCAGCAAGCCCGCCCACACCAGGGGCTGGGTGACGGCATCGGGTAGCAAGGTGGTGTCGGCATCGATCGCCGCCAAGGCCAGGAGCGCTGAAGCAAAACCGGCCCAGGCCAAGGCGCTCATGCTCAGGCCGTGGCGTGCGAAACACCCCACAAACAAGGCGCAGGTCAGCAGCTCCACGGCCAGGTAGCGCCAGCCGATGGGCGCTTGGCAGGTGCGACAACGCCCGCGCAAAAACAGGTAACTCAGCACCGGGATGTTGTCGGTCCAGCGCAGCGCCGTATGGCAGTGCGGGCAATGTGAGCCTGGCCAGGCCAGGTTGTACACAGGGGTGTCGATGGCATCGTGCCCGGCATGGGCATGGGCATGGGCATGGGCATGGGCATGGGCGCGGGCCTCGGCAGCCCATTGGGCTTCCAGCATGCGGGGCAGGCGGTGGATGAGCACGTTCAAAAAACTGCCAACGGCCAGGCCGAGCAGGCCGACCCCTATCCAGGTGAACCAATCCATGGGCATCTCAAAACACCTGACCGAGGCGAAAAATGGGCAAATACATGGCCACAAGAATACCGCCAATCAGACCACCCAGCACCACAATGATCAAGGGCTCCAACAAACTGGACAGGGCGTTGACGCGGTCATCCAGCTCGTTTTCCATCAGGCTGCCGGCGCGGGCCAACAAGGTGTCCATGGAACCTGTCTCCTCTCCGGTGTGGCACAGCTGCACGATCATGGGTGGAAAGCGGGCACTGCGGGCCATGGCCTCGCTCAGACTGCTGCCTTGGGCCACCTGCCTTTGCAGCTGTTCGGTGACGCGTGCAAAGACCGCGTGATCGCACGCTTGCGCCACGGGCCCCAGGGCCTCGGTCAGCGGTACACCTGCGCCCAGCAAGGCCGACAGGGTCTGCGTCCAGCGTGCCACCACAGCGCTTTGGATCAGGCGCCCCAACAAGGGCATTTTGAGCAGGCTGCGGTGGAGCCAGGCCTGAAAGGCCGATGTCTGGCGGTTAGGGCGCTTGAGCCACGCGATGAGCAGCACGGCGGCCAGCAAAGCGGCAGGGCCTGAGGCGCTGAGGGCATCGCTCAAGGCCACCACCAGCTGTGTGGCCCAGGGCAGCTCGGCCCCGAAACTTTTGAACACATCCTGGAAAACCGGCACCACAAACACCAAAATCATGACCAGCACGGCGGTGGCAATCACCATCACGGCCAGGGGGTAGGTCAGCGCGGAGCGCACCCGCGATCGCAAGGCCTCGTTTTTTTCGAGCGTGCTGGCCAGTCGCTCCATCAGTGTGTCCAAAATGCCGGCGGACTCGCCCGCTTGCACCATGCTGATGTACAGACCCGAAAAGTGTGCGGGGTGCCGCGCCAGGGCCGCGTGCAAGGGCTGGCCGGCCGCCACATCGTCGTGCACCGACTGGATGATGTCGGTCAATGCCGCCGAAGGCAGGCTGCGCGAGAGCATGTGCAGCGACTGCAACACGGGCACCCCGGCCTTGAGCAAGGCGGCCAGTTGGCGGGTCATTTGCGCCACATCGCGTGTGCGCACGCGCGGTGCAGGGTTCCACCACAGGCGCTGCAGATGCACGTTGTGCCAGCCTTGTCGGCGCAACAGGGCTTGGGCCAGTGCGGCGTTGTCGGCCTGGATTTTTCCTTGGGCCGGACGCCCTTGGGCGTCATGGCCTTTCCACGCAAATGTGGGGGGTGTTTTCATGCGGCCTCTCCCGTGTCGTCGCGGGTGGCCGCCAGCACTTCGTCCAAAGAGGTGATGCCTTGCAGCACCTTGCGCAAACCCGCCACGCGCAGGCTGACCACGCCCTCGCGTTGGGCTTGCAAGGCCAGAGCCTGTGTGCTCGCCTCGCTCAAGACCAGTGCTTGCATGGCGGCGCTCATGGGCATGACCTGAAAGATGCCGGTGCGTCCAGCAAAGCCTTTGTGGCAATGCTCACAGCCCTGTGGGGTGTGAATCTCCACGCTGTCCGCGCTCAACATGTGGGCGGGCAGTCCGGCTTGCAGCCAGGCATCGGCAGGCAGCATTGTTTTTTGTTTGCAATGCGGACACAGGCATCGCACCAAGCGCTGCGCGGTGATGAGGCTGACACTGGCGGCAATGTTGTAGGTGGCGGTGCCCATGTTGCGCAGCCGCACCAGGGCGCTGGGGGCATCGTTGGTGTGCAAGGTGGACAAGACCAGATGGCCCGTTTGAGCCGCCTGCACGGCGATGTTGGCGGTCTCCAGATCGCGGATTTCTCCCACCATCAGGATGTCCGGGTCTTGCCGTAAAAAGGCCCGCAGCGCGACGGCAAATGTCAGTCCCGGCTTGTCTTGCACATTGACCTGGTTGACGCCCGGCAGCTGGATTTCGCAAGGGTCTTCAACGGTGGCGATGTTGACCTCTGCCGTGTTGAGCAAGTTCAAGCAGGCGTAAAGCGATTGGGTTTTGCCAGAGCCGGTGGGCCCGGTCACCAGCACCATGCCGTGTGGCTTGCGGATGGCCTCGATCAGGCGGTTCAAGTCTTCAGGCTCGTAGCCCAGCCGGTGCAGGTCCAGTTGCACCTGGCCCGAGTCGAGCACTCGGATCACCAGCTTTTCGCCAAACAGGGTCGGCAGGGTGCTCACGCGCAGGTCAATGTCGCGGCCCGAGGGCAGCTGCAGTTTCATGCGCCCGTCTTGGGGCAGGCGCTTTTCGGCAATGTCCAGCCGGGACAGCACCTTGATGCGCGAAGCCAGCCGGTCTTTGAGCGCCATCGGTGGCGAAGCCATGTCGCGCAACTGGCCGTCAATCCGCATGCGCACCCGGTAATGGTGTTCGTAGGGCTCAAAGTGCAGGTCCGAGGCTTTGATGGCCACGGCCTGCTCCAGCAGCTGCTGAACGTACTGGACCACGGGCGCGTCGTCGCTGGGGGCCGAGCGCCCATAAGCGTTTTCCGGCATGTCTCCTCCCTGGGTAATGAATACCTCTGTGCGCACATGATGGGCTCAGCCCGTGGCTTTGTAAATGCGGGTCATACCTGCAGCCATCAAAAAAGCCGCTGAACTCAGCGGCTTGGCAGGCGAGGGCTTGCGCCTTCAGGTGCGGCGGGTGAGCAGCTGCGATGCCAGCACCACCATGGCCTGGCGGTGGGTGTTGTCCGGCAGCTGCATGGCCGCGTCAATGGCGCGTTGGGCCTCGGCGGCTGCGGCATGGCGTGTGGCCTCCAGAGCACCGGTTTCACGCACGATGGCCACGATCTCGCTCAGGCGGTCCACGCTGCCGGTTTCGATGGCTTCGCGCACCGTCTGGCTTTGCTCGGCCGTGCCTTTTTGCATGGCCAAAATCAGGGGCAAAGTGGCTTTGCCTTCGCGCAGGTCATCGCCCAGGTTTTTGCCCATTTCGGCGGTATTGCCGTCGTAATCGAGCACATCGTCGATCACCTGAAAAGCCGTGCCCAGAGCTTGGCCATATTCGGCGCAAGCGTCCTCGATGTCGGCCGGGCTGCCTGCCAAAATGGCCCCCAAGCGGGCGCTGGCTTCAAACAATTTGGCGGTTTTGGAGCGGATGACGCGCAAATAGCCTTCTTCGTCCAGCGAGGCGTCGTGCATGTTCATCAGTTGCAGCACTTCGCCTTCGGCGATCACATTGGTCGCGTCGGCCAGGGTTTGCATGATGCGCATGCTGCCTGCGTCCACCATCATCTGGAAGGCGCGGGAGTACAAAAAGTCGCCCACCAGCACGCTGGCCGGATTGCCAAAGTTTTCGTTGGCAGTGGGGCGGCCACGGCGCAGGGTCGACTCGTCGACCACATCGTCGTGCAGCAAAGTGGCGGTGTGGATGAATTCCACCACGGCAGCCAGGTTGTGCCGCTGAGCACCGGTGTAGCCCAGCGCACCGCAGGTCAGCAAGAGCAAGACAGGTCGAAGGCGCTTGCCACCGGCCGAAATGATGTAGCGGGCGACATCACCCACCAAGGGCACGCCCGAGTCCAGGCGCTGGGCGATGACACGGTCCACCTCGGCCATGTCGGGGGCGACCAGGGCAAGAACGGCGGCGGTGCTGTTTTCGGAGGCAGACAAGTGGAAAATCCGGCAAGGGCTTCAGCCAGCGGCTGAAGTCAGGAAATAGGACTGAAACTGGCGCTGATTATAGGGACAGCCCATGACGCGGAGCTGGCGCCAAAGGGTGCACTTGTCCCATGCATTGCTTTTGGCCTTTTGATCGTGCTAAAATCTTCGGTTCCTTGGGGATCAGCCCTTGGAAACTTCCATTCAAAGAGGTCATTTATGTACGCGGTCATAAAAACCGGTGGCAAACAGTATCGTGTTGTCGCTGGCGAAAAAATTAAAGTAGAACAGATTGCTGCGGACGTTGGCCAGGAAATCGTGATTGATCAAGTTTTGGCCGTCGGAACCGGCGCCGAACTGAAGATCGGCACGCCCCTGGTGTCCGGCGCCACAGTCAAAGCCACCGTGGTGGCTCATGGCAAGCACGACAAAGTGCACATCTTCAAGATGCGCCGTCGCAAGCACTATCAGAAACGTCAGGGTCACCGCCAGCAGTTCACCGAACTGCAAATCGGTGCGATCACTGCCTGAGGAGAATAGGTCATGGCACAGAAAAAAGGCGGCGGCTCTACGCGCAACGGTCGTGATTCCAAGCCAAAGATGCTGGGTGTCAAGGCTTTCGGTGGTGAACTGATCAGCGCTGGCTCGATCATCGTTCGTCAACGCGGCACCAAGTTCCATGCTGGCAGCAACGTCGGCATCGGCAAGGACCACACTTTGTTTGCCCTGGTGGACGGCCATGTGTCGTTCTCTACCAAAGGCGAACTGAGCAAGCACATGGTGAACGTGACGCCGGCTGTTTAAGCCTGTCTCGCCCATTGCGAAGAGGAGCCCCGCAAGCCGGGGCTTTTCGCATTTTGGTCCGCTTGGTTTTGACGGCGGACCCCAAGCTACACTGGAAATCTCATGAAGTTCGTTGACGAAGCCTACATTGACATCGCCGCAGGTGACGGCGGGAACGGCTGCGTCTCGTTCCGCCATGAAAAGTACAAAGAATTCGGTGGCCCCAACGGGGGCGATGGGGGGCGTGGCGGCCATGTGTTCGCCTATGCCGACGTGAACCTCAACACCTTGGTCGATTACCGCTACTCGCGTCGCCACGAAGCCAAGCGCGGGCAGCACGGCATGGGCTCCGACATGTTTGGCGCAGCCGGTGACGACATCACCCTCAAAATGCCTGTGGGCACCATCATCACCGATGCCGAAACTGGCGAAGTGCTGTATGAGCTGCTGGTGCCCGGCGAGACCATCATGATCGCCAAGGGCGGCGACGGCGGTTTTGGCAACATGCGCTTCAAGAGCGCCATCAACCGCGCGCCACGCCAAAAAACACCGGGCTGGCTCGGTGAAAAGAAAGAGCTCAAGCTCGAATTGAAGGTCTTGGCCGATGTCGGCCTCTTGGGCATGCCGAACGCGGGCAAGTCCACCTTCATCGCCGCGGTGTCCAACGCCCGCCCCAAGATTGCCGACTACCCCTTCACCACCTTGCACCCCAATTTGGGCGTGGTCCGTGTGGGCCCCGAGCAAAGCTTTGTGGTGGCCGATGTGCCGGGTTTGATCGAAGGCGCGTCCGAAGGTGCTGGCCTGGGGCACTTGTTCCTGCGCCATTTGCAGCGCACCCGTTTGCTCTTGCATGTGGTGGACTTTGCGCCGTTTGACGACAATGTGGACCCGGTGCAGCAAGCCAAAGCCATCGTGGCCGAGCTCAAAAAGTACGACGCCAAGCTGTACAACAAGCCACGCTGGCTGGTGCTCAACAAGCTGGACATGGTGCCTGCTGAAGAGCGCGAAGCCCGTGTCAAGGATTTCATCAAGCGCATGCGCTACAAGGGCCCGGTGTTCGAGATTTCGGCGCTGACCCGTGAAGGCTGCGAGCCCTTGATCAAAGAAATTTACAAGCACATCCGTGCCCAGCAGATCATTGAGCAAGGCCCTGTGGACATTGACCCCCGCTTCAAGGAGCAGGACAAGCCGCAAGAGCCCGATGCCGAAGATCCCCGTTTCAAGCCTTTGCCTTCCGAATAACAGGGCCCCAAGCCCAACCCTCCTTGCGCATGACCACTCCTGCCGTATCCACCCTCTTGCGCGATGCCCGTCGCATCGTTGTCAAAGTGGGCTCCAGCCTGGTGACCAACGAAGGCCGCGGCCTGGACGAGGCGGCCATTGGCGAATGGTGCCGCCAGATGGCGCTGCTCAGCGCCCAGGGCAAAGAGGTGGTCATGGTGTCCAGTGGTGCCATTGCCGAAGGCATGAAACGCCTGGGCTGGACCACCCGCCCCAGCGAAGTGCCCGCCCTGCAGGCCGCCGCCGCGGTGGGCCAAATGGGCCTGGCCCAGATGTACGAAACCAAGCTGCGCGAAAACGGCATGGGCAGCGCCCAAGTGCTGCTCACGCACGCCGACCTGGCCGACCGCGAGCGGTACCTCAACGCCCGCTCCACCTTGCTCACCTTGCTGCAGCACCGCGTGCTGCCGGTGATCAACGAAAACGACACGGTGGTCAACGACGAGATCAAGTTTGGCGACAACGATACCTTGGGGGCCTTGGTGGCCAACTTGGTGGAAGCTGATCTGCTGGTCATCCTGACCGACCAGAAGGGCCTGTACACCGCCGATCCGCGCAAAGACCCCTCGGCCACCTTTGTGCACGAGGCCCGTGCAGGTGATCCGCTGCTGGAGACCATGGCCGGTGGCGCAGGTTCTAGCATCGGCAAGGGCGGCATGATCACCAAGATATTGGCGGCCAAGCGGGCGGCGGGTTCGGGTGCCTCCACGGTGATCGCCTGGGGCCGTGAGCCCGATGCCTTGCTGCGCCTGTGCCAAGGCGACAACATGGGCACTTTGCTGGTGGCGCAGACGGCCAAACAGCAAGCCCGCAAACAATGGATGGCAGACCACTTGCAGCTGCGTGGCTCGGTCGCGGTGGATGCCGGTGCGGCCCACAAGGTGTTGACCGAAGGCAAGAGCCTCTTGCCCATTGGCATGACGGGAGTGACTGGGGAGTTCTCACGCGGTGACGTGATCGCCATCCGCGATGAGCAGGGCGCAGAAATCGCCCGAGGCTTGGCCAACTACGCCAGCGCCGAAGCCCGCTTGCTGTGCCGCAAGCCCTCGCATGAATATGAAGCACTGCTCGGTTACACCGCCGAGCCCGAGATGGTGCACCGCGACAACCTGATCCTTAGCCGCTGAGCCTGAACAAGCACCCATCAAAAAGCCCGCACAAGCGGGCTTTTTTCATCCTTGCGGGTTCGGATCGAAGCTGGCGCCCGGTGGCAGTTCCATGTGCATGGGGGGCTGCATTTCGGCGTGGCCGTGGTCCGCATCGGAGGCTTCACGTGGGCCGCGAGGGCCGCCACGCAAATAGCGGTTGTGCCGCTCCTGACGAGGCAGAAAACGCGCCAGCTCGGTCAAAGCCATTTCGTACACGCCGCGCTTGAACTCCACCACCACATCGAGCGGCACCCAGTAGTCGTTCCAACGCCAAGCGTCGAACTCGGGGTGGTCTGTGGCACGCAGGTTCAGGTGGTGGTCATGGGTGACCAACTGCAGCAGGTACCAGATCTGTTTCTGGCCCTTGTAAAAGCCGCGAGCATCCCTGCGGATGAAGCGGTCTGGCACTTCATAGCGCAACCAGTCACGGGTGCGGGCGACGATGCGCACATGCTCCGGATGGAGCCCCACTTCTTCGTGCAGTTCGCGGAACATGGCCTGCTCAGGGCTTTCGCCCCGGTCAATGCCGCCTTGCGGAAACTGCCAGCTGTGGGTGCGGATGCGTTTGCCCCAGAACACCTGGTTTTTCTGGTTGAGCAGAATGATGCCGACGTTCGGCCTAAAGCCTTCACGGTCAAGCATAATCAACCCCAAATTTTTAAATTGTGTCCATTATGCATGCCGCACTGGCCTTGGCTCTTGGATGTTTCCCTGATTTCCCCAGTTTTATTGGTCCGTTGCAATGAAAGCTTCTCAATTCCTGATCTCTACCCTCAAAGAGGCCCCGGCCGATGCTGAAGTGGTCAGCCATAAACTGATGACCCGTGCGGGCATGATCAAGAAACTCGGGGCTGGCATCTACAACTACATGCCCATGGGCTTGCGCGTGATCCGCAAGGTCGAGGCCATCGTGCGCGAAGAGATGAACCGCGCAGGGGCCATTGAGATGACCATGCCCGTGGTGCAGCCTGCTGAACTCTGGCAAGAGACCGGCCGCTTTGACAAGATGGGCCCAGAGTTGTTGCGCATCAAGGATCGCCACGGCCGCGACTTCGTGATCCAGCCGACCAGCGAAGAAGTGGTGACCGACGTGGTGCGCCAGGAAGTGCGCAGTTACAAGCAACTGCCGAAAAACTTCTACCAAATCCAGACCAAATTCCGCGACGAGCGACGCCCCCGCTTTGGTCTGATGCGTGGCCGCGAATTCATCATGAAAGACGCCTACAGCTTTGACCGCGACATGGTCAGCGCCAAGGCCAGTTACCAGGTGATGGCTGCCGCTTACCGCAAGATCTTTGACCGCTTTGGCCTGACTTACCGCGCTGTGGCTGCCGACAGCGGGGCCATTGGGGGCGATTTGTCCGAAGAGTTCCAGGTGATCGCTGCCACCGGTGAAGATGCCATCGTCTACTGCCCCACCAGCAGCTACGCCGCCAACATGGAAAAGGCCGAGGCCCTGGCCCCCAGCCAGCCACGCGGCGCGGCCACACAAGCGCTGACCAAGACCGCTACCCCAGGCAAGAGCACCTGCGAAGACGTCGCAGCCTTGTTGAACGTGCCGCTGTCCACCACCGTCAAGTCGCTGGTGCTGGCGACTGACACGCTCAATGAACAAGGCGAGATCGTGAAATCGCAAGTCTGGCTCTTGCTGCTGCGCGGCGACCACGACATGAACGAAGTCAAGGTCGGCAAGCTGCCCGGCATGGAAGGCGGTTTCCGCTTCGCCACACTGAGCGAGATCGAAGAGCACTTCGGCTGCAAGCCCGGTTACCTCGGCCCTTTGAACCTGAAAAAACCCGTGCACTTGGTGGCCGACCGCGATGTGGCCGTGATGGCTGACTGGATTTGCGGGGCCAACGAAGAAGGCTTCCACATCACCGGCGTCAACTGGGGCCGTGACCTGCCCGAGCCTGCCCTGGTGGCCGACATCCGCAACGTGGTCGCGGGCGACAAGTCGCCCGACGGCCAAGGCGAGTTGGCGATCGAGCGTGGCATCGAAGTGGGCCATGTGTTTTACCTGGGCACCAAATACTCCAAGGCCATGAACGCCACTTTCCTGGACGAGAACGGCAAGCCACAGTTTTTGGAAATGGGCTGCTACGGCATCGGCGTCACGCGCTTGCCAGCGGCTGCCATCGAGCAAAACCATGACGAGCGCGGCATCATCTGGCCCGACGCGATTGCGCCTTTCACCGCGGTGGTTTGCCCCATCGGCATGGATCGCAGCGAAGCCGTCAAGGCCGAAGCCGAGCGCATCTACAACGGCTTGCTGGCCGCAGGTGTGGACGTGATCCTGGACGACCGTGGTGAGCGCCCCGGTGCCATGTTCGCCGACTGGGAGCTGATCGGTGTGCCGCACCGCATCACCATCGGTGATAAGGGCCTGAAAGACGGCTTGGTGGAGTACCAGCACCGCCGCGATGCCGAGTCCAGCAAAGTGGCCGTGGCCGACATCCTGGCCCACGTTCAAGCCCGCCTGTCGGCTTGACCTTTTGGGGCATGCCCATCGCCCCTGATGCACCCAGCCGCCGGTGCGCTTTGCAGCGCCTGGCGGCAGCCAGTTTGGCAGCCTGTCCCTGGCTGGCCCAAGCGGGCTCGCAAATCGAAGAACCTTTGTCCCATGCTGTGCGCACCGCCTTGAGCGCAGCGGTGGCCGAGGCTGCACCGCCCACACCCGTGCTGCCCACAGCAGCCGAGCAACAGGCCTATGCCCAATGGCAAGCGGCCTGCAGCCAGCGCCTGGTCCGCTACAAAACCCACCCCATGGAGCGCCAGGAGTTTTTGCAAACCCTCTGGTACGAAGCCCGCCGTGCGGGGCTGTCTCTGTCCTTGGTCTTGGGCTTGGTGCAGGTGGAAAGTGCTTTTCGCAAATTCGCTATTTCAACGGCCGGTGCGCGGGGTTACATGCAGGTCATGCCCTTTTGGGCCCGCAGCATTGGCGACGGGCATGAAAGTCGGCTGTTTCACATGCAGACCAACTTGCGCTTTGGCTGCGTCATCCTGCGTCACTACCTCGACCGCGAGGGCGGTGAGCTGTTCATGGCCTTGGGCCGCTACAACGGCTCACGCGGGCAAGCACCGTATCCGCAAGCGGTGCTGGCGGCGCAGCAGGCGTGGCGGCACAGCGTCGATTGAGCACAAAAAAACCACCCTAAGGTGGTTTTTTTGATAGCGAGGTGACTCAGGCCTGGCCGTTGATCACTTGTTGCAGCTCGCCCGATTCGTACATCTCCATCATGATGTCCGAGCCGCCGATGAACTCGCCTTTGACATACAGCTGAGGGATGGTGGGCCAGTTGCTGTATTCCTTGATGCCTTGACGGATTTCCTGGTCGTCGAGCACGTTCACGGTTTTGACGGTTTTGGGGTCCACGCCGCAGGCCTTCAGGATCTGGATGGCACGGCCGGAAAAACCGCACATCGGGAAGCTGGCGCTGCCCTTCATGAACAGGGTGATGTCGTTGCCTTTGACGAGTTCGTCGATGCGTTGTTGGGTGTCGCTCATGGTTTTAACTCCGAATGGTGCCGTTGTCGTATGGGCCCAATTATCCCTCTGAATGCCATTGCCCGCCGGTGCAGCGGTCCATACCCGCCAGATCTTTGCGAGATTGCACCTGCACAAAACCAGCCTCGCGCAGCAAGGCTTGCACGGGCGTAGCCTGGTCCCAGCCGTGCTCCAGCAGCAGCCAGCCGCCGGGCGTCAGTCGGCTGGGGGCCTGGGCGATGATGTGGCGGATGTCGTCCAGGCCATCGGCTCCGCTGGTCAGGGCGCTCAGGGGTTCGTGCGTCAGGGCGGCCAGGTGCGGGTCGCCATCGGCCACATAGGGCGGGTTGGAGACGATCAGCTCAAACGGGCCGGGCACCGCGTCCATCCAGTCGCTCAGCACGCAGTGCACGCGCAAGTCCAGGCGCTGGGCATTGGCGCTGGCCACGGCCAGGGCATCGGCGCTGGCGTCCACCGCGGTCACCGCACAGGCTGGGCGTTGGTGTTGCACCGCCAGGGCCACGGCACCGCTGCCCGTGCCAAGGTCCAGCACGCGGTGCGGCGCAGAGCCTGGCAGCAGTTCAAGCGCCCATTCGACCAGGGTTTCGGTGTCCGGGCGAGGGTCCAGCACACGCGCGTCCACCTGCAGGTTCAGGCCAAAAAACGCCTTGAAGCCGGTGATGTAGGCGATGGGCTCACCGGCCAGGCGTCTGCGCAGCAGCGCGTCCAGCTGCAGGGCCACATCGGTGGGCAGGGCGTCGCTGTCGTGGGTCAGCAACCAAGCGCGGTCGTGGGGGTCACGACCCAAGGCATGCAGGTGCAGCAGCTGAGCGTCAATGCGGGCCAGGCCCAAGGTCTGGGCGCGTTGCAGGCTTTGGGCGAGTGTCATGGTCATGGGGTGCTCAGCTCCAGGGCGGCCAGTTGCTCGGCCGCTTCGTAGGCTTGCAAGGCATCGACCACGTCTTTCAGATCGCCTTCCATGATGCTCAGCAATTTGTACAAGGTCAGGTTGATGCGGTGGTCGGTCAGTCGCCCTTGCGGGAAGTTGTAGGTGCGGATGCGGTCCGAGCGGTCGCCGCTGCCGATCAGGCTCTTGCGCTCGGCAGCGTCTTTGGCGGCGCGTTCGGCGCGGTCTTTTTCCTGAATGCGAGCCGTCAGCACCTTCAGGGCCTGCGCCTTGTTGCTGTGCTGGCTGCGGCCGTCCTGGCATTCGGCCACGATGCCGGTGGGCAAGTGGGTGATGCGCACGGCCGAATCGGTTTTGTTGATGTGCTGGCCCCCCGCACCGCTGGCGCGGTAGGTGTCAATGCGCAAATCAGAGGGATTGATTTTGATGGCCTCGGCCTCGTCGGGTTCTGCCAACACAGCCACCGTGCAGGCGCTGGTGTGGATGCGGCCTTGGGTTTCGGTGGCGGGCACGCGTTGCACGCGGTGGCCCCCTGATTCAAACTTGAGCGCGCCGTACACGTTGTTGCCTTCGATGCGGACCACGACTTCTTTGTAGCCACCCAGATCGCTCACCGATTCGGACACGATTTCACAGCGCCAGCCCTGGCTTTCGGCGTAGCGCGTGTACATGCGCAGCAAATCGCCTGCAAACAGGGCCGACTCATCCCCCCCGGTGCCCGCGCGGATTTCCACAAAGGCCGGTCGGACATCGTCAGCGTCTTTGGGCAGCAGCATGCGCTGCAGTTCGGCTTCCAGGGTTTGCAGCTCGGCGTTGGCGCTGGCGATTTCTTCCTCGGCCATGTCGCGCAGGTCTTCGTCATCCAGCATGGCCTGGGCTGCGGTCAAGTCGGCGCTGCGCTGCTGAAAGCGGGCGAAGCGCGAAGCCACGGCACTGACCTCGGCGTGCTCGCGCGACAGCTTCAGGAACTGCGTCATGTCGGCCATGATGTCTTCGCGGGACAACAAAAAGTCCAGCTCGGTCAGCCGCAGCGCATAGCGTTCGAGTTGTTGGATCAGAAAGGGTTTCATGCGACAAGAGTTGGGTCGTTTTGTAGGTCGGAGCTTCAGCTCCGACATGCTCCAGGTGTCGGGGCTGAATCACTGGCTTGTGATCGGACACCTTGTCGGAGCTGAAGCTCCGACCTACGGGGGAGAGGCGGCATTTTTGCGTCGACGGGACAAGGCCGCCGCTAACGCTCTTGACGCAAAAACAGGCGCTGCACCGCTTGCATGGTTTGTTCGCGGTGGGCCGGGTCGGCGCTGCGCAATTCGGCCAGTGCGCCGTGCAGCATTTTCTGAGTCAGGCCCTTGGCCAGAGCTTCGAGCACGGCTTCCGGGGCATCGCCTTTGGCCAGTAATTTGCGGGCGCGGGCCAACTCGGCTTCGCGCCAGCTGTCGGCTTGGCTGTGCAGTTGCTGGATCAGGGGCACCGCATCGCGCTGGCCCAGCCAGTGGTTGAAGCTCTGCACCCCGGCGTCGATGATGACTTCGGCCTCGGCCACCGCTGCTTGGCGTTGGGCCTGGCCCGTCTGCACCACAGTGGCCAAGTCGTCCACGGTGTAGAGGTACACGTCTTCGAGCGATTTGACTTCGGGCTCGATGTCTCGTGGCACGGCCAGATCGACCATGAACATGGGGCGGTGCTTGCGTTTTTTGAGCGCCCGCTCGACCGCGCCCAAGCCGATCAGGGGCAAGGTGCTGGCGGTGCAACTGATCACGGCGTCAAACTCGTGCAGGCGGTCGGGCAGCTCGGCCAGGCGCATGACTTGGGCACCGAAGCGTCCGGCCAGCTTTTCGCCGCGCTCCATACTGCGGTTGGCAATGGCCATGGCTTGAGGCTGACGGGCAGCAAAGTGGGTCACCACCAGCTCGATCATCTCGCCCGCGCCGACAAACAGCACCTTGATGTCTTTGAGGTCTTCAAACAGCTGGCTGGCCAGGCGCACGGAGGCGGCCGCCATGCTGATGGAGTGGGCCCCGATTTCGGTGGCCGTGCGCACTTCCTTGGCGACGGCAAAAGTCCGCTGGAACAATTGGTTGAGCGTGGTGCCCAAGGCCCCGGCCTCTTCGGCGGCACGCACCGCGTCCTTGAGTTGGCCCAGAATCTGGGCTTCGCCCAGCACCATCGAGTCGAGCCCGCTGGCCACCCGAAACGCGTGGCGGGCGGCTTCGTTGCCTTCGAGCAAATAGGTGTGCGACTGCAGCTCTTGCGCCGACACGCCGCCGGTTTGTGCCAGCCACTGCAAGGTGTCAGAGGCGGCTGTTTGGTCGGCTGCACAATAAATTTCGGTGCGATTGCAAGTGGACAAGATCGCCGCTTCGGGCGTCTGGGCATTGCGCTGTGCCAGATCGCTGCGCAAACCCTGCAAAGTGGGCGCCAACTGATCCACGGCGAACGCAAACCGGCCGCGCAAATCGAGCGGCGCAGTCGTGTGGTTCAAACCGAGGGTCCAGACAGCCATCCTTCGATTATAGAAAGCCCCCCGCGCCCCAAGACCCATGCTGAGCCCAGAGGCCTTTCAGGGCACAATCTGGGCGCAACACGTCCTGCTGGTGGACGACTTCCCCTGATCCGCACAAGCGCCCATGACCGTCTGGCTCCTGATCCTGCACCTGTTCAATTTTGTGCTGCCTGCATTGGCCATGGCCGCGCTCATGCCTTGGGCCGGGCGCTGGGTCATGGGCTCTGGCGGTGCGCCGCTGCGCCGTCGCATGGTCACCCATGCGGTGGCCGGGGTGTTGGTGCTGGTGGCGGGTTTGGTGTTGCAAGGCCATGACGGGAAAATGAGCACGTATCTCGCGCTGGTCTTGGTGGCGGCCACTGCCGAGTGGGTCATGCACCGGGGCTGGAGCCGCAAATAAAGACGCTGGGCGCAGCGCAGCTGGAGACACAAGATGAATCTGAACAGGCTTTTCCGCGTCAAAGGGGCGGTCCACCGCGTGGTGTGGGGCTGTCTCTTGGCTGCAAGCTTGGGCAGCGCCTGGGCCTTTCCGACCAAACCGGTCCGCATCGTGATGGGCTTTCCGGCCGGTGGTCCGCTGGATCAGCATGCCCGTTTGCTCTCGGACCGGTTGCAGGCCCAGTTGGGTCAGCCCATCATCATCGATTACAAATCCGGCGCGGGCGGCACTGTCGGCGCGCAAGAGGTCATGCGTGCACCGGCCGATGGCCACACGATCATGCTGGCCAACACCGGGGTGATGGTCATCAACCCGGCGCTCTACAGCAAACTGCCCTACAACACGCTCAAGGACTTTGTGCCCGTGGCCCGTACGGCCATGCAACCGCTCGCGCTGTTGGTCAACCCCAAGGTGCCGGCTCAGACCTTGCCCGAGTTTGTGGCCTATGCCAAAGCCCGCCCTGGCCAAATCAACTACGGCTCGGCGGGCAACGGCGGCAGCAGCCACCTGGTGCCCGAGATGTTCAAAGCCGCCACGGGCCTGTTCTTGGTCCACATCCCTTACCGGGGCAGCGCACCGGCCTTCACCGACTTGATCGCAGGCCAGGTGCAGTTCATGGCCGAGAGCATTCCGCAAGCCGCTCAGTACCACAAGCAGGGCAAAGTCCGCGCCCTGGCCGTGACCAGCCGTGAGCGCAGCCCCGCTTTGCCGGATGTGCCCACCGTGATGGAATCCGGCATCAAGAACTTTGAGGTGGTGGGTTTCTACGGCTTTTTGGCCCCGGCGGGCACGCCCAAAGAGGCGGTGAACAAACTGAGCGACGCCTTTAAGGCCGTGCTGGCGCAGCCTGACATCAAGGCCCGCATGGTGTCCCAAGGGGCCGATCCGGCTTTCCTGGGGGCTGATGATTTCGCCAAATTCCTGACATCAGAGATCCCGCGCTGGGCCGATGTGGTGCAGAAGTCGGGCGCCAAGCTCGACTGAAAGCGTTGCTCAGGCCGGACTGAACTGGTCCACCCGGTCGGTGATGATGCCGTCGGTGCCCAGGGCCAGCAGGTGCTGGGCGGCCCACTCGTCGTTGACGGTGTAGCTCAGGCACTTGAGACCTGCGCCGTGCACGCGTGCCACGGTGGCGGTGTCCCACAGCGCGTAGTTGGCGACCACCGCCACACACTTAAGCGCCAGTGCTTTCTCGAACCAGCCGTCCCACAAGGTGTCCACCAAAAGGCCCCGAGGTAGCTCTGGCGCTGCCGCTTGCGCGGCGGCCAGCGCATCGGGCTTGAAGGAGGTCAGCAGTGGCGGCACCTCAGCCCCAGCCCACAGTTGCGCGGCCAGGCGCGCCACGGCTTCGCCAGTTGCGGCTTCAGCGCCCGGCGTGGGTTTGATCTCGATGTTCAGCAGGTACTGGTTGGCCAGGCAAAAGCGTGCCAGGGCTTCGAGCGTGGGCAAGGGCTCGCCCGCAAAGGCGCGTGAGTGCCGGCCGCCCGCGTCCAGTTGCGACAGCGCGTGCCAAGTCTGCTCGCCACCCACGCCATGGCCGTTGGTCGTGCGTTCCAGCGTGGCGTCGTGCATCAAGAACACCACGCCGTCGGCGCTGAGCTTGGCGTCGCATTCGAACATGCGGTAGCCGTGCGAGGCCCCCAGTCGGAAGGCGGCCAGGGTGTTTTCGGGGGCGAGCTTGCCAGCGCCTCGGTGGGCGATCCAGCGCGGGTAGGGCCAGGCTTTCATTTTCAGGCGATGCGCTTTTGGGTTTTCGCGTCAAACCAATGCACGCGGTCAGCGCGTGGCGTGGCGCAGAAAGTGCTGTCCGGCTGCGGCGCGGGCAGCGATTCGTCCAGCCGCAGGGTGAGTGTTTCCTGGCCCAGCCGGGCGTGCACCAGGCGCTCGGCACCCAGCAGTTCTACCGTGTCCACCGTGAGCGTCCAGCCGCCCGAAGGGGTGATGTCCAGATGCTCAGGCCGGATGCCCAAAATTCGCCCTTCGGCCGTGCCCGGCGCGTGCTGGAGCAGGTTCATGGGCGGCGAGCCGATGAAGCTGGCCACAAAAGTGCTGGCGGGGCGGTTGTAGACCTCTTCGGGTGTGCCGAACTGTTCCATGTGGCCGCCGTTCATCACGATCATGCGCTGCGCCAGCGTCATGGCTTCGACCTGGTCGTGCGTCACGAACAGGCTGGTGATGCCCAATTCACGGTGCAGTTTTTGAATTTCCAGTCGGGTTTGGGCGCGCAGCTTGGCGTCGAGGTTGGACAGGGGCTCGTCAAACAAAAACACCTG
>JBEEJQ010000026.1:0-22552 GCA_041169105.1 Pseudomonadota bacterium | reverse complement strand
TTCAACTCCTGGGCCAGACCACGGAAACGGCCCCAGTGGTAAGGCACAGCGCCGCCGCCGTGCGGGATCAGGAACTTCAGCGTCGGGAAGTCCTTGAACAGGTCGCTGGTCAGGCACTGCATGAAGGCGGTGGTGTCGGCGTTCAGATAGTGCGCGCCGGTGGTGTGAAAGCAGCTGTTGCAGCTGGTCGAGACGTGGATCATCGCGGGGATGTCGTACTCGACCATCTTCTCGTAAATGGGGTACCAAGCCTTGTCGCTCAAGGGGGGCGAAGTCCAGTGGCCGCCCGATGGGTCGGGGTTCAGGTTGATGCCGACGTTGCCGTATTGCTCCACGCACTTGACCAGCTCGGGGATGCAGGTGGCCGGGTCCACGCCAGGCGACTGGGGCAGCATGGCCGCAGGCACAAAGTTGTCGGGGAACAGTTGCGCCACGCGGTAGCACAGCTCATTGCAAATCGCCGCCCAGGTGGACGAGACGTTGAAGTCGCCAATGTGGTGGGCCATGAAGCTGGCGCGGGGGCTGAAGATGGTGATGTCCGAGCCGCGCTCTTTCATCTTGGCCAGCTGGTTGGTTTCAATCGTTTCGCGCAGATCGTCGTCGCTGATTTTCAGCTCGGAGACTTTGGGCATGGACGCGGGGTCCTTGATGCCGGCGATCTGGCGGTTGCGCCACTCTTCCAGCGCCTTGGGGGCGGTGGTGTAGTGACCGTGCACGTCAATGATCAAGGGCTGGGTTTGGCTCATGTCTGTTTCCTGCGTTAATGGTGTCTTGTCAGTCGGGAATTCGATTTTTGCAGGTCGGCGGCTTCAGCCCCGACAGGCATCACCGCTGCACTGCGTCGGGGCTGAAGCCGCCGACCTACAAAAAGTCTATCGATCAAAACTCAGGCCTGATTGTGCAAGCTCAAGCCCCATCCCACAGCCCCTTGGGGCATCTACCAGCTAGAACAAATTCGCATAACCAAGCCTTGGATATGACAAAATCAGGCCACCAAAAAAGGTGATGCATGGACCTCAAACAGCTCGAATACTTTGTGCGCGTGGCCGAACTGGGCAGCTTCACCCGCGCCGCCCAAGCCCTGAACATCGCGCAACCCGCGCTCAGCCGCCAAGTGCGCCTGCTCGAAGTCGAGCTGCGGCAAAACCTGCTGGTGCGCAATGGCCGTGGCGCCACCCCCACCCAAGCCGGCCAGTTGCTGCTGGAGCATGGCCGGGGCATCTTGCACCAGGTCGAGCGGGCGCGTGAAGAACTGGGGCGCGTGCGCAGCGGCCTGTCGGGCCGCGTGGCCTTGGGCCTGCCGCCCAGCGTGGCACGGGTGCTGACAGTGCCTTTGACGCGTGCTTTCAGACAGCGCATGCCCGAGGCGCAGCTGTCGATCAGCGAGGGCCTGTCGAGCGCCATGCAGGAAAACCTGCAAAACGGTCGTTTGGACATTGCCGTGCTCTACAACCCAAGTCAGGTGCCGGGCATCGAGCACACGCCGCTGGTGCAAGAAGAACTGCTCTTGGTGCAACCGCGCCCACCGGGCTTGCAAGAAGACCCTCCTCCGCCGCCCATCCAGCTGCAAGAAGTGGCCGCCCTGCCCTTGGTGATCCCGACTCGGCCCAACGCGATCCGCATGCATGTGGAGTCTGAAATGGCCGCCATCGGCTGCCGTCCGCAGATTGCGCTAGAGATCGACGGCGTGAGCGCCATCCTGGACCTGGTGGCCGACGGCGCGGGCTATGCCATCTTGTCGCGCAACGCCGTGATGCGCTCGGTGCGGCCCTCGGCGTTTTCGGTGCGACAGCTGTCAGAGCCCGCGCTGCACATCCAGCTGACAACGGCGGTCAGTTCTTTGCGACCCACGACCCTCACGCAGCAAGCCACGCTGGGGCTGATCACCGAGGTGACCAAGGAGTGGCTGACCGCGTAGGTCGGCGTCTTTAGCCCCGACAGGGATCAACAGCATTGCGTCGGGGCTGAAGCCACCAACCTACAACACAGATCAAAACACGTGGTGTTGCAAGAGCAGCAGCAAGCCGCTCAGCGTGAAGAAAGACACCACCGTAGTCACCAGCAAAGCGGCGGCGCTGATGGCTCCGTGCCCATGGCGCTGACTGAGGATGGTGAAGATGCCCAGCATGGGCAAGGCCCCCGACAGCAAGGCCGCTGAACGCAAGGACGGGTCAGCCACCGGTGTGATGAAGGTCAACACCATGAACATGGCCAAAGGGTGCAAAAACAATTTGCCAAACGCAATTTGAGTGACCGTGCCTTTAAGCCCGTCCACCTTCAGGCCGACCAAAGAGCCACCAATGACAAAAAGCGACAGCACCGCACTGGCCTGCGCAAACAAATTGACCGTCCGCGCCAATGGTGCAGCCAGTTGCAGGTCAAACAACGAAAACAAAAAACCGCCTGCGATGCCCCAAATCATGGGGTTTTTGGCCAGGTTCTTGAGCGTCTGCACAATCACCTGCTTCCATTGACCTGCAGTTCCGCCTTGCGCATCGGCCACGGCCATCAAAAAGGGAATCGTCAGCAAGTTCTCCACCACCATGTTCAGCGCCAGCGCCACCCCGGCCACAGGCCCCAAAGTCAAGAGCATGATGGGGTAGCCCACAAAGCCGCTGTTGGGGCACGACATGCCCATGGCCATCATGCTGCTGTAGCTCAAGCTGTGGCCCTTGACCTTGCGCGACCAAAACAATCCGCCCAAAGCCACCACCAGCGAACCCAGGGCATAGGCCATCAGGTAATGGCCGTTCAGGATTTCACCAATGCGCCGCTGCGACAAGGCGTTGAAGAGCAATGCGGGCAAAGCCAGGTTCAGCGTGAACTTGCCAAACACCTGCATGTCGGCTTTGGCAAACACCCCTTGGCGGGTGAACACATAGCCCAGCGCAATGGCCAGGTAAATCGGGCCAGTGATGCCCAGAATGTGGAGGGTGGAATTCATGGAGATGGTGCGTGAACGCAATCACCCACGAGGGGCGTCACCTGCCATTGTCCTTCAATGCGCGAGCCGACCTGGCACTAGCAGATAGCTCAGATTGCAATAGCCGATCATGATGGATCGGACGCGATAAAGCTCAATCTGTTGCACCGGCAATGCGCAGCTCGGTGGCTTCAGCCCCGAAATGCAACCCGCGCCGGAGCCCGCAACGTCGGGGCTAAAGCCACCGACCTACAAGACAGCGAGCTGGCTCAGTAGGTCGGAGCTTCAGCTCCGACAACAACGCCACGCGGACCCTTGTCGAGGCTGAAGCCACCGACCTACCACTGACAGGCATCGCGCACAGGGCGAGCCCCCTGCAATAGTCAGGCTCAGAGGTCGAGCACCAGCCGTGCCGTCTGACTGCGTGAGCAGCACACCATGATGCAGTCGCCCTTTTCTTGTTCTTCCGGGGTGAGGTACAAGTCCCAATGGTCAGGCTTACCAGCCACCACCTTGGTCAGGCAGGTGCCGCAGATGCCTTCAGCGCAAGAGAAAGGCACGTCGTGCCCGGCGTCTTGTAAGACTTTGAGGATGGATTGGTCTTTGGTGACCTGCAGTGTTTGGCCGATTTTTTGCAGTTGCACTTCAAACGTGCCGTCGGCGGCAATCGGGGTTTGGGTGAGATCGGTCGCGCTCATGCGTTCACTTCCTGGTTTTGTTCTTCGGCCAAAAGGCGGTCGATGATGCGGCGCGACTGCACGCCGCCTGAGTCGATGTTGAGCATCAGCAGCTTGCGCTCGGGCCACTTGCTGATGTTGGCTTGCTGCAATTGCAGCATCTCCATGTCTTCATTGAAGATGCCGCCCTGCCCTGTGCGGATCTTGTCGGTGAGGGCGGCATCGTCGGGCTTGAACTGGCGCGCCATGCCCCAGTGGTACCAGTGCGAAGTTTCGGTCTCGGGCGTGATGAAGTCCACCACCACGCTGTAGGCCTTGTGTTCAGGGGCTGCATCAAAGCCCC
The DNA here is from genome assembly GCA_041169105.1 of Pseudomonadota bacterium. Lineage (GTDB taxonomy): Bacteria > Pseudomonadota > Gammaproteobacteria > Burkholderiales > Burkholderiaceae_C > Limnohabitans_A. The sequence goes on along the minus strand of JBEEJQ010000026.1, from coordinate 18,609 downwards.
CTTTGCCTGCCAGGGCCACGCCCACGTCGATCATGACGTGGCTGGGTGGCGAAAAGCGGCAAATCTGCCAGCGGTCCACTTTGGCCTGCGGGTCCAGGCCGTTGGCGCTCATGGCCATTTGCCAGAACGGCGGCGCCTGAATGCCTTCCATGTGGCGCTGCAAGATGACCTTGTCACCGTCGACCTTGGTCTCGCAAGGTGTCTCGTCGATCTCGGGCTGACCGATGCTGTTGGCGTGCACATAGGTTTCGTGCGTCAGGTCCATCAGGTTATCGATCATCAGGCGGTAATCGGCCTTGACGTGGTAGAGCCCACCACCATAGGCCCAAGCCGGGTTATCAAAGAATTCGAACACCGGCATCTGCGATTCATCGACCTTGGACTGGTCACCGGGCCAGACCCAGACAAAGCCATAACGCTCGACCACGGCATAGCTCTTGACCGCCGGAAAGCCGCGCACGCGCTGACCGGGCATGTGCACGGTTTTACCCTCGCAGCCCATTTCCAGGCCGTGGTAGCCGCACACCAGCTTGCCGTTGCAAACCTTGCCCAGCGACAAAGGGGCACCACGGTGCGGGCAAAAGTCTTCCACCGCCGCCACTTTGCCTTCGGGGCCTTTGAAGAAGGCCATCTGCTCGTTGCAAATGGTGCGGCCCAGGGGCTTCTCGCCCAAGGCGTTCAAATCGGCCAGGGAACAGGCCACGTACCAGGTGTTTTTGATGAACATGTTGTCCTCTTTCGTTCAAATCAAAGCTTGCGGGCCACGCCCAGCAGGCTGTCCAGCAGTTCGGGGTTTTGGCGCAGCGTATCGGCATCGCTGGCGTGCACCACATTGCCGTGGTCCAGCACCACTGCGCGGTGGCTGATGCGCAAAATCGCTTGCGGGTGCTGCTCCACGATGATGGCCGACAAGCCCTCTTCGCGGGTGATGCGGGCAATCGCACGCAGCAGCTCTTCCACAATGATCGGGGCCAAGCCTTCGAGCGGCTCGTCCAGCAAGAGCAAACGCGGGTTGAGCACCAGCGCCCGGCCCACAGCCAGCATCTGCTGCTCGCCGCCCGACAGCTGCGTACCCAGGTTGGTCTTGCGCTCAGCCAGTCGCGGGAACATCTCGTACACCCGCTCAGGCGTCCAGGCTCGGCTTACCCGACCGGGGCGTGCGACGGCGGTCAGGTTTTCGTGCACCGTGAGCGATTTGAAAATGTTGCGCTCTTGCGGCACCCAGCCGATACCGGCCGCCGCCCGCTCGTGCGAGGGCAAGGTGTGCAGCATCTGGCCGCCCAAAAATATCTGGCCGCCATGCTGGCGCGTCGCCCCGGCCAGCGTGTCCATCAACGTGGTCTTGCCGGTGCCGTTGCGGCCCAGCAGGGCCAGGGTTTCGCCTTCGCCCAGCGACAGGCTCACGTCATTGAGCACCACGGCTTCGCCGTAACCGGCGCTCAGGTTTTGCACCTTCAACAATTCAGCCATGGGCCACCTCCTCGCCGTGACCCAGGTACACCGCCTTGACTTGCGGGTCGGCCGCAATCGCTTCGGGTGTGCCCTCGGTCAGCACTGCGCCGTTGACCAGCACGGTGATGCGGTCGGCAAATTCAAACACCAAGTCCATGTCGTGCTCGATCAACAAGACAGACACTTCGGCGGGCAAAGCGGCCACGGTCTGCAACAACTCTTCGCGCTCGCCCGCTGGCACCCCGGCCACCGGCTCGTCGAGCAACAGCACCTTGGGCTCGCAGGCCAGCGCAATCGCCATCTCCAGCAAACGGCGCTTGCCGTAAGCCAGGTGCTCGGTGCGTTGGTGCATGACTTCGGTCAGGCGAAACAGTTCCAGCAATTGCTCGCAACGCTCGACCACCGCTTTGTCTTGACCCAACTGGGTCCACCAGCTTCCGCCCAGGCCGCGCTGTTGCGAGACCACCATGGCCAAAGTTTGCAAGGGCGTCATGCTGGCAAACAGCTGGTTGATCTGGAAGGTGCGCACCAGGCCACGGCGCACACGCAGGTAGGGTGCGAGCTGGCTGATGTCTTCCCCCAGCAACTCAATACGGCCCGAGGTGGGTGGCAGCACGCCGGTGAAGAGATTGATCAGCGTGGTCTTGCCCGCACCATTGGGGCCAATCAGCGCGTGGCGAGCACCCAAGCGAAGCTCCAAGTTCACGTTGTCGGTGGCGGTGATGCCGCCGAACTGCTTGATCAGGCCCTGGGCCTTTAAAACGATGGGCTGGTTCATTTCGCACCGCCTTTCTGGTCCGCCGCGCGGCCAAACCACAGCCAAGGCCGAATCAAACGCTCACGCCCCACCATGACCAGCACCACCAAAAACAGACCGATCCAGAAGGTCCAGTACTGCGGCGTGATGCCCGAGATCACGTCGTGCATCAGCTTGAACACGACCGCGCCGACCACGCCGCCATACAGCCAGCCCACGCCGCCGATGACCAGCATCAGCATCACGTCGGCCGAGCGCTCCAGCGCAAACACATCCAGCGATGCGAAGCCCGTGGTCTGCGCCATGAGCGCGCCTGCGGCACCAGCCAAAGCAGCTGCCACGGTGTACACCACCGCCAGACGGTTGTGCACCGGAATGCCAATGGCCATGGCACGCAGCGGGTTGTCGCGCACCGCCATGAGCGTGGCGCCCCAAGGCGAGTTGACCCAACGACGCGCCAAGGCAAACAAGATCAACAGCACGGTGAGTGAATACCAGGCCGCCGTCTGTCCATACAAATCAAACTCAAAGCGACCCAGCACCGGCCCCATCGTCACACCCTGCAAACCGTCCGAGCCACCGGTGAGCCAGTCGAGCTTGTTGGCCAGCTCCATCAAAATGAGCGCCATGCCCAGCGTGACCATGAGGCGCGTCAAATCAGTGCCGCGCAAGATGGTGAGCGAGCACACCGCGCCCAGCAAGGTGGCGCAGCCCATGCCAAACAGCAGACCCACCAGCGGGTCGGGCATCACATGCTTGGCAAACAAGGCCGAGGCGTAAGCACCCAAGCCCAAAAACGCCGCATGCCCCAGCGACACGATGCCGGTGTAGCCCAGCACCAAGTCCAGCGACACGGCAAACAAGGCGACGATGGCCACCTCGTTGACGATCAGCGCATGACCCGGAAAAGCGAAGGGCATGACAAAGGCCAGCAGCCAAACCAAAGGCTCCCAGCCGCGCAGACGGGCGGTGGACAGCAGTTGTTGTCGTGCATTCATTGGATGATTCATGTCAACGACCTCCCTTGCGCACAAACAGCCCTTGCGGACGCCAAATCAAAATCGCGATCATGAGTGAATAGACAATGAAAGAGCCCAGCTTGGGCATGTAGTACTTGCCCGCGACATCGGCGATGCCCAAGAGGAGCGCCGCCCACAGCGGCCCGGTGATCGACGAGGTGCCGCCCACGGCCACCACGATCAAAAAGTACACCATGAACTTGAGCGGAAAGGTCGGGTCCAGGCCCAGCACTTCAGCGCCCAGGGCCCCGCCCAAACCGGCCAGACCCGAGCCCATGGCAAAGGTGGCGGCAAAAATCAAGTTCACGCGGATGCCCAGACCTGCGGCCACACGCGCGTCGTCCACGCTGGCGCGCAAGCGGCTGCCAAAGCGGGTCTTGGCCAGCACAAACTGCAGGCCCACCGTGAGCGCCGCGCACACCGCAATGATGAACAGGCGGTAGTGGCCCATGCCCAACGCCCCATCCCACAACTCGGTGCGGCCACGCAACCAATCGGGCAGCTGCATGATCTGCTGCTGTGAGCCCATCAGGTAATCCACGCTGGCCACCGACATGAAGGCCAGGCCAATCGAAAACAGCACTTGGTCCAAGTGCGGCTTGCGGTACATGTGGCGGTACAGCGTGCGCTCCATCACCGCGCCCAGCAAAGCCGTGGCAGCAAAGGCCAAAGGCAGGCACAAGAGAAATGGCACCTGAAAGCGCTGCATCAGCACCACCGTCAAGTAGCCCCCGGCCATGGCAAACGCGCCGTGCGCCAGGTTGATGAAGTTCATCAAGCCCATGGTCACGGACAGGCCTACGGCCAATATGAAAAGCAGCATGCCGTAGGCAATGCCGTCGAAGAGGATGGTCAGCATGGAGGTATGGAATGGGTCTGTTGCGCACTGCAGGGTTGCAGCACGCAACAGAGGGAAATAGATGCCCGATCCAGTCGGGCATGACAGCAAAGATCAGCGGCTCTTGCCCGGATCTTTCACGTCTTTGAGGGTCGAGAACTCCTGGTTGTAGAGCTGACCGCCCACCTTCTCCACTTTGCGGATGTAGATGTTGTGCACCACATCTCGGGTTTGCGCGTCGATGAACATCGGGCCACGAGGGCTTTCAAACACTTGGCCCTTCATCGCGTCCAGCAAGGCTTGGCCGCCCGCGCCCTTGGTGGCTTTGGCCGCTTCGTAGATCACGCGCATGCCGTCATAGCCGCCCACGGCCATGAAGTTGGGACGCATGCCGTTGTTGGCTTTTTCAAAGGCGGCAACAAACTTCTTGTTCAGAGCCGAGTTGTGCGAGGCCGAGTAGTGGTGCGAAGTGACCACGCCATTGGCCACATCGCCCATGCTGTTCAAGATGTCGTCGTCGGTGATGTCCCCGGTGCCGATCAGCTTGATGCCCGCCTTGTCCATGCCGCGCTCGGCAAACTGTTTCATCAGTGCCGCGCCTGCGCCCGAGGGCACAAACACATAGACCGCGTCGGGTTTGAGGTCACGAACCTTTTGCAGGAAAGGGGCGAAGTCGGGGTTGCGCATGGGCACGCGCAGGGTGTCGAGCACCTGGCCGCCGTTGAACAGCAAACGGTCCTTGAAATACTTTTCGGCATCAATGCCGGGGCCGTAGTCAGACACCAAGGTCACGACTTTTTTGATGCCGTTGTTGGGTGCCCAGTCGGCAATGGCGACGGCCGCTTGGGGCAGCGTGAAGCTGGTGCGGATGATGAAGGGCGATGCCTCGGTGATGCTCGATGTGGCCGCAGCCATCACCACCAAAGGTGTCTTGGACTGGGTGGCAATGGGCGCCGTGGCCAGCGCCAGCGGGGTCAGGCCAAAGCCGGCCAGCACGCTGACTTTGTCGTTCACGACCAACTCTTGCGCGATGCGCTTGGTCACGTCGGGGGCGCTGGTGTCGTCTTTCACGATCAGCTCGACTTTTTTGCCAGCCACCATGTCGCCGTTTTGCGCCATGTACAGGCGCGCTGCGGCTTCAATCTGTTTGCCCGTGGAGGCGAACGGACCGGTCATGGGCAAGATCAGGCCGATCTTGAACTTGTCTTGCGCCATGGCCGTGGAAGCGGTCAAAGCCAAGGCGGCGCAAGCGATGGCGCTCAGGAATTGTCGTTTTTGCATGCTCTATCTCCTCGTTAAAAATCGGTTCAGGAAGGTCGGATCAGTTGCACACCGGGCGTGCCCGATGCGGCGGGGTCGCGCAAGGCGACCTGCATGTTCTGGCGTGCAATGCGCGAGTGCTCACGCATGAGGGCCTCGGCGCGGCCCGCTTCGCGGCGCTCGATGGCGTCAAGCACCTGACGGTGCTGGTGCTGTGCCACCACCAGGGTGTCGCGGGCGTGGGCGTCATGCACATGCACCCCCACAAAGCCCGAGGCCGATGCAAAAGGCAAGCTCGATGCGCGTTCGATCTCACGCGCCAGCACGGCGCTGTCGGCCATCTCGGACAGCTGCTTGTGGAACTGGCCGTTCAAATCCACATAGGCTGAAAACGTCTCGTCGCTCAGCGCCGAGGCTTGCAGCACCGCATCGATCTGGTCCAGGCAGGCACGCGCTTGGCGGATCAAGGCAGGCCGTACGCCACGCTCAGCGGCCAACCTTGCGGCCAGGCCTTCGAGCGTGCCGCGCAGCTCGATCGCGTCGGCCACTTCGCGCTCAGAGAAAGTGCGCACCGCATAACCGCCACCGGGCAGGGGTTCGAGCAAACCTTCTTGCTTGAGGTGCATCAGCGCGGCGCGAATGGGCGTGCGCGACATGCCCAGGCGCTCCACCAGGGCCAGCTCGGCAATGCGGGCCCCCGAGGGCAATTCGCCCGCCAAGATCCATTCGCGCAGGCGCTGCTGAGCCTTGACGGCTTGCGAGCCGCCCTCTTCGGCCAAGTCAGAATCCACAGTGCGAACGTTTGCGGTGCTCATGAAAGTGTGTGTTGTTGATCCGGTCCAGCAGTCTTCTTCGTAGGTCGGCGGCTTGAGTCCTCGTAGGTCGGTGGCTTCAGCCCCGACATTGGGCGCTTCAGCGCAGGCTGCACGTCGGGGCTGAAGCCACCGACCTACGGGGTGACGGTGCAAAAACTTCAGCGTGCCGTACCGTTGGTTCGACGGATTAAACCACCAAGACCGCCAACAATGTATACAGAAAACCCTTGAAACCCTGTTTTATGCTCAAGATTTAAGCGGAATAAGCGTTTTTTGTATCCAAAGCAACAAACCAAGACCCAGCGACAATCACACGAGGGGATGAAAAACACAATGGATTTGCAATATCTGGAATTCGACTGCAGCGAAGACACCGAAGGCGTGGTCTGCTGGGACGCTTTGGCCCAACCCGCCGCCAGCCACACAGCGGCCTTGCTGCGCGAAGTGGCGCAGCTGCTGGCCTGGGCCAGCCGCTTTGGCCCGCAAGGCCCCGGCCCGCTGGACGAGGGGGCGGACTGGGACTTTGATTTGCAAGTTCAGCTGCACAGGGCACACACCATGCAGAGCACGCCCGCCCAGGCCCACTGGCAGGCCGCACAACAAACCTTGAACATCCACCCTGCCCCAGGCCCAGACGATCGCGTGGAACTGAGCCTGAGCCTGAGCGGCACACCGGCCTTTGCCCAAGCGTTGCGAGAACACTGGAACGTGCCATGAGCACCACGCCCAACAAGGCCCAGCGCCCTGCCCCAGTTAGCTTTGCACAGGCCCTGAAGTTCTGGTTCTGGTTGGGCTGCGTCAGCTTTGGTGGGCCCGCTGGCCAGATCGCGCTGATGCACGAAGAGCTGGTGGTGCGCCGCCGCTGGATTTCTGAAAAGCGCTACCTGCACGCGTTGCACTACTGCATGCTGCTGCCCGGCCCTGAAGCGCAGCAACTGGCCACCTACACCGGCTGGCTGATGCACGGCACACGCGGCGGCATTGCTGCTGGGACCCTGTTTGTGCTGCCCAGTCTGGTACTGTTGATCGGCCTGAGTTGGGCCTACACCGTGTGGGGCCAGCACCCCTGGGGCCAAGCGCTGCTGTGGGGCCTCAAGCCCGCCGTCACCGCGCTGGTGCTGCAAGCCGTGCACCGCATGGCCAAGCGCACGCTCAAAGCACCGTGGTTGTGGGCTCTGGCGCTTGCATCACTGCTGGGCACGCTGTGGGGCTTGTCCTTTCCGTGGATCATCTTGGCGGCAGCCTTGTTGGGCTATGGCATGGCGCGCCAGCGCCCCGTGGCTGCGGCATCGCATGGCGCAAGCAGCACGGCACCCGAAGCCCCCGCCTGGCTGGACGACGACACACCGCAACCCGCGCACACCCATTACAGCCATGCCCGCCTGGTGCGTGCCCTGCTGCTGAGCGTGGGACTGTGGGCATTGAGCCTGGGCGTCATTGCGCTCTTGCTGGGCACCGCCCACACGCTCACGCAGATGGGCGGCTTTTTCACACAGGCGGCCTTGCTCACTTTTGGCGGCGCTTATGCGGTGCTGCCCTTTGTGACGCAAGCGGCCGTCATGCAATACGGCTGGCTGAGCGCCACGCAAATGATGGACGGCCTGGCCTTGGGCGAAAGCACACCGGGGCCGCTCATCATCGTGGTGGCCTTTGTGGGCTTCATCGGCGGGCACAGCCAGGCCCTCTTGGGCCACCCCTTGCTGGGCGGCATCGCAGCGGCCTGCGTGGTGACCTGGTTCACCTTCTTGCCCTCGTTCGTGTTCATCCTGGCGGGCGGCCCGCTGGTGGAAGCCACACGCCACATGCCCACCCTGACCGGGCCGCTGCAAGCCATCACCGCCGCGGTGATCGGCGTGGTGCTGCACCTGGCCGGCGTGTTTGCCTATGCCACCTGGTGGCCACAAGGCTGGCCGCAAAGCCCCGACTACAGCGCCATCGCGCTCACTGCGGTGGCGGCCTGGCTGCTGATCGGCAAGCAGCGCAGCGTGATGCAGGTGTTGGGGCTGTGTGCGGGGGTGGGATTGCTAATGAGCTGGGTGCCGGGAACACTGACTTGATGCGAACTGCATTGGCAATTCACGCATACAGATCCCCATATAAGCTCAGTTGACGGGTAGATATCGATCCGCTGTGACTATTCGGGGTTAAGCGGCCAATGACGGCTGTGCAGCGATTGCGGCCAGCCAGTGAGTCATGCTGGCGGACTGCAACCGGCCATGAGCTGTCTTTGTTGAAATACCCCAAAGCAGTCGCTCGTAGACCTACTCATCCCTTGCCACCCTTTTGCTGCACCGGCTGTAACCGCCCTGTAGTACTGTAATCTGGGGTAATGTGCTACACGGCAAGACTGCTACGCTTGGCATTCAATCCTTTATCAAACGTCCAGCCCATGCGAATCCCCACACAGATCTTGAGCTGCAAAAAATTATTTGCGGTGTTCATTCTGTGCATTTTCACATCATTTTCCGCACTCGCGGCAGACTTGATCACACAGCGCGCCTTTTGGGAGGACGCATCAGCACAGGCCACGGTGAACGAGGTCAAGCAGCAAGCCTTCACGGGCTACACGGGTGTTTTGAGCCGAGGCTACACGCAAGCAGCCGTCTGGATCAGACTCGATGTGCAACCCGACCATGGCATGCGCCCCGATGACAAGATCATCTTGCGTATTCGCCCTGTGTACCTCGATGAGATCCGTCTGTATGACCCACTGGACAGCTCCGGCCGCGAGCGCGTAGTGGGCGACCGCACCAACCTCAGCGCAGAGGAATACAAATCGCTCACTCACACCTTTGTGATTCCGGCGGGGTCTCAGCCAAGGCAGGTCTTTTTGCGACTGAAAGCATCGAGCACCAGCTTGATCAATGTGGAAGCATTGACCGAGACCGCCATGGTGGAGGCTGAACACCGCATGTTGGTCAGCTACTTTGCGGTGTTGTCATTGATCGCGGTGTTTCTGATTGTGGTGTTCATGAATTGGCTCAATGCCCGCGATTTCCTGTACGCGGTGTTTGTAGTCCGGCATGCGCTGTACCTGGTTTTCACAGCCTCCTTCTTCGGCTTTCACCGACTTTGGTTTAATGGTGTGATCGACGCCCAATACCTCGACCTGATCTACAACTGGTTGGTGCTGGGAGCTACAGGGGTCTCGCTGGTCTTTGAATTTTTCTTCTTATCAGAGTATTCGCTACCACGCTGGGCGCGTCATATGATCCTTGCCTTGATGGTCTGGTCAGGGTGTGCCGTCTTGCTGCTGACCATGGGCGAGGTTTACTGGGCCTTGAAGGTGAACATGGCCCTCAATGGCATCGGCGCTCTGGTGTTGCTGGTCGTAGCATCTGCGTCCATTGATGATGAAAAAATCAAGAAAAGCTCTGCCGCCTCGCTCCTGCGCAAAAAATGGGTGGTTGCTTATTACTTCTCAATCACGGCGCTGCTGATGTTCAGTGTGCTACCCCATGCAGGTACCGTCGGGGGTAACGAGTTTTCGACCAACGGGCTTATCTTTTACGCACTGTTCTCGGGCGGCATCATGACGGTGCTGATGCAGTTACGTGCCAATCAGCTGCAACGTGCCAACGAAAAATACTCAAAGGATTTGCTAATGTCCGCACAACAGGTGGCGCTCGAAAGAGTCCGTCGTGAAGAGCAAAGCCAGTTGTTGACCATGCTGATGCACGAACTCAAAACGCCTCTATCGGTGATTGACCTGGCCCAGCAGGCCACGACCGACCTGGATGCCAAGGGTTATGTGGCCCGCAACGTGGCGATTATCAAGAACATCCTGGACCGCTGCCTCAGTGCCGACCGCCTTTCCTTAGGGCAACTCGATGTGGATTTGGAGCCAGTTCAATTGCGGCCCTTGCTGGATCAACTGCTGCACGATCACCAGTCGCACCGCTTCACGCTGAACTGGAAACTGCCTGCCGATGCTGTGACCGTGCGCACCGACTACCAGTGCCTGCAGATCATCCTCAACAACCTGCTCGACAACGCTATCCACTACGGCGATCAAACACACACCATTCGGTTGGATGTGCAAGCCAAGTCAGACGATGCGCGAGGCATGGGCGTGACCATCACAGTAGTCAACAAAACTGGCATCGCAGGCTGGCCTGAAGCTGACAAGGTTTTCAAGAAGTACTACCGCAGCACGGGTGCCAAGATGATTTCTGGTACGGGCCTGGGCTTGTTTTTGGTGGCCAGCATGGCCCGCATCATCGGCGCTACCTGTACGTATGCGCCAGACGACACCTATGTAAGGTTTGAACTGTGGCTGCCCATTTGAACATCGTGGTCATCGAAGACAACCATGACCTGCGCACCATGCTGTGCAATGGCTTGAGGAGCGACGGCCATCAGGTCACAGGCCTGTCGTCTGCCGAAGAACTCGAAGACCAATCGGGTGTGGACCATGCGGATGCCTTCTTGATTGACATCAACCTGCCCGGTGAAGACGGCATGAGCTTGTCACGCCGCATTCGTAAGGCACACCCCCTGGTAGGCATCATCATTTTGTCTGCCCGCGCAGCAATCGATGACAAGCTCGTCGGGTACGACAGCGGAGCAGACATGTACCTCACCAAGCCTGTCGAGATGAGCGAATTGCGAGCGGCATTCAAGAGCTTTGCACGGCGAAGGCAAGCCATCATCCACCATGTCTTGCCACAAAGCTTGACGCTAAACAAGCTCGAACTGCGAGGCAGCAACTGCGCCGTCAAGCTGACCATTCAAGAGGCCACTGTCCTGACCGCCATGGCCCGTGCCCCGGCAGGCAAGCTCGAAACCTGGCAAATCGCCGAATTGCTGGATGTGGAAGTCGATGAATCGTTCAAAGCCAGCCTCGCAGTGCGCATGGTCCGGCTGCGCAAAAAGTTGACTGACGCCGGGGTCACAGGAACGCCCATCGAAGCGATTCGGCAGTTTGGCTACCAACTGGTTGCCCCTGTAGAAATTTTGTGAATAGTAATGTTCTCATATGTAATCCGCTGTAATTGAAGTTTTTGTCATTTTTTGAAAATCCAAGCTGGTCTCTATGCGTCCAGCCCAATGACAAATCCAGCTCTCCGTCTCAGTTCAACCATCCGCCTTCCTTTCCATAGGAACGGCACCCTGTGTGAGAGCGGCGCCCTCGTCGCGATGAGTGCCCGTGGTCTGCTGGCAAGCTTGCTGCTTTCTCTGCCCGCACTGGCCCTGGCCGCCCCCGACGCCGGCTCGGTTTTGCAACAACTCGAAGCCCGCCCCGGTGGCAACCTGGTCGCGCCCAAACTCAAGACTCCGCAATCGCCCACACCTCCGGCTGCAGACCACAGCGGCCCGGTGCTGCGCGTCAACGCCTTCCGCTTCGAAGGTCAGACCCTGCTCAGTCCCGAAACACTGCAAGCCGCTCTGACGGGCTTCACCGGTCGCGACCTGAGCCTTACTCAGCTGCAAGAAGCCGCCTGGGTCATCGTGCAAACCTACCGCAGCGCGGGCTGGCTGGCCCATGCCCTGGTACCCCAGCAAGAAATTGAGGGTGGTGTGGTCACACTTCGCGTGGTCGAAGCCCAGCTGGATCAAGTGCGCATCGACATGCCCGAGGGCAAGCTGCCCCGCGAGCGCATCCGCGCCATGGCCGATGCGCAAATGGTTGTAGGTCAGACCATCAACCTGCAGCAGCTAGACCGCCTGCTACTGTTGCTCGACGATCTGCCCGGCGTCGTGGCCAGTGCCTCGTTTGCCGAAGGCTCGCAGCCCGGCAGCACCGATGTGCTCATCACCTTGGGCCAGGACAAAGCCATTGACGCCAACATCACGGCCGACAACTTTGGCTCAGTGTCCACGGGCCGCAATCGCCTGATCGCCAGTGTGGCCCTCAACAACGGAGCAGGCTGGGGCGATGCGCTGCAATTGCAAGCCGTGGCCACGGACGGTAGCCGGTACGGCCGCGCCGCTTACACCCTCCCTATGGGTATGCAAGGCGTACGCGCCGGGCTGCACGCGTCAGATATGCGCTACCACTTGGTGGGCAGCTTTGCCGCACTGCAAGCCAGCGGCTCGGCCCAAAGCTGGGGGCTGGACCTCATGGCCCCGCTCATGCGCCAACCCGAGCGCAACCTGAGTGCACAGCTCAGCAGCGACCACAAACGCTTTGACAACCTGGCCTTGGCCAATTCGGGTGCTACAGGACCCACCACCGTTTCGCATTACACGCTCGATGTGCTGCGTGCAGGCCTGTCAGGCAACTGGCTCGACCAACTGATCATGCCTGCCCAAAACACCATCAGCTGGCAAGCCAGCAGGGGCCGTCTCAACCTGAACCATTCGCCCAACGCGGGCGCAGACGCCAGCGCCGCCAACACGGCAGGCACTTTCAGCAAGCTCAACGCCAACTACAACCGCGAGCAAAGCATCACAGGCCAAACCAGCGCCTACCTGCAGGCAGGGGTGCAGTGGGCCAACCGCAACCTCGATTCATCAGAAAAGCTCTACCTGGGTGGTGCCAGCGGCGTGCGGGCCTACCCCAGCAACGAAGCGGGCGGTAGCACAGGTGCCACAGGCACCGTTGGGCTCAAGCACCGGATCAACGAGGCCTTCACCTTGAACGCCTTTGCCGATTGGGGCCGTATTCAGGTCTACAAAAACAACCGCAACTCTGCGGGCAGCGAACTCACCTCCACCAACACCCAAACCCTCAAAGGCGCAGGTCTGAGCCTGAGCTGGCGCACCCTGCAAGGGCACGAACTCTCAGCCACCTGGAGCCGCCGACATGGCAGCAACCCTGCTGCCCACCCCAGCACGGGTGCCGACAGCGATGGCACCCGCACCCTGAACCGTTTGTGGCTGTCTGACGCGCTGAACTTCTGATCGAATCCGCATGAACCACGTCTACCGCCTCAAACGATCAGGCCGCACCCAACAACTGCAGCCTGTGCCCGAGACCGCACGCGCAGCGGGCAAAGGAACACGTACCGGCAAAACCTTGGCTCAGACCGTGGGGGGCACACTCGCCAGCGTTGCGCTAAGCGGCATGGCCAGCCTGGCCTACGCACAGCAAGCCCCCCCTGCCGTGAACCAACTCCCCCAAGGCGGCGTGGTCACCCGCGGCAGTGCCAGCATTCACACCGGCACAACATCTGCGGGCAACGCGCTGATGACGGTGAACCAGGCCAGCAACCGCGCCGTCATCGACTGGACCCGTTTCAATGTCGGCAGCCAGGCCAAGGTGCAGTTCAACCAGCCCAGCAGCAGTGCGGTGGTGCTCAACAACATTTTGGGCAACAACGCCAGCCAGATCTACGGCCAGATCAGCGCCAACGGGCAGGTGTTCTTGAGTAACCCCAGCGGGGTGTACTTCTCACCCACGGCGCAGGTCAACGTGGGCGGCCTGGTGGCCACCACGGGCAAGGCCAATGCCGACGAATTCATGGCGGGCAAAGCCAGCTTCAACCGCGCAGGCAGCACCGGCAGCGTGGTCAACGAAGGCCAACTCACGTCTGCCGCAGGCGGCTATATCGCGCTGCTGGCCCCCGAGGTGCGTAACCAGGGCGTGGTCGTGGCGCAGGCGGGCACCGTAGCACTGGCCTCGGGCGAGGGCATCACGCTGAGCTTAAACAACAGCGGCACAGGCCTGGCGGGCATCACCACCACACCCCAAGCCATTGCGGCCCTGGTGGAAAACCGCAGCGCCGTGCTGGCCGAAGGCGGGCAAATCATCCTCTCGGCCCACGCGCTGGCCGCGCTGCAAGGCTCGGTCGTCAAAAACAGTGGGCAGCTCAGCGCCACCAGCCTGACCGAGAAGGGCGGCAAGATCGTCCTAATGGCCGACAGCATTGCGCTGACGGGCACCAGCCGCATCGAGGCCAACGGCCCCATGGGCGGCGGCACGGTGTTGGCGGGAGGCGACTGGCAAGGCAGCGGCGACACGCGCCAGGCCGTGCAGGTGACGATGGCACAAGGCGCCAGCATCGAGGCCAATGCAACGCAAAACGGCGATGGTGGCAAGGTGGTGCTGTGGAGCGATGTGAAGAACACCAAAAGCCTCACGCAGGTCGAAGGCCGTATTGAGGCCAGGGGGGCGGGTACGGGCAATGGCGGCCAAGTCGAGACCTCCGGACATGTGCTGGACACTCACGGTATCGCCGTGCTTGCGGGGTCGAATGGCGGGAAAAATGGTTTGTGGCTTTTAGATCCAACCTACTCAACCATCAACGCCGCTGCCGTCACCAATTTTCTGACTTCCTTGAACGGAGGAACAGACGTTCTAAATTACGCAACTAACATCTCTTGGACCTCGGGTGTCAATCTGCTCAAAAATGCAGGCGGTGATGCAACGCTCACTTTGCGGGCAGGCGTAGATTTAGCGATTGGCGATACGATCAGTATTGCTAGTACGTCAGGCAAACTCAATTTGCTACTTTGGAGCGGCTACGATAGCTCAGGCAGCAGGGGCGTCATCTCTATTGGATCTGCAGCTATAACAACCAATGGCGGTCATGTTTGGGCTGGTGGAGGTGCCTATAACGAACAAACAACAACATGGAACGGACTCACTGTCAGTCCAGGGCATGCAACTGCGTTTAATGCCAAGACGATTGGCCTTAAATTAAACGGTACATCCATCAATACCAATGGTGGAGACATTTTCCTCAAGGGTCGTACTGCAAATGCTGCAGGTATCGGTACGCAAGCAAACAACACCACGCTGGACTCTGGCAGTGGGAATGTGACGCTCGAAGTCGGAGGCGGGGTCAACATAGGTATCAGCCTGGAAGGTTCAACCACTATATCGGGCACTGGTGACTTGAAGTTTGATGTCATCAACGCCTACTCCACAATAACCAAACCAATAAAAACAACCGGCACCTTAACCCTCAATCGTGGCGCAGGGAATGTGACCTTCATCGCGGACAATTTTTCCGCATCCACATTCAACCTAACGACCACAGGCGATGTAACGGTTAAACCATACCTCGCGAGCTTTAGCAGTGCATTCAGCCTCAACAGCATCAGCCTTGGTGGAGCGCCTTCAAGCTTGACCATCGGTAAATCGGGAAATACAGCGGCTATCACGATCGATACAGCCACCAGCGTTGCTGGCCCTATCAGCATTTATGGCGGCAACATCACGCTCAACGCAGGCCTCACAGCCACAGGCAACAACACCATCACCCTGCAAGGCAGCGGTGCCACCACCGATGGAGCCAGCGGTTTCGTGAGCGCCTCTAATCTATTGCTGTCAGGCAGCGGCAGTGTGACACTGGACAACAGCACCAGCAACGCGGTGGACACTTTGGCTGCCACAGGCGGGACTGCATTGACTTACTTGAACAGTGGCGCATTGACCTTGGGAGCCGTGGGGGCCACCAACGGAATCTCGGCATCAGGCGCGATCAACATTGGCACCAAAACGGGTGATCTGACCGTGGCTCAAAACGTCAGCACCAGCAACACCACCGCCACTGCAATGGTTTTGAACGCCGACATCGCTGCGGCAATAGGCAGTAGCACAGGTGGCAATCTGATTTTTTCAGGCAGTCCAACCGTGAGCGTGGGCTCGGGTGGCACTGCCAAGCTTTACACCGGTAGCATTTCCGGCAGTACAGGGCTGAGTGGGCTGACCGACCTGGCCTTTGGCAGTGGGCGCTTTCGTTACAACTCGGATGAAACCACGACCAGCTACACCACGGCACTGACTGCGGGTTTGAATGCCATCTTCCGCGAGCAACCCACGGCCAGTACCAGCTCTTTGGTATTGAGCATGACCTACGGCGATGCACTGCCCACCATCACGGGAACCGGCACCGTCAACGGAGACGCCACTAGTTACAACATCACCTCGCGCGTCAACTCGTCATCAGGCAGCATAAAGGCCAGTGGCACGCCGTATGTCATCAAAGAGACTTTGACAGGCTTGGGTTACCTGGTGAACGGTAGCAGCACCGTGAGCGCTGGAACACTGACGGTCGAGGCCAAAGCCCTCACCATGAGTGGTTTGAGCATTGCGGCCAGCAAGGTTTACAACGGCAACACCGCTGCCACTGTTAGCGGTACAGCCGTCTTGCTCAGCGCCGAAGCGGTAGGTAGCGGTACCAGTACAGACGGCAAACGCTATACCGGCGATACCGTGAGCATCTCGGGCACAGCCCTTGGTACCTACAACAGCAAAGATGTGGCCAGTGCCAGCACCGTCACGTTCAGCGGATTGAGCTTGACCGGCACTGATGCGAGCAACTACAGCCTGACAATGCAGTCGCCTGCAGCCGCCACCATCACGGCCAAGGCATTGACTATGAGTGGGCTGACGGTGCCGACCAGCAAGGTCTATGACGGCACCACAGTGGCCACAGTCAACGGCACGCCAGTCTTGTTTTCGGCCGAGGCCGCAGGTACCGGCACGACAGCCGATGGCAAGCCCTACATCGGCGATACGGTCGCGATCACCGGCACAGCGGTTGGCACCTACAACAGCAAGGATGTTGCCAGTGCCAGCACTGTCACGTTCAGTGGTTTATCACTGAACAACAGCAACTACAGCCTCACGATTCAGTCACCGAGGGCGGCCACCATTACCGCCAAAGCTTTGACGTTCAGTGGCATCACCGTGCCAAGCAGCAAGGTCTATGACGGCACCACCTCTGCAGCGATCACTGGCACGGCTGTTTTGCTGTCCGATGAAGCATCAGGCTCCGGGACAACGACGGACGGCAAACCTTATACAGGCGACACAGTTGCCATTACCGGTACAGCCATCGGCACCTACAACAACAAGAATGTGGCCAGCGCGACAACCGTCACGCTCAGTGGCTTGTCGATCAACAACAGCAATTACAGCCTCACGATACCGGCACCTTCTTCCGCGACAATCACGGCCAAGGCTTTGACCATGAGTGGTCTGACGGCCCCAGCAAGCAAGGTCTACAACGGCACTGCCGCAGCGACGGTCAGCGGCACTCCTGCCTTGCTTTCGGCCGAAGCCGTTGGTACAGGAACAACTGCCGATGGCAAACCCTATACCGGCGATGCAGTCTCGATCACTGGCACAGCCGTTGGCACCTACAACAGCAAAGATGTGGCCAGCGCCAGTGCCATCACATTCAGCGGCTTGTCGCTCAACAACAGCAACTACAGCCTCACGCTCCAGTCCCCAGCGGCGGCCACCATCACTGCCAAGGCGCTGACCATGAGTGGGTTGAGCAGTCAGGACAAGGTTTATGACGGCACAACATCAGCCTCAGTCAGTGGGAGTGCCGCTCTTCAAGCTTCTATTGCCGCTGGCACAGGCACGAGCAGCGACGGCAGGGCCTACACCGTTGACGGCGTCAGCCTCACGGGTTCTGTTTCCGGCAACTTCAACAGCAAAGATGTTGCCAGTGCCAACCAAGTGACATTCTCCGGCCTCAGCCTGGCAGGCGCTGGCTCCAGCAATTACACGCTGACACCTCACGCGGTCAACACCACAGCTCGAATCACACCGGCCCCATTAAACGTGACAGTCAATGACGATGCCAAATTTCTTGTTGAGACAGACAGAATAGGTTTTAACGGTGTGACCTACAGCGGCTTTGTTGGCGGCGAAAATTCATCGGTATTAGGTGGCTCGATCACCATTACACGCAGCAATGCAAGCACCAACGCGAGCGGCACATATACGGGTGTATTGGGCGCGACGGGTTTGACATCCAGCAACTACAACATCTCGTATCGCCCGGGGAACTTCACCATCACACCGGCCAATCAGTTGCTGGTCGAAATCGCAAACGCCAGCTCCACCTACGGCACGACTACTCAATACACCATCAACGGCGTCAAGTACTACAACGACCCGACCAACGATGGTATTGATAACGGAACGGTCTACACACTAGGCAGCGGCGGCGTTGCAGGGTCCAGCGTTTCCATCAACAGCAGCAATCTTGTCAACATCAACGACGGTTCGGGTGGCACTGCCAGTTTCACCCTTGCGCCCCTGTCCGCTGTTTACAGCCGGGCCAACAAGCTGGCTGTTGGCAGTTATGCATTGGGTGTTTCGGGTGCGGTGACTACCAACAGCGCGAACTTCAGCAACACCATCACGGTTACAGGGGCGCACCAAGTCAACACCAAAGGCATCACGGCATCAGCTTCGAATGTATCCAAGCCGTACGATGGCACGACCGGAATAGCTGGCGTGTCCTTGAACCTGTCTACGCTCGAAACCAATGACGTGGTGACGGTCAACGGCAGTGGCGCTTTTTCAGACAAAAATGTCGGGGCAGGCCTGAATTACGCCATTTCCAATTTGGCGCTTTCAGGCAGCGACGCTGGAAACTACCATCTGACAGGCGGGGGCACTTTCAGTGGCAGCAATGGTGCGATCACCTCTGTGCCTCTAACCATCACAGCCAATAACGCCAGCAAGACCTACGACGGTGTAGCCTACAGTGGTGGCAACGGTGTGAGCTACAGCGGCTTGGTGGGCGGCGAGTCTGCCAGTGTGCTGGGCGGCAG
>JBEEJQ010000025.1:0-23479 GCA_041169105.1 Pseudomonadota bacterium | reverse complement strand
CGTGGTCTGGCCCAGGAGTTGAAAAAGCCCCTGTTGTCGGAGCATCTGCTGAACAACATCTTCTTTGACACCTGCGTGTACCACCAGCCTGGCATCGACCTGCTGACCAAAGTGATCCCGGTCAAGAACATCTTGTTCGCGTCCGAGATGATCGGTGCGGTGCGCGGCATCGACCCTGAAACCGGTCACTACTACGACGACACCAAACGCTATGTGCAAGCCACAGCCAACCTGAACGACGAAGAGCGTTACATGGTCTACGAAGGCAATGCCCGCCGCGTGTTCAAGCGTCTGGACGACCAGCTGACGGCCAAGGGCATCTGATCATTCGTCACTTTGAAGTCTGACCAGTTGACCTCAAGTCATTCCGTAGGTCGGTGGCTTCAGCCCCGACAGCACTGAGCTCAAGCCCATGTCGGACCTGAAGGTGCCGACCTACGGCAGAGAATTTTTTGTCACGCCCGATCAAGTCGGGGATGACCGTTGCAGATTGAATCAGGAGAAATGAACATGTACGAACTCGGCGTTGTTTACCGCAGCATCACCCGCGCGGACCGCGCAGCCACCGACGGCCTGGCCGCTTTGGGCTCGGCCACCGTGCACGAAGCCATGGGCCGCGTGGGCCTCATGAAGCCTTACATGCGCCCCATCTACGCAGGTGCTCAGGTGTCCGGTACTGCCGTGACGGTGCTGCTGCACCCCGGCGACAACTGGATGATGCATGTGGCCGCTGAGCAGATTCAGCCCGGCGACATCGTGGTCGCGGCCATCACGGCCGAGTGCACCGACGGCTACTTTGGCGACCTGCTGGCCACGTCCTTCATGGCCCGTGGCGCACGGGCTCTCATCATCGACGCCGGTGTGCGTGATGTGAAAGAGCTGACCAAGATGGGTTTCCCTGTCTGGAGCAAGGCCATCAGCAGCAAGGGCACCATCAAGGCCACCGTGGGCTCGGTGAACATTCCCGTGGTGTGCGCCGGCATGATCGTGAACCCCGGCGACGTGATCGTGGCCGATGACGACGGCGTGGTCTGCGTGCCCCAAGCCATGGCCGCCAAGACCCTGGAAACTGCCCAAGCCCGCGAAGCCAACGAAGGCGAAAAACGCGCCAAGCTCGCTTCTGGCGTGCTGGGTCTGGACATGTACAAGATGCGCGAGCCCCTGGCGGCTGCGGGTCTGAAGTACATCGACTGAACGTCACCATCACGGGCCCTGTGTGCGGGCTCGTCTCTTAATCGACAGGAGACTGGACATGAAGATTCGACAACACTTCGCACTCTGGCTCGGCACGCTGGGCCTTTGCGTCTCGGCGCTGGCCCAAAACTACCCCAGCAAGCCCGTGAAGGTTGTGGTGGGTTATGCCGCCGGTGGCGCGGTGGACGTGGTGGCACGAACCATTGGGCAAAGCCTTCAGACCAGCCTGGGCCAAGCCTTCATCGTTGAGAACAAGCCAGGCGCGGGCACCAACATCGCGGTCAAGTCGGTCATCACTGCAGAGCCTGACGGCTACACCCTGATGATGGCGGCCAATGCGCTGGCGGCCAACATGTCGCTGTACCAGCCGCAGCCCTTTGACGCCGAGAAAGACCTGGTCGCGGTTTCATTGGTGGGTCGCGTGCCCGTGGTCATTGCGGCCAACGCCAATGCGCCCTTTGCCAACGTCAAACAATTGATTGAAGCCGCCAAGGGCAAGCCCAACACCATCGCTTATGGCTCTCCTGGCAATGGCTCCACGCCGCACATGGCGATCGAGCTGTTTGCCCGCGCTGCAGGCATTGACTTGCAGCACATCCCTTACCGTGGCGGCTCGCCCGCGATCACCGACACCATTGGCGGGCAAGTGCCGCTGGTGGCGGTCAATGCGCTGGAGGTCTTGCCCCACGTGAAGAGCGGCAAGCTCAAGGTGCTGGGCGTGCTCAGCGCCAACCGCAGCGCCAATTACCCGGATGTGCCGACCATTGCCGAATCGGGCTTTCCAGGCTTTGAAGCGTCGGTCTGGTACGGCCTGGTGGCCCCTGCGGCCACACCCAAGCCCATCGTGGCCAAGCTGCATGCCGAAGTGCAAAAAGCCCTGCAGACCAAGGAAGTGCGCGAACGCATGAACGCTGTGGGCGGCGAGGTCGTGCCCGGCAGCGCCGAGATGTTCACCAATTTGATCCGATCCGAGCGCGTGCGCTACGACAAGCTGGTGCGCGAAGCCAACATCAAACCCGATTGATCCCAAAGCATCCCAAGAGAGAGAAGACCATGCAATTTGAAAAAACCCCTGGCTGGCTGGATTGGTACACCGGTCCGAGCAAACCCAAGTTTCAGGTGCCCGCAGGTGCGGTGGACGCCCATTGCCACGTGTTTGGCCCCGGTGCCGAGTTCCCTTATGCGCCCGAGCGCAAGTACACGCCTTGCGATGCATCCAAGCACCAGCTGTACGCGCTGCGTGACCATTTGGGTTTTGCGCGCAACGTGGTGGTGCAAGCCACTTGCCACGGCGCAGACAACCGCGCCATGGTCGATGCCTTGGTCAACTCGAACGGCAAGGCCCGTGGCGTGGCCACCGTCAAGCGCAGCGTGACCGATGAGGAAATCCAGGCCATGCACGACGCTGGCGTGCGCGGCGTGCGTTTTAACTTCGTCAAGCGTCTGGTGGACTTCACGCCCAAGGACGAGTTGATGGAAATCGCCAGTCGCATCGCCAAGTGGGGCTGGCACGTGGTCATCTACTTTGAGGCCGTGGACCTGCCCGAGCTGTGGGATTTCTTTACTGCTCTGCCCACCACTGTGGTGGTGGACCACATGGGCCGCCCCGATGTGTCCCTGCCCGTGGACGGTCCGCAGTTCGCGTTGTTCCAGAAGTTCATGCGCGAGCACAAAAATGTCTGGAGCAAAGTGTCTTGCCCCGAGCGTTTGTCGGTGACCGGCCCCAAGGCCCTGAATGGCGAGCAAAACGCCTATCAGGACGTGATCCCGTTTGCCAAGCGCATCGTGGAGGAGTTTCCTGACCGCGTGCTGTGGGGCACCGACTGGCCACACCCCAACCTGAAGGATCACATGCCTGACGACGGCTTGCTGGTGGACTTCATTCCGCACATCGCGCCCACCGCCGAGCTGCAAAAGAAACTGCTGGTGGACAACCCCATGCGCCTGTACTGGCCCGAGGAGACAAACTGATGGCACTCGACAAACCCTACACCGACGTACCAGGCACCATCATCTTTGATGCCGAGCAATCGCGCAAAGGCTACTGGATCAACCAGTTTTGCATGTCGCTCATGAAGGCCGAAAACCGCGAGCGCTTCAAGGCCAACGAGCGGGCCTATCTGGACGAGTGGCAGATGACCGAAGAGCAAAAGCAGGCCGTGTTGGCGCGTGACCTGAACTGGTGCATGCGCACCGGCGGCAACATTTACTTCCTCGCCAAGATCGGTGCGACCGACGGCAAGAGCTTCCAGCAAATGGCAGGCTCCATGACCGGCATGACCGAAGAGGAATACCGCAACATGATGATCAAGGGCGGCCGCAGCGTGGAAGGCAACCGCTACATCGGCGAAAACGGCGATGCCCAAGCGCAAAACCAGCCCCAAGGCGCAGCCGGTAAAAAACCTTAATTGGGGTCAGATCCCGATTATTTTGAGAAAGCACACATGGCCAAAATCACCGCATCCGTTTTCACCTCGCATGTGCCCGCCATCGGCGCGGCCATGGACCTGGGCAAAACGCAAGAAGACTACTGGAAGCCGCTGTTCGCGGGCTACGACTTCTCCAAGCAATGGATGAAGGACAACAAGCCCGACGTCATCTTCCTGGTCTACAACGACCACGCCACGGCTTTCAGCCTGGACATGATTCCGACCTTTGCCATCGGCACCGCCGCTGAGTACAAGCCTGCCGACGAAGGCTGGGGCCCACGCCCTGTGCCCGTGGTCAAAGGCCACCCCGAGCTGGCCAGCCACATTGCGCAGTCGGTCATTCAGCAAGACTTTGACCTGACCATCGTCAACAAGATGGATGTGGACCACGGCCTGACGGTGCCCTTGTCGCTGATGTGCGGCGAAAAAGACCCCGTCAAAGATGCGTGGCCTTGCCCCGTGATCCCGTTTGCGGTCAACGTGGTGCAGTACCCCGTGCCCAGCGGCCAGCGCTGCTTCAACCTCGGTCAGGCCATCCGCAAGGCGGTCGAGAGCTACGACGACGACATCAACGTGCACATCTGGGGCACAGGCGGCATGAGCCACCAGCTGCAGGGCGCGCGTGCGGGCCTGATCAACCGCGAGTGGGACAACGCCTGGCTCGACAAGCTGATCGACGATCCGGTGGCCTGCGCGGCCACACCGCACATCGACTACGTGCGCGAAGCCGGCAGCGAAGGCATCGAGCTGGTCATGTGGCTGATCGCCCGTGGCGCGATGAGCGACATCAACGATGGCAAAGCCACCGGCCCTGCGCCCAAGCTGCGTCACCGCTTCTACCATGTGCCCGCCTCCAACACGGCAGTGGGCCACGTCATTCTGGAAAACACTTGATTTTTTGTCATTCTCGCGAAGGCGAGAAGCCATGAATGCATGGACCCCGGATCAAGTCCGGGGTGACAAGTACACAAGGACCCCGGACCCAATAAGTACACAAGGACCCCGGACCCGATAAGTACACAAGGACCCCGGACCCAATTCGGGGTGACATGTTCAACACATCACTGGAGAAAAACATGAGCAAAACCATCAAAGTCGCCCTGGCGGGCGCAGGCGCCTTCGGCATCAAACACCTGGACGGCATCCAAAACATCGACGGCGTGGAAGTCGTTTCCTTGATCAGCCGCGACATCGAAAAAACCAAAGAGGTCGCGGCCAAATACGGCATCGCCCATGCCACGACAGAGCTGGACGAAGCCCTGGCTTTGAAAGAAGTCGATGCCGTCATCTTGTGCACCCCCACCCAGATGCACGCCAGCCAGACGCTGGCATGCCTCAAGGCAGGCAAGCACGTGCAAGTCGAGATCCCGCTGTGCGATGTTTACAAAGAAGGCCAGGAAGTCTTGCGCGTTCAAAAGGAAACCGGTCTGGTGGCCATGGTGGGTCACACCCGCCGCTTCAACCCCAGCCACCAGTGGGTGAACCACAAGATCAAGGCCGGTGAATTCAACATCCAGCAAATGGATGTGCAGACCTACTTCTTCCGCCGCACCAACATGAACGCGCTGGGCCAAGCCCGCAGCTGGACCGACCACTTGCTGTGGCATCACGCTGCCCACACCGTGGACCTGTTCGCCTACCAGTGCGGCAGCCCCATCGTCAAAGCCAACGCCGTGCAAGGCCCGATTCACCCCACGCTGGGCATCGCCATGGACATGAGCATCCAGCTCAAGGCCGCCAATGGCGCAATTTGCACGCTGAGCCTGTCGTTCAACAACGACGGCCCCTTGGGCACCTATTTCCGCTACATCGGCGACACCGGCACTTATCTGGCCCGCTACGATGACCTGTACACCGGCAAGGAAGAAAAGATCGACGTGTCGCAAGTGGCCGTGTCGATGAACGGCATCGAACTGCAAGACCGCGAATTCTTCGCCGCGATCAAAGAAGGCCGCGAGCCCAACAGCTCGATCGCCCAAGTGCTGCCTTGCTACCAGGTGCTGCACGACCTGGAACAGCAGTTGATCGGCTGATCGATGAGCACCGCAGCGCAAGCTGAGCGCAACAGCTTGCGCGTGATGGGCCTGGCGGGCTTTGCCAGCATGGCTTCGATGCGCATGTGCGACCCCATGTTGGTGGTTCTGGGGCAGGAGTTCCAGGTCACCACCGGCGAAGCTTCGCGTGTGGTGTCGGCTTTTGCTGTGGCTTACGGCGTGTTGCAGTTGTTTTATGGCCCCTTGGGGGACCGTTTTGGCAAGCTGCGCGTGATCTCTTTGGCGGTGCTCGCTTGCGCGGTGTTCAGTGCCATCACCAGCATGTCGTCTGACCTGAGCTTGCTGGTGGTCATGCGGGCGTTCATGGGCGCGGCGGCGGCGGGCATCATTCCGCTGTCCATGGCCTGGATCGGTGATCAGGTGGCCTATGACCGCAGGCAGGAGACCTTGGCCAAGCTGATGGGCTACACCGTCAGCGGCATGATGGTGGGCTTGTGGTTTGGAGGTTTTGCGGCCGAGCATTTGGGCTGGCGAATGGCTTTTGGCGTGGTGTCGGCCTTGTTTGCTGTGGCGGCTTTTATGCTGTGGAGCAAGTTGCGCAGCATGCCCAAAGCCTCGGCTGCAGAGCCGTCGTCCAGCTTTGCGGCGTATTTCTCCAACACCTTCCAGATGCTGCGCATTGTGCGTGTGCGGCAGGTGCTCACCGTGACCGCCATCGAAGGCGCTTTGGTGTTTGGTGCGATGGCTTTCATACCGACCCATTTGCACCAGCAGTTCGACATGAGCGTGGTGTATGCCGGTTCGGTGATGATGCTTTATGGCGTGGGCGGTCTGCTCTACAGCCAGCTGGCGCGTCGCTGGCTGGGCTGGCTCGGTGGTGAGCGGGGCCTGGTGCGCACCGGGGCGTCGTGCATTGTGCTGGGCTTGCTGGTGCTGGCTTGGGCGCATGAGCCGGTGCTGGGCATGCTGGGCTGCCTGGCCACCGGTTTTGGGTTTTACATGCTGCACAACACCTTGCAGGTTCAGGCCACGCAGATGGCCCCGGCCTCACGCGGCACGGCGGTGACCTTGTTTGCTTGCCTCTTGTTCTTTGGCCAGTCCAGCGGTGTGTTGGGCATGGCCTTCAGTGTGGACCGGGGCTGGCTGCCTTATGCCCTTTGCACATCGGCAGCGGGTGTCGCGGTGCTGGGCTTTTTCATCGGCAGACTGGTGGGGCGGCACTGAAGCGCAGCCGCCCCAGCCAGTTTCAGCGGCTGAGCTTGGGGGCGGACTGCAGCAGTTCGCCCACTTCTTTTTTCCAAAAACGTGCATTGCCCGTGGTGCCATGCCCAAAGGTGTCGGGGCTGCCGGGGATGACCAATGCCTTGGCATTCTTGATGCGGGGCAGTGCTTTTTCGAGAATGCCCAGCTCCGGCGGGTTGCGCTCGTCGTCGGCTGAGTTGATCACCAGCACGGTGGCTTTGATTTTTTCCAACTCTGCAGACGGGTCGTAGTCTTTGGACGACTCCCACTGGAAGAGGTGGTCGTTGGCATCGCCAGGCATGGGCGCTGACAGGCGCTGCTTGAGCAGGGCATCGCCTTTGTCACTGGAGGGCGCGATTTTTTGCAGACCTTGGTTGCCGCCACTGGTGGCTGTCGAATAAAACACCGAGGCGAATTGCCAGCTGGGGGGCTGCTGTGTGTAGTTGCCGCCCATCCACAGCGGGTCTTTGCGGATGGATTCGGTCAACATGCGGCGCAGCATCCAGTTGCGGCCCGACATGGGCGCGGGCAATGACGCCATGGGCACGGCAACGTCCATCATGTCGGGGTACTTCATGGCCCACATCCAGGTTTGCATGCCGCCCATGGAGTTGCCCAAGACCAGTCGCAAGTGCCGAATGTTCAGGTGTTCCGTGACCAGTCGGTATTGGGCCGAGACCATGTCGTCGTAGTTGTAGGCTGGGAATTTGGCCCGCAAACCGTCTGAAGGCTTGCTGGATTTGCCGGTGCCAATCGCGTCGGGCAGGATCACAAAGTAGCGCTTGGCGTCGAGGATCTGGCCGGGGCCGAACAACTCGCCGCCAAAATTGGCTCCCATCATGCCCGCTCCAGAGCCGGTGGTGCCGTGCAAGATCAACACCGCCTCGTTTTTGGGGTCGCCCAGCGTGGTGTAGTTCAGCCGCAGCTCGGGCAGCACCTCGCCGGTGTGGAACTTGAAGTCCTTGACGATCCAGCTGCCGCTTTGCGGACTTTCTTGCGCCGTGGCGTTCAGGCCGGTGCACAGGGTCAGCGCCCACAGACTGCGCCTGAGCGTTTGAGTGATTTTCATGGTTTGTCTCCTGAAGGGAAGGAGGCAATCTAGAGCATGTCCTGCTGCGGGACTGACGCGCGTGCGTCACATGGCGTGACGGATCAGAAAAAACCCAGGCTTGCCAAAATGGCCAGCAACTGCGACGTGTTGATGCCAATGGCGGTCTTGTGCATTTTCAAAAATTCCGGAATCGCCATGAGTTCATTGGCATGGATCATGGAGCGCAGCTCGTCCATGCGGGTGATCAGTCGGCTGCGCAGCAGCCAGGTCAACAGTGCAATGCTGGCAGCCCCCAGCGCGAATCCGTATCGACCTGCCAGCGCGTAGCTGACGACGGCGGCCACGGCCGCGAGGAGGGCGATGCGAAAGTAAGTGATGTAGAAGGACCGAATGAAGTTCGAGTCCATGGGGTTGTCGTGCTTGAGCACCAACAAGGGCACCGATCCCAACAAGAAGTAAGCCGTGACGGCCAGCAAGACAACGGTGAACAAAAGAGCGAACGATTGGGGACCGAGCTGCATCGCGTTTCTCCAGAAAATTCAGCGGACGGTGGCGGCATCATAAGCGGCTGCAGTTGCCACGACGCCATGGGCGTGTGTCGTTGGACAAAATGCCATTGTGTTGCCATCGTCAGCGTTTTAGGCCTTCGCGGGGATAAGATCGGCAGATTGTTTGCTGGACATCTTCATGACAGACCGTTACGCCGTGATCGGCAACCCCATCGAGCAGAGCAAGTCGCCGCTCATCCATACCGCTTTTGCCCAGGTGACCGGGCAGGACATCGAATACACCAAGGTGCTGAGCCCTTTGGCCGAGTTTGCCCAGACGGTGGACGCTTTCCGCGCGTCTGGTGGCCGGGGCATGAATGTGACGGCACCGTTCAAGCTGGACGCTTTTGCCTACGCCACCGACTTGGCACCGAGCGCGCAAATGGCGGGCGCTGTGAACGCGATGAAGTTTGAAGGCGGCAAGGTCTATGCCGAGAACTTTGACGGCGTGGGCCTGGTGCGCGATGTGGTGCACAACCTGGGCTGCCCTTTGCAGGGCCGCCGGGTCTTGATTTTGGGCGCTGGCGGTGCCACACGGGGCGCTTTGTTGCCCATCTTGGCGCAAGGGCCTGCCGAGGTGGTGATCGTCAACCGCACGGTGGCCAAGGCAGAAGAATTGGCCGCATTGGCCCGCCAACACCAAAGCGCCAGCGTGCCGGTGCGTGGTGTGGGTTACGCCGATCTGGGGGCGCAGGCGTTTGATGTGGTGTTCAACGCCACATCGGCCAGCCTGACTGCGCAACTGCCCCCATTGACCGCATCTGCCTTTGCGCCGGGTTGTCTGGCTTACGAGCTGGCCTACGGCAAGGGCCTGACGCCTTTCCTGAAGCTGGCGCAGCAAGCAGGCGTCACCCGCCTGGCCGATGGCGTGGGCATGCTGGCCGAGCAAGCGGCCGAGGCCTTTGAGTGGTGGCGCGGCGTGCGCCCGGACACCGCAGCGGTGATCGCAAAGCTCACTGTGCCTTTGGTCTGAACCCTTCCCATGTCCCCTTGCGCATGCAGGGGTGACAGACTGTTGGAGGGATGGCTTCGATCTTGTTTGTGCCTTGGCGTGCGTCGGTATAGACATCTGGACAGCCAAAAACATATCCATGGGTGGATGGTGTCTGCGCGGCGATGGCCAGAACATGGGGTCTTTTTCTGGAGGACGCTATGCAAACGCAACACACCGCCCGGCTTTTGAGCACGCTTTCGTGGACCGGTTTGGGGCTGATCTCCTCGGGCTTGGTCGCTTGTGGTGGGGGCGACTCGTCGTCGCCCGGGACACTGAAGTTGGCCATGACCGATGCCCCTTCATGTGGGTATGAGCACGTTTATGTGACCGTCAACAAAATCCGTGTGCACAAGAGCCCGAGCGCCAATGGCTCGGAGTTTGACTGGAGTGAATTGAGCATTGCGCCCCAGCGCATCGATTTGTTGTCCCTGACCAATGGCGTGCTTCAGGAGCTGGGTTCTTTGCCGTTGCCTGCGGGCACTTACCAGCAGGTTCGTCTGGTGTTGGCACCCAACCAGCCGGGTTCATTGGCCAACGCGCTGGTGCTGTCGGGGACGTCCGACGAGATCGCCCTGACCACGCCCAGTGCACAACAAAGTGGCTTCAAGTTGCAGGCGCATTTTGAGGTGCTCAGTGGTCAGGTGGCGGACATGGTGCTGGACTTTGATGCCTGCCGCTCCATCGTCAAGGCCGGAGGCTCGGGGAACTACAACCTCAAGCCTGTGGTGGCGGTGATCAAACGGCTGACGACTGCCATCCAAGGCTATGTGGACCCCCTGATTGCCGCCAGTGTGGTGGTCTCCACACGTGATCCGGACAACAACCTTCGTGCCACGGCCCCTGATCCCACAACGGGCAAGTTCACGCTGGCCTATCTGCCTGAAAACACGAACTACACGGTGGTGGTGGCCGGACAGAATCTGACCACAGCGGCCATCACCAACGTGCCGGTCTCTTTGGCCACAGGGGTGACGGTGCTCAACACAGACCTGACACCGATCGTGCCTTTGGCCTCTGACATGGCTTCGGTGGCCGGTGTGGTGAGCAACAGCGCGAGTGCGCTGTTGCTGGATGCGCAAGTCTCAGCACGTCAGACCCTGAGCACAGGGCAGGCACTGGATGTGGCATGGACAGGGGTGGATGCCACAACAGCGGATTACACCCTGAGCTTGCCTTTGGCCGCCGCCGTGAAAGCACCCTATGTTTCAGGATCGCCCTTGAGTTTCAGCACCGACAGCATGGTGGCCGGTCGTTACAGCGTGACCGGCACGGCCACGGGGTACACCACCCAAAGCACCAACCCTCAGCTGGACTTGGGTGCCCCCGGCAGCACCACCGTGAAAGATCTGGTGCTGACCCCCTGAGCGCGTTCGGCCTGTTGTCTCAAGTGCTTTGGCGCTTGACCAGCAAGCCGATCAACTCCGGCACCAGCGCATTCGGATCGCCTTCCTGGCAAGCAGCCGCCAGCGTGTTTTTGACGGCATGCGCCACGGTGTGGTCGGCCTGCGTGTCGATGGCCATCTGGTTGTAGTAGCTCAGGTCCTTGAGCGCATTGCTCATGGAAAAGCGCAGCCCCGAGGTGTCGCCTGTGGCCAGCGTGGGTTTCAGGCGGTCGAGCGCTGCGCCCCAGCCGCCGCCTTTGGACAGCACTTCAACAAACGTGTGGGCATCCACGCCCGCACGCTGGGCGCAGGCAGCGGCTTCGGCCAGCAAGGTCACGGTGCCCAGCGACACGTAGTTGTGCAAGAGCTTCATGCGGTGGCCCGAGCCAATGGGGCCGGTGTGCACGATGTTTTCGGCAAAGCAGGCGAGGATCGGTTTGCAGGTTTCAAACAGCGCGGCATCGCCACCCACCAACAAGTTCAATCGGCCTTCGGCGGCCTCCTTGGGCGTGCGCGTCATGGGCGAATCGAGAAACTGACCACCTTGGGCCATCACCATGGCCGCGACTTTTTCGGTGGATGCGGGCACGGCTGTAGAGCAGTCGATGACGATGGTGCCGGGCCGCATGCCTTGGAGCACGCCGTCTTCGCCCAGCAAAACGGCTTCGACCTGCGGTGTGCCGGTCACGCACAAGATGATCACATCGGACTGCGCGGCCAGGGCCTGCGGCGTGCTGCAGGTGCGAGCGCCTGCGGCCAGCAGGGCGTCCAGCGGCTGGTTGCCGGGGTGCTCCAGCACCGTCAGGCTGTGCCCATGCTTGAGCAAATTGCTCGCGATGCCGTGGCCCATCATGCCGATGCCGATCATGCCGATTGTTTTCATACGTGCTCCAAGAGATAGCTTGCAAGTATGGAATGTACCAAGCGCCAGCCCTGTCGCTTCTGAAGCTACGTGCTCCAGAGCGCTTCACATCTGGGCCAGCAAGCCGCCATCAATGGCCAGCGTCTGGCCATTCACATACGAAGCTGCGGGGGACACTAGAAACAAAACCACCGGGGCGATGTCTTCGGGTGTGGCCCAACGCGCTTGCGGAACTTCTTGGCGCAAGAAATCTTCAAAACCTTCGCGCTGCTGCAGACCCGCTGTGAATTCGGTGCGCACAAAGCCAGGTGCAATCGCATTGGCCGTGATGCCCCTGGCCCCATACTCCACCGCGATCGCCCGTGCCATGGCCCCCAAAGCCGCCTTGGCGGTGGAATAAGCGCCAATCAGCGGCATGGTGGACTGGCCGGAAACCGATGAGGTCATGACCAGCCGGCCAAAGCCACGTGCACACATGCCTGGCAAAAACACCCGGGAGCAGTTGAACGCACCGCCCACATGCACGTCCTGGATCTGTTGCCACTCTTGCCGGCTCATCTCCACCAGGGCTTTGCGGTTTTGATTGCCTGCATTGCTCACCAGGATGTCAACTGACCAGCCCGTCGTGTCCAGCGTCTGTGCGGCCGCTTGAACAGCGGCCATGTCTGCGACATCAAAACAGGTTGCACGCGCCTCAATGCCCAGAGCTTGCAGTCTGTGCACGGCATCGTCTGCGGCTTGCGGGTGCAGGTCATTGATCAGCACCCGTGCCCCAGCTTGCCCCAGTGCCGTGGCGATGGCCAAGCCAATCCCTCTGGCCGAGCCGGTGACCAAGGCTGTGCGACCTTGCAGGCCAAACGATTGCGAGAGGTAAGTGGGATTCATGTCAATCATTTACGGGTGGTTTGCCGGGGCGGCCCGGGATCATGGTCAACATGTGGTCAGCCACGCCGCCATCGACCACGAGGTTTTGGCCATTGACGTAGCTTGCGCCCGCGCTGATCAGGTAATGCACGGCTTGCCCGATGTCATCGGGCCGACCAATGCGCCCCATGGGCACCAGGGTTTCGCGCCGCGCTTTGGTGTCGGCGTCTTGGTACACCGCCTCGGTCAGCGGGGTTCGGACCATGCCCGGGCACACCGTGTTGGTTCGAATGCCCTCTGGCCCCCACTCTTGCGCCAGTTGACGGCAGAGCATGATGAGTGCGGCTTTGGCTGGTGAATAAGCGCCATAGCCTGGATGCGGATGCAAGCCGGACATGGAGGCAATGGCCGTGATGCTGCCGCGTGTGCGCTTGAGCGAAGGGTAAGCCGCTTGGGCCATCAGGAACACCGAGCGGGTGTTCAGGTTGAAGGTCAGGTCCCATTGCTCCACTGACAATTCGGACAGCTTGCTTGGGCCCGATGCGCCTGCCACGCAGACCAAGGCGTCCAGATCGCCTTGGCCAGTCAGCGCCTCTTGCACCATGCGCCGTGCATCTTCTGGGCGGGTCACATCGCCCACCACACCTCGCGCTTGCACGCCCATGTCACGTAGGGCCTGAAGCAAGTTGGAGAGGCGTTCGCCGTTTTGCGTGCTGGCCACCGTCAGCTGGAGTTCTTGCGTCGCTTGCGTGGCCAGTACCTCGCAGATGCCTCGGCCGATGCCACCGGTCGCGCCGGTCACCAAAATATGCATGTCTGAATCTCCCGAAAAAAAGCCGCCTGGCCATTCAGCGCAGGCGGCTTGGTCTTCACATCACCCGGGCATCACATCTTGCACAGTGGCGAAGGTGCGGGGACGATGGACGCTGGGAAGGTTTGCTCGACCACAGGGCGCAACACACCATCGACCATCTTGGCGCGACCCACGTAGTTGGGCAAGACCAGTTGGTTGTCAGCGGCACGCATGGTCACGTTGCCATAGATGGTGTCCAGTTGGGCACCACGCAGGGCCTTGCTGACCTCTTCAGGCTTGTTGCTCTTGGCCAGCTTGACGCCTTCCAGCATGACCTGGGCACCGTTGTAGGCCTGACCTTCGTTGTCGGTGGGCAAGCGGTTGAACTTGGCTTTCCAGGCGGCCACAAAAGCCTTGCTCTTGGGCGTGTCAATGTCGGGCGTGTAGCCGGTGGTGCCAGGTGTCCCTTCCAGGGCCTTGCCGGTCGCATTGATCATGAAGTTCAAAATCAGGGAGTGACCGATCAGAGGCGTCTTGGGGATCAGGCCAAATTCTTCGGCTTGCTTGACGAAGGCAATGGCATCACGACCGATTTCAGCCACCCAAATGCCATCCACGTTGGCGGCCTTGAGCTGGGCAATGTAGGGCGAGAAGTCCTTGGTGCCCATGGGCACGTACAGGCTCAGCGGAACGCTTTTGCCAGAAGCCTCGGCGGCTTTTTTGAACGACTCGCCAGAGTCACGACCCCAGACATAGTCGGCAGCGATCACGGCAAATTTGTTGCCCTTGATGTTCTTGGCCCAAGCGTTGATCATCGCGATGTCCATCGCGTCAGAGTGGTTGGTGCGGAAGCTCCGTGGTTTGCACGTGTCGCCGGTCAACTTGTCGGACTTGCTGGCCACCACAAAGTAAGCGGCATCCCAGCGGTCCAGGTTCTGTGCAATGGCCAGAGAGATGGAGGAGGGGATCGCGCCGATCAAGAGGTTGTAGCCTTCTCGGGCGAGTTTTTCTGCTTCGCGACGGCCTGCATCGGGCGTGCCTTCGTCGTCGGCTTCCTTCACTTCGATTTTGCGACCGTCCACGCCACCTTTGGCGTTGGCTTCATCGATGGCGAACTTGACCGCGCGCATGACCTCTTCGCCTTGCTGAGCAAAAACGCCCGATTTGGACGACACCAGGCCGACCTTGACCGGCTCTTTGCCTTGCGCCATGGCCGCCATGGGCAGCGCAGCCATCAGGGCCGCCGCGACGAGGGAACGCTGGATGGTTTTCATTTTGAACATGCTTGTCTCCTTGTGTGGAAAGTTGCCGGAAACCGTCCGGACATCGGTTGGGGAAAACGGGACGCTCAGACCATGACGTGGTTTTCGAGTGCGTGCAGGCCATCACGGGAATTGACGACTTCGCCCTGCGCGACGATGGCGCCCTTGGCCATGGCCAGGTAACGACGAGCCACACGCACGACCAGACTCATGTTTTGTTCAATCAACAACAGCGCCGTGCCTTGGTCGGCGACCTGGTTGAAGATGTCGGCCAGCTGGTCCACGATCACGGGGGCCAGACCTTCGGTGGGCTCGTCCAGCAAGATCAACGCTGGATTGGCCATCAGCGCACGCCCGACTGCCAGCATCTGTTGTTGTCCGCCGGACAGCGCTGTGCCGGGTGTGTGGGCACGCTCTTGCAGGATCGGGAAGAGTTTGTAAATCTCGGGCACCGTCCAAGGGCCTTTGCGTCCTACGGCTGCGCCGAGGATCAGGTTCTCTTCCACCGTGAGGTTGGCCACAATGCGCCGACCCTGTGGCACCACGGCAATGCCGTGTTGAGCCGCCATGTAGGCGCGCAGCTTGGTGTGCTCTTTGCCACCAAATGCCACATGGCCGTTTTGCAGACTGGCCAGACCCAAGATGGTGTTGACCACCGTGGTTTTGCCCACCCCATTGCGCCCAATCAGGGCCACGCGCTCACCCGGGTTCACATGCAGGTCCAGGCCGTGCAGGATGTGCGCCGCGCCGTAGTAGGCGTCGACGTTTTTCAGACTCAACAAGGCGCTCATGCTGCGCTCCCCAAATAAGCTTCACGCACACGTGGATTGGCACGCACCTCAGCCGGTGCACCACTGGCAATCACACGGCCCAACTCAAACACGGTCACCACATCGGAGATGCCGAACACCACATCCATGTCGTGCTCCACCAGCAAGACCGACACGTCCCAGCTGGAGGTGAGTTTTTTCAAGTGCTGCGCCAGATCCAGAGACTCCTTGACCGACAAGCCCGCCATCGGCTCGTCCAGCAGCAGCACCGTCGGACGGCCCACCAATGCCAATCCCAGATCCAGTCGGCGCTGTTCGCCGTAGCCCAGGTCTTCGGCCGTCGAATCCTTGAGTGCCCACAGGTCCAATTCCTTGAGCACCGCTTCGGCGTCCGCGGCGGAATCTTTGACGCCCATCTTGTGGGAGGCCAGCTCAATCTGGCGGTACACCGTCATTTGCCCAAAGATGCTGGTGCGCTGAAAGCTGCGCGACAAGCCGCGCATGCGCCGCTCCACCACGCCCAGGTCCGACACGTCTTGCCCCAGCAAACTGACTTTGCCTCGGGTGAGCTTGCGCCTGCCGGTGATCGCATCGATCACAGTGGATTTTCCTGCACCGTTGGGGCCGATCAGGCCGCGGATTTGGCCTTTTTCAAGCGTCAGGGCCACACCGTCCACGGCCTTGACTCCGCCGTAGTGGATGGCCACGTCTTCTGCTTGCAATACGTAATTTGTCATGCTGTTCTCCCGCTCAGTGGCCGCCGACCTTGATCGAGGGCTTCTTGCCCAGAACCCAGCGGTCAAACAATCCCGCCACACCCGTGGGCGAGAACACGATGACCGCGATCAGGGCCATGCCGAAAATCGTCATCCAGTGCGTGGCGTGTTCACCCAAAATGTCTTTGAACATGAAATAAACCACGGCACCTACTGCAGGCCCCCACAGCGCCTTGAAGCCGCCCACAACCACCATCATCAAAGCCACACCCGACAGGCTCCAGTGCATGCTTTCAGGGGAGACAAAGCCGGTGTTCATGGCCGAGAGCACACCGGCTACCGAGGTCACCAGGGCGGACAGCGCATACACCGCCGCACGGGGCAGCAATGTGGTGATGCCGATGAAGCGGGCGCGTTCTTCGTTGTCGCGCACCGCCTCGGTGATGCCACCAAAGCGGGTTCGCATCAGCCATGCCAAGAGGAACATCACCACCACCAAGGTGCTCCAGCAGACCAGGAACATCGTGGCGGGCTTGAGCATTTGCGACATCGGAAAACCAAACAGACGCGAAGGCCAATCGATGTTCATGCCGTCAGCGCCGCCAGTCAGGCCACGTGCGCGTGAGGCGGTCAGGAAAAACATCTGACCGATGGCCAGTGTCAACATGCCAAAGGCCACGCCCGGCACCCGCACGATCACCAGCCCGATCAGGAAGGCTGCAGCCGTGACGGCCAGCAAGGTCACCAAAATGGCCAGTTCGGCCGACATGAGCTGCAGCTGCAGCAAGATGCCGATCAGGTAACTGGCCCCGCCGAAGAACAAGGCGTGGCCAAAGCTGACCATGCCGTTTTGCTTGAGCAAAACGCCTACACCCAGTGCAAACACCGCGTAAATGATGGACTGCGTGAGCAGCGACAGCAGCGTGCTCGACGACACACCGAAGGCCACCACGGCCCCCAGGCCCAAAGCTGCAAGTGCACCCAAAGAAGAATTCTTCAAACTCATGTTGATCCACTCCTACTCAAGTGCGGCTGCCGGCAAAACCGGAGGGTTTCCAAATCAGGATGCCGATCATGAACACGAAGGGCAGCAACACGGCGGCATCGGGCAGGTACACCGCGCCAATGGCTTGCACCATGCCCAACACCAGCGCCGCGATGAAGGCCCCAGCCAAAGAACCCAGGCCCCCGATCACGACCACCACAAAGGAGTCGATGATCACGTCAGAGCTCATGGCTGGCGACAAGGACAGGAAGGGCGCAGCCACCACACCGGCCAGACCCGCCAGCGCCGTGCCCAGGCCCACCACGCCTGCGCTCAGAAAGTCGGTGTTCACGCCTTGCATGGAGGTGGTCACGGGGTCGGTGCTGGCCGCACGGACAAACAAACCCACCTTGGAAAAGCGCAACCACAGGCTCAAGCCCAAGGCCACCAGCAAGCCGATCACGATCACAGACAAGCGATAGGCCGGCACAGGCGTACCAAATAAGTCGACGCTGAAGGCCAGTGCTTCAGGCACCGGCACGGACAAGTTGTTTTTGCCCCATGTGGTTTGCACCAGATCCTCAATGACCAAGAGTAGGCCGAAAGTGACCAGCACCACCGTGAGTGGATCGCGGTCTTGGAGCAGGCGAAACCCATAGCGGTCCAGCAAGACGCCAAACAAGGCCATGATGGCCGGTGCCGCGACCAAGGCCACCCAGAAATTGCTGTGCAACGAAATCGAATAGCCCAGGTAGGCGCCCAACATGTACAGCGAGCCATGGGCAAAGTTCACCACACGGCGCAGGCCGTAGATGAGGGCCAGGCCTGAGCACATCACGATGAGCAATGCGCCGTAGACCAGGCCGTTGAATAAATTGATCGTCAACATCTGGGTTGTCTCCTTTTTTAATCTTCTTGAAGCGGGCCAAGCGCTGCCTCGGGCGCACCCAAGGCGGTCCAGCCACCGTCGACGGGCAACACCGCGCCGGTGATGTAGCTGGCATGGGGTGAGGCCAAAAAGGCGATCACCTGGGCAATTTCTTCGGGGGCGGCCATGCGTCCCATGGGGGTTCGGTGGGCAATCGCCTGGGCGTCGATGGCGCCGCGATCGACCAGACTGGCCACCAAGGCGGTCTTGACATAGCCGGGCGCCACAGCGTTCACGCGGATACCTCGACGCGCCCATTCGCTCGCCAGTGCCCGGGTCATGCCGAGCACGCCGGCCTTGGCCGCACAGTAAGCGTTGCGGCCGGGAATCCCGCCAAAGCTGGCGATGGAGCCGATGTTCACGATGGCGCCTCGGTTGCCGTGGACATCACGCGCTTGCTGGGTCATCTGCGCAATCACATGTTGCGACATCACAAAGGCACCCCGCAAATGCACTGACAACACCTTGTCAAAAGCGGCGATGTCTTGCTGCAATGTTGGCGCAGTTTGGTCGGCGATACCGGCGTTGTTGACCAGTGCATCGATGTGGCCATGGCGTGCCACCACATCGCTCACCTGCGCTTTCACCGCGTCCGCATCGGTCACATCGCAGGCCCAGCCCGAGTGCTGGGCACCCAGGGCTTGCGCACGTTCAGTCGCAAGCGCACCGTTCAGATCGAACAAGGCCACGCTCCAACCCGCATGGGCCAGCTGCTGTGCCGTGGCCCAGCCGATGCCCTCAGCGGCGCCGGTGACGATGGCCACAGGTGCGGCGCTCATGCAACGCTCCATCCCGGCATGGGGGCACTGCGTATCAGGCGCGTCTCTTGCGCCGTGATCAGGTGTGCCGACGCCTGCAAGTACGCAGCAAAGTCCGGATGGCTGTCGCGTGCACGGCTGCGGCGTTCATAGTCCGCCAGATCGTCATAGCCCCACAGGTGCACAAACTGGTTTTGCGGGCCCACCAGGCTGGTGTAAAAGCCCATGGGGTGGCCCAACGTCTCCACCAAAATGGGCATGGCCAGGCGGTTGAAGACGTCCAGAAACTCCGGCATCTTGCGCAGTGCAATCGTGTAGATGCGGTGGTCCACCAAGGGCTTGATGAGCGTGCTCATGTCAGGCCCCTGCCTTGTCGGCGATGTGGTTGGCGGTCACATAAGCAAACACCATGTTGGGGCCGTGCGTGATGCCTGCGGCCGGGTAGTTGCCACCCATGATGCTGGCCCGGTCATTGCCCACGGCGTACAGACCAGGGATGACGCTGCCATCGCTTTTCTTGACCTCACCCACCACCGTGGTCTGGATGCCATCGAAGCTGCCGAGGTCGCCCATCAACAGCTTGACCGCATAGAACGGACCTTTTTCAACTGGCGCCACACAGGGGTTGGGCTGGTGGTTGGGGTCGGCCAGGTAGCGGTTGAAGGCGGTGGTGCCGCGGCCGTGTTGTTCGTCCACACCTTGGACAGCACCCATGTTGTATTCACGCACGGTGGCTTCCAGGCCGGCTGCATCGATGCCGGTGACCTGCGCCAGATCGGCCAAGGTCTTGCCCTCAAAGAGGTAGCCATTGCGGATGTATTTGCCAAAGGGCATGGGCGCGGGTTTGACAAAGCCCAGACCGTATTTGCCCAAAGTGGTCTTGTCACAGACCAGCCACATCACGGTTTCTTTTTGACCCTTGCAGGCCTCGATCATGGCCACGCCCACATCGTGGTAAGAGTTCGATTCGTTCGTGAAGCGCTTGCCGTTGCGCAGCACGCCAATCACGCCGGGTTTGTAGCGGTCCAGCAAGTGGGGGAACACACCAAATTCGCCGTTGCCATAGGGCACTTTGGACACGGGCATCCAGGCGGCGGCATCTTTGAAACGCAAGTCCACATCGGCACCGGCGGTCTCGGCCATGCGCACGCCATCGCCGGTGTTGGTTTCGGGGGTGGGGGAGAGGTGTTCTCCGCCACTTTGCAGGTGTGGATAAGCCTTGGCGATGCGCTGCACGTCTTGCGGAAAGCCTCCGCAAGCGAGCACCACGCCATGGCGGGCGCGGATGTTGCGCTCACCGCCTTCGCCACCCACCAGCATGCCGACCACTTGGCCGTTCTCGGTCAACACCCGCTTGGCCGGTGTCGAAGTCAGGATCGGAATGCCCAGGTCCAGCGCCGATTTGGCCAGACGCGCTGCCAGCGCATTGCCGCTGGTCACGTTGATCGCGCGTTGGTACAGCGCCAGTTCCTTGAGGTGGTTGACCAGCCGTTTGGCCACGTACAAAAAGGACGTCAGTGATTTCGTGAACTGGAAAAAATGTTTGAGGTCCGCATTGGACGAGTTGAACATCATGCCGATGAAGGTGATGGTCTTGAGCGGGGGCTTCAAGCGCGGCATGTCTTTGCCCAGGCCTCGGATGTCATAGGGTTGCGCCAGGATGGAGCGACCAATGGCAGCGCCGCCTGGCACATCGGGGTGGTAGTCCGGGTAGAGCGTGGGGATGAATTTCATCTCGGTCTCGCGCTCAAAAAAGTCCACCATCTTGGGACCCTGATCCATGAAAGCGGCGACGGCTGCTTCGTCGTAGTAAGCGCCAGTCTCTTGCATCATGTAGGTGCGCACGGCATCCAGCGAGTCTTGCGGGTTTTGCTTGCGACCATGCGCGTTCAGGGGAATCCAGAGCACGCCACCGGACAGGGCAGTGGTGCCGCCGAACACGGGTTCTTTCTCGATCACCACCACATCCAGACCACGCTTTTTAGCCGTGATGGCGCAAGACAAGCCTGCAGCACCTGAGCCCACCACCAGCAAATCACATTCGAAATGGTTTGTCATTTTTGTTTCCTCAAGCGGTTTGGTTGAAGCCAGGACGCGGCACCATGTCCATCAACATGCAGGACATGCCGCCATCGACAACGAGCTCGGCGCCGTTGACATAGCCCGAACGGGGACTGGCCAGAAAGATCGCAACATCGGCGATGTCTTGGGGCTCGCCGATGCGGCGGCTGGCGGTGACGGCTGAACGCTTGGCTTCAAAGCCAGGCTCTTCATAAAACTTGGCCGACAAAGCGGTGCGGATCATGCCGGGGCAAATCGCATTGCTGCGCACGCCTTGTGGGCCCCATTCGACGGCCAGCTGACGGGACATCTGCAGCACGCCGGCTTTGCTGGCGCTGTAGGCGCCGCTGTGGCTTTGCGGGAACAGGCCCGAGATGGAGGCCACGTTGACGATGCAGCCTTCACCGGCCTCGCGCATGGCCGCACCGAAGGCGCGGGCACACAACAGGTAGCCGGTCAGGTTGACTGCCAGCACGGCATTCCAATCATCCAGGCTCGCATCGGCCAAGCCCCCAGAACGCAGCAGGCCCGCGTTGTTGATCAGGGCATAAGCCGCGCCCCATGTGGACTGGACTTTTTCAGCCGCCGTCTGCACGCTGGCCGCATCGCTGATATCGCAGTTCACCGCCAGGGTCTGTGTGCCTTGTGCTTGCAGCTGATCGTGCATGCGCTGCAAGCCTTGTGCATCGCGATCGAGCAGTGCCACACGTGCGCCCACTTGCGTCAAACGCAGGGCTACCGATGCGCCGATGCCGCTGGCCGCACCGGTGACCACGCACACGCGGCCCTGCAGCTCAAGCCAGCTTTTGTCTCCACTCATGACCATGTCCTTGTTCCTGTTCTCTGCTCAAGATTGTTGGAATGAGGGTCGAAAAAATTTTTGACGATTCGTTCGAAGAACAGGACAATTCGTGCGAAATGGAGTGTGAAAATGGCGGTTTCTAGGGTTATCCCGAATTACGATTTGTATGGCGATTCGAGCCGGCATGAAGAATCGGCGGCATTCAATTTCGAATGGATTCCGCAGCGATCGACCTTGTACAACTGGCTGATCCATCCCCACCGGCACGACTCCTTCATCCAGGTGCTCTACCTCACCGAGGGGCATGTGGATGTGCAGATTGAGCATGTTCAACAAACACTGCATGCGCCCTGCGTGATGTTGATCCCGGCAGGTCATGTGCACGGGTTCCGGTTTTCTCAAGACACCAATGGCCCGGTGGTCACGGCCATGCAAAAGGCGCTGGAATCGGCGGCTGCCTTGATGATGCCGCCATTGCTCGAGACCATACGCACGCCACGTTTGCTCTCTTTGCAGTCGGAGATGCGCTACATCGACCAGCTCATGCCTTTGTTTTTGGCGCTGGAGCAAGAGTCGCACACACCGGCTGAAGGCCAGGTGGCCGCAGGCACATCGTTGCTGTTGGCTCTGATGGTGCAAGTCCATCGGATTTGCAAATTGTCGGACCTGGGCGATACGCAAACCCACTACACGATCTCCCGCAAGGCGCGACAAATTGAAAAATTCAGAAGTCTGATCGACAAAAACTTCCGCACCGACCATTCCTTGCAAAGCTACGCCAACCAGGTCGGTGTGACGGTCGGGCAACTCTCGCGCCTGTGCCGTGAGGTCTTGGGCAAATCGAGCTTGCAGGTGATCAATGACCGATTGCTGCAGGAAGCTCAGCGTGAGTTGGTTTACACCGCTTTGCCCATCAAGCAACTGGCGTCCGAACTCGGTTTTGAGGACGACGCTTATTTCAGCCGCTTCTTTCGCAAACACATGGGCATGACCCCTAAAGCCTACCGTGCCAAGTCGCTCGCACAAATGGGCAGTGAAGCGCAGACACATTTTTGAGCGTCGTTCGCAAGGCTTTCTCGGTGAGGACTTGCGTGCCAGACGGAAAGCGCCCATGTTATTCAGCATGGGACATTCAAACTCACAAAGCGGCCGACAGCTCAGGGACCGCAGCAAACAGATCGGCCTCCAAGCCAAAGTCCGCCACGCTGAAGATCGGCGCTTCAGGGTCCTTGTTGATCGCCACGATCACTTTGGAGTCCTTCATGCCCGCCAAGTGCTGGATCGCACCCGAGATGCCGCATGCCACATACAGCTGTGGCGCGACGATCTTGCCGGTTTGGCCCACTTGCAGGTCGTTGGCGGCGTAGCCTGCGTCGACTGCAGCACGACTGGCACCGATGGCGGCGCCCAGTTTGTCGGCCAGGGGCGTCATCACTTCGTTGAATTTTTCCGAGCTGCCCAAAGCGCGGCCACCAGACACGATGATCTTGGCGGCTGTCAATTCGGGGCGGTCGTTCTTGGCGATCTCGCTGCCCTTGAAGCTGCTCTTGCCGCTGTCTGCCTGGGCTGCTGCTGTCTCAACGGCGGCTGCACCACCCGTGGCGGCTGCGGCATCAAAGCCGGTGGTGCGCACGGTGATGACTTTGGTCGCGTCGGTGGATTGCACGGTGGCGATGGCGTTGCCGGCGTAGATGGGGCGTTCGAAGGTGTCTGCCGACTCCACTTTGGTGATGTCGGAAATCTGCGCCACGTCCAGCTTGGCTGCGACGCGGGGGGCCACGTTCTTGCCGCCTGCGGTGGCAGGGAACAGGATGTGGCTGTAGTTGGAGGCAATGGCCAGCACT
>JBEEJQ010000024.1:0-24076 GCA_041169105.1 Pseudomonadota bacterium | reverse complement strand
CGTGCTGCAACGCCCCGAGTCTGAAATGACCGACCGCTGAAACGCCCTCAAGAAAGTTCTCCATGCTGAAGATCCTTTTCCTCATCCTCATGAGCGGCGGCATTCCGGTGGCGATTGCCATGGCCGGTGCGTCCTTGCTGTATTTGTTTTTTGTTGAAAGCTCACCGCCTTTTGTGGTCATCCACCGCATGGTGTCGGGCATCGACAGCTTCCCGCTGTTGGCCGTGCCCTTCTTCATCCTGGCCGGCAACCTGATGAACAACGCCGGCATCACCAACCGCATCTACAACTACGCACTGGCCCTGGTGGGCTGGCTCAAAGGCGGCCTCGGCCACGTCAATGTGGTCGGCTCGGTCGTGTTTGCGGGCATGAGCGGCACCGCCATTGCCGATGCCGCAGGCCTGGGCACCATCGAGATCAAGGCCATGAAAGACCATGGCTACAGCACCGAATTTGCGGTGGGCGTCACCGCCGCATCGGCCACGCTCGGCCCCATCATCCCGCCCAGCTTGCCCTTTGTGATTTACGGCATGATGGCCAACGTGTCTGTGGGCGCGCTGTTCCTCGCGGGCATTTTGCCCGGCGTGCTGATGGCCATTTTGATGATGCTCACCGTGGCCTTTTTTGCCCACAAAAACGGCTGGGGCGCTGATGTCAAATTCGACTGGTCCAAAGTCATCAAGGCGCTGATCGAAACTGCTGTGGTCATCGGCTGGCCCCTGTCCATCTGGTGGCTGGTCACGGCCATGGGTACCCCCCCACAACTCACGGTGTTTGTGGCCTTGATCGTCTTGTTCATCGCCGACAAGTTTTTCAACTTCCAGGCCGTGCTGCCCATCATGACGCCCGTCATCTTGATCGGCGGCATGACCACCGGTGTGTTCACCCCCACAGAGGGTGCGATTGCAGCTTGCGTCTGGGCGATTGCGTTGGGCTTCTTCTGGTACCGCACACTCAACTTCAAGATGTTCGTGAAAATCTGCCTGGACACGGTCGAAACCACGGCCACCGTGCTCTTCATCGTGGCGGCTGCCAGCATTTTTGGCTGGATGCTCACCGCCACCGGTGTGACCTCGGCCATCAGTGAATGGGTGCTGGGCTTCACGCAAACCCCTTGGGTGTTCCTCTTGCTGGCCAACTTGCTGATGCTGTTTGTCGGCTGCTTCCTGGAGCCCACCGCCGCCATCACCATCCTGGTGCCGATTCTGGTGCCCATCTGCCAGAAGCTGGGCATTGATCTGGTGCACTTCGGCCTGGTCATGGTGCTCAACCTGATGATCGGCCTGCTGCACCCGCCCATGGGCATGGTGTTGTTTGTGCTGGCCCGCGTGGCACGCCTGAGTGTGGAGGCCACCACCCGCGCCATCTTGCCCTGGCTCTTCCCCTTGCTGGGCAGCCTGATCGTGATCACCTATGTGCCCAGTCTGGTGCTGTGGTTGCCCAAGCAGTTTTATTGAGGCCTTGCCATGAGTTCTTTCATTCGTCTGCACCCCGCCGATGACGTGGTCAT
This sequence comes from Pseudomonadota bacterium, assembly GCA_041169105.1. GTDB lineage: Bacteria > Pseudomonadota > Gammaproteobacteria > Burkholderiales > Burkholderiaceae_C > Limnohabitans_A. The sequence continues at coordinate 22,566 of JBEEJQ010000024.1, read as the reverse complement.
CGCCCGTGCTCAATTGATGAGCGGCAGCACCGTGGATGGCGTGGCCGTGCGCGGCCTGGTGCCGCCCGGACACAAAGTGGCCACACGCGCCATCACCGCCGGTGAGCCGGTGCGCCGCTACAACCAGATCATCGGTTTTGCATCTCAGGCCATTGCCCCCGGCGAACATGTGCACACACACAACCTGAACATGGGCGCCGAAAAAGGCAACTTCGAGCGCGACTACGCCATTGGACAAGACGTCAAAGCCGAACCCGTGCGCAAGCAAGCGACCTTCATGGGCTACAAGCGCAGCGACGGCCGCGTGGCCACACGCAACTACATCGGCGTGCTCTCCAGCGTCAACTGTTCGGCCACTGCGGCACGGGCGATTGCCGACCATTTTTCCAAGCGCAACAACCCGCAAGCCCTGGCCAACTTCCCGAATGTGGACGGTGTGGTCGCTTTGACCCACGGCACCGGCTGCGGCATGGACACCGAAGGGCTGGGCATCCAGCTGCTCGAACGCACACTGGCCGGTTACGCCACGCACGCCAACTTCTGGGGCGTGGTGGTGGTTGGCCTGGGCTGCGAGGCGAATCAACTGAACACCTGGCTGGCGCACAGCAGCCTGCGCGAGGGCGACACGCTCAAGGTCTTCAACATCCAGGACACGGGCGGCACGCGCCTCACCGTCGAGAAAGGCATTGCCTTGATTGAAGAGATGCTGCCCCGCGCCAACGCCATCACGCGCGAGCCTTGCAGCGCCAAGCACATCACAGTGGGCTTGCAATGCGGCGGCTCGGATGGTTATTCGGGCATCAGCGCCAACCCGGCCCTGGGCGCAGCGGTGGACCTGCTGGTGCAGCACGGCGGCACGGCGATCCTGAGCGAAACGCCCGAAATTTATGGTGCCGAGCATTTACTCACCCGCCGCGCGGTGAAGCCCGAAGTGGCGCACAAACTGATCGAACGCATCCGCTGGTGGGAGAACTACACCGCCATCAACGGCGGCGAGATGAACAACAACCCCTCGCCCGGCAACAAGGCGGGTGGCCTGACCACCATCCTGGAGAAATCATTGGGCGCGGTGGCCAAGGGCGGCACCAGCAATCTGCAGGCGGTTTACGAATACGCCGAGCCCGTCACGGCCAAAGGCTTTGTCTACATGGACACGCCGGGCTACGACCCGGTGAGCGCCACAGGCCAGGTGGCTGGCGGGGCCAACCTGATTTGCTTCACGACCGGGCGCGGCAGTGCCTATGGCTGCGCACCCTCGCCGAGCCTCAAGTTTTCGACCAACACAGCGCTGTGGAAAAAGCAGGAAGAAGACATGGACCTGAACTGCGGCGAGATCGTGGACGGCGGCGTGAGCATTGCCGAGATGGGCCAGCGCATCTTCGAGATGATCCTCTCTGCCGCCTCGGGCGAACCCACCAAGAGCGAACGCCACGGTTACGGCCAAAACGAATTCGTGCCGTGGCAAGTCGGCGCGGTGATGTGAGCCCTGTTGTGATGCGTGCCTCAACATCGGGCAAGAAGCCGGTCTGCTGTAGGTCGGCACCTTCAGGTCCGACGATTGCCCACTGTGGCACAGGCCTCATGTCGGGGCTGAAGCCACCGACCTACCCAGACAATCGGTGCAAACCGTTCTGATGAATTTTTGACAGACGACAAGACCTCTATGAGCCACACCATTTCTGCCACGGACCTGCGCGCCAAAGTCGCCCGCATCATTGAACAAGCGGGCAGCACACCTGCCGAGGCCGCACAAGTGGCCGACAACCTGGTCATGGCCAACCTGAGCGGGCACGACTCGCACGGCGTGGGCATGGTGCCGCGCTATGTGGACGCGGTGCTCGAAGGGGGCCTGTCGCCCAACACGGGTGTGAAGGTGTTGCTGGACACCGGCCCGCTGCTCAACCTCGACGGCCAGCGCGGCTACGGCCAGATCACTGGCGTGCAGGCCATGCAGATGGGCATCGAGCGTGCCAAGCAACACGGCGTGTGCACCGTGGCCCTGAGCCGATCGCACCACCTGGGGCGCATCGGCCACTTTGCCGAGATGGCCGTGGCACAAGGCCTGGTGTCGGTGCATTTTGTGAACGTGCTCTCACGCCCCGTGGTCGCGCCTTTTGGTGGCGGTGATGGCCGCTTTGGCACCAACCCCTGCTGCATCGGTGTGCCCATGGGCAGCCGCACCCCCTTTGTGCTCGACTTTGCCACCAGCCGCGTGGCGCAAGGCAAGATGCGCGTGGCCCACAACAAGGGAGAGCAAGTGCCGCCCGGCTATTTGATCGACGAACATGGCCACCCCACCACCGACCCCGGCGTGGTGGTGGTGCCACAGTCCAACGGCCTGTTTGGTGCGCTCATGACCTTTGGCGACCACAAAGGCTTTGGCATGGCCATGGCCTGCGAACTGCTGGGTGGTGCGCTGACGGGCAGCGGCACCTGGCACCGCGAAGCCGACCAACAACGCGCAGTGCTCAACGGCATGCTGACGATGCTGATCGACCCGGTGCGCTTGGGCACACAAGCGATGTTTGAACAAGAAGCCCTGGCCTTTGCCGACTGGCTGCGCCAAAGCCCCGACGCGCCTGGCAGCGATGGCGTCAAGCTCGCTGGCGAGCCCGAACGCGCCGCACGCGCTGAGCGCGAACAAAGCGGCATCTGGATCGACGACGCCACCTGGGCCGAGATCGAAGCGTCCGAGAAAAAATTGCAGCAATCACCCCGGACTTGATCCGGGGTCCATGCCTTCAAAGCCCATGGATACCGGATCAAGTCCGGTATGACAAAAATTCACCGTGACGACCACCTTCTGTCAACAGCCACGACCTCAGTCCACCCAGCCTACCGGCTTGCACCATGAACCTTTCTGCCACCTCACTTCCATCACTGCCCGCGTCCGTTCACACCCCGGCGTATGACCGCACGGCCCACGCTCCTGGCGTGGTGCATTTGGGGCTGGGTGCTTTTCACCGTGCACACCAAGCCATGGTGTTTGACCAGTTGCTGGCCGGTGGCGACACGCGCTGGGGCATCCACGGCGTGGGCATGACACGGCCTGACCTGGTCAACCAACTCAAAGCGCAAGACGGCCTGTATGCCGTGCGCATTGCCGACGGGCTAGGAGTGAAGTGGCAAGTGCCCGGAGCGTTGTGGCGCATGAATGTGGCGGCCATCAAACGTGATGCCGTCGTGCAAGCCATCGCCGCGCCCAGCACCCGCTGGGTCACACTCACCGTGACCGAAAAAGGCTACACACCGGCCCTGGCGCAACTGCTGCTGGACGGCTTGCGCCTGCGCCAGCAAGCGGATCTGCCGGGCATCACCATCGCCTCGTGCGACAACCTGCAGGGCAACGGCCACAAGCTGCAGGCCTTGGTCAAAGCGGCGGCCACTGCACAAGACGCCGACGTGCTGCGCTGGCTGGACGCGCACTGCGCCTTTCCGTGCAGCATGGTGGACCGCATCGTGCCCGCTGCCACACCCGAGGTGATGGCCGCAGCCCAAGAGGCCTTGGGCGTTCAAGATCAATGCGCCCTGAGCACCGAAGGCTTTTGGGAATGGGTGATCGAAGACCGCTTTGCTGATCCGACTGATTCCGCACTTCTGCAAAGCGCCGGTGTGCGCGTGACGGGCGATGTGCACAGCTACGAAGAAGCCAAGCTGCGCATGCTCAACGGCAGCCACTCGGCCATGGCGCTCATGGGCGCTGTTACCGGCAGGCCTTACATCGCCAGCTGCATCGGAGAACCGCACATCCGAGAATTTGTGCACCGCTTGATGAGCCGCGAAGTCGCACCGCACCTGAGCCGCAGCGACTGGGCCGATTACCGCGACGCGCTGATCGCGCGCTTTGGCAACCCGTACCTGAAGCACAGCGTGCACCAGATCGCCACCGACAACTCGCAAAAAATCCCACAACGCTGGCCGCCTTCGGTGCTCGGCCAAATCGCACAAGGCGCTTCGTTTGAACACCACGCACTGGCCGCAGCCGTCTTCTTGCGATACACGCTGGGCGTGGACGAGCAAGGCCTGGCCTACGCCCTGAACGACCCGCAAGCCGAAAGCCTCATGGCTCTGGGTGCCACCCAACGCACCGAGCCTGAAGCCTGCGTGCGCGCCCTGCTGGCCCGCGAAGACCTGTGGGGCAACGCCCTGCCCGGCCACGCCCATTGGACCGCCCGCGTCACGCACTGGCACCAGCAAGTCCTCCAGCACGGCGTGGATGCAGCCATCCAGCAATTTTTAGCCGCACAAGCATGACAAGAACCTTGGTGCAAACAACTCCGCTAAGTTTTCCCCGTAGGTCGGCAGCTTCAGCTCCGACAATTGCCAGCTTCGGCACAAGCCTCATGTCTCCCCGTAGGTCGGCACCTTCAGGTCCGACGCTTGTCCGCTCCGACTCAGGCCTCATGTCGGGGCTAAAACCACCGACCTACAACACCCATCGCCATCACACGGACGTGCGCACACCCAACTGATCCGCGCCATGAATATCACCACCATCCGCGCCATCATCTGCAGCCCAAGCCTCCCCGTAGGTCGGCACCTTCAGGTCCGACGCTTATCCACTCCGACTCAGACCGCCTGTCTCCCCGTAGGTCGGCAGCTTCAGCTCCGACAATTGCCAGCTACGCCGCAGACCTCATGTCGGGGCTAAAGCCGCCGACCTACAAAAATACAAGCCTGCGCCATTGCATGACACTGCAACCATTCACCCCAAGCAAGCCATGAAAATCACCGCCGCCCGCGTCATCGTCTGCAGCCCTGGCCGCAATTTCGTCACCCTCAAGATCGAGACCGACCAAGGCGTGTACGGCATCGGCGACGCCACGCTCAACGGCCGCGAACTGGCCGTGGTCAGCTACCTCGAAGAGCACGTCATCCCCTGCCTGATCGGGCGCGACCCACAGCAGATCGAAGACATCTGGCAATACCTCTACAAAGGCGCTTACTGGCGGCGCGGCCCGGTGACCATGAGCGCCATTGCCGCCGTGGACACCGCGCTGTGGGACATCAAGGCCAAGATGGCCAACATGCCGCTGTACCAACTGCTGGGCGGGCGCAGCCGCACCGGGGTGATGGTCTACGGCCACGCCAACGGGCGCGACACAGCCGAAACGGTGGACGAAGTTTTGCGCCACAAAGAAGAAGGCTACCTGGCCATCCGCGCCCAGAGCGGCGTGCCGGGCCTGAACAAGGTCTATGGCGTGAGTGGCACAAACCGCATGTACGAACCCGCTGACGGCAACTTGCCCAGCGAGCACGACTGGAGCACCGAAAAGTATTTGCGCCACACCCCCGGCCTGTTTGAAGCCGTGCGCGAAGCCGTGGGCCCCGACATCCATTTGCTGCACGACGTGCACCACCGCCTCACGCCCATCGAGGCGGGACAACTGGGCAAAGCGCTGGAGCCGGTGCGCATGTTCTGGATGGAAGACCCGACGCCCGCCGAGAACCAGGACGCCTTCCAGTGGATACGCCACCACACCACCACACCGATCGCGGTGGGCGAGATCTTCAACAGCATCTGGGACTGCAAGACGCTGATCGAAAAACAGCTGATCGACTACATCCGCACCACCGTGGTCCACGCGGGCGGCATCACCCACCTGCGGCGCATCGCCGACTTGGCGAGCCTGTACCAGGTGCGCACCGGCTGCCACGGCGCGACCGACCTGTCGCCCGTGTGCATGGGCGCGGCGCTGCACTTTGACACCTGGGTGCCCAACTTTGGCGTGCAGGAGTTCATGCCACACAGCGAAGAAATGCTCTCGGTCTTCCCGCACGATTACCGCTTTGAGCGCGGCATGATGCACTGCGGCGAGTCACCCGGCCATGGCGTGGACATCGACGAGGAGCTGGCCGGCAAGTACCCCTACCAAAGGGCTTATCTGCCGGTGAACCGGCTGCAGCACGATGGGACCTTGTGGAGTTGGTGAGGATTACAACACCCGCGCCAACGCCGCTTGCAAGTGCTCTGACGGCAGCCGTTTGAAGCCCGAACGGGCAAAGCGCTGCAAGCGCCCTTGCATGAAGGCCACGAGCACCGAGGCCGCGACTTGCGCGTCAGCGGTGGGCGTGTCGGACGCAAGGCCTTTGAGCGATTGGCGCAGTTGCGCTTCGACCTTGTCGAACAGCAAGTTGATGCGCTCTTGCAGGCGCTCATGCTCCAGCACCAGCGCATCGCCGGTCATGACGCGGCACATGCCGGGATTCTTCTCGGCAAACTGCAAGAGCAGCGCCACGATGCGGGCCGCCTGATTCGGTCCAACAGGTTCACGGTCGGTGACCTGACGGATCAAGCCAATGACGGACTGGTCCACAAAGTCGATCAGCGCCTCGAACATCTGCGCTTTGCTGGCGAAGTGCCGGTACAGCGCCGCTTCGCTCACACCAATTTTGGCGGCCAAGCCTGCAGTGGTCACGCGCTCGGCCCCCGGGGCCTCCAGCATGGCGGCCAGGGTTTGCAGAATCTGCAAGCGGCGCTCGCCCGGACGTGGGCGCTTGCGGGCCGGCGCTTCTTCTGGGTTTTCGGTGTTGTCGTTGTGATCGTTCATGTCTCCCCCTTCAGGCATCGGACCGCTTCAGCGGCTCTTGATCATGGTGCCGAAGGCTTGCTCAGACAACACCTCCAACAGCATGGCATGGGGCACACGACCATCAATGATGTGGACGGCGTTCACACCGCTCTTGGCCGCGTCAAGCGCTCCAGCAATTTTGGGGATCATGCCGCCGCTGATGGTGCCGTCCGCACACAGCTCGTCGATGCGGTGGGGTGTCAGCTCAGTGAGCAAGTTGCCTTCTTTGTCGAGCACGCCACGGATGTTGGTCAACATCAACAGCTTCTCGGCTTGCAAGACAGTGGCCAGCTTGGCGGCCACCACGTCGGCGTTGATGTTGTAGCTCTCGTTGTCGACACCAAAACCAATGGGGCTCACCACCGGGATGAAAGCGTCGTCTTGCAGGGCTTTGAGGATGGACGGGTCGATGCTCTCGATGTCGCCCACCTGCCCCACGTCGAGCACTTTGCTGGGATCTTGTGCATCCACCAAGCGCAGTTTTTTGGCGCGGATCATCGCGCCATCTCGGCCCGTCAGGCCCACAGCCTTGCCGCCTGCGCGGTTGATCATGCCCACGATGTCTTGTTGCACTTCGCCGCCCAGCACCCACTCGACCACTTCCATGGTCTCGGCGTCGGTCACGCGCATGCCTTGCACGAACTCGCCTTTTTTGCCCAGACGGGTCAATGCGTTTTCAATTTGCGGGCCGCCGCCGTGCACCACCACCGGGTTCATGCCCACCAGCTTGAGCAGCACCACATCTTCGGCAAAGGCTTGCTGCAGGGCCGGGTCGGTCATGGCGTTGCCGCCGTATTTGATGACCAGCGTCTTGCCGTGGAACTTGCGGATGTAGGGCATGGCCTGCGCCAGGATCTGGGCTTGGTCGCGGGGGGAAACAGCAGCGGTGGTATCGGTCATGGAACGTTAGGTGTTTGAAGGGTCATCCAAGGTGAAAAGCAATTGTGCCGCAAGCGTGTGGCGCTCAAAGGATCTCGGCCAGCAAGCGGTCCACGCCCTGCTGCCAAGCAGGCAAAGTGAGGCCAAAGCGAGTTTGCAGGCGCTGGGTGTTCAGGCGCGAGTTCAAGGGGCGGCGTGCAGGTGTCGGAAAAGCCGAGGTGGGCACGGGCGCGATCTCCGTCACCTTCCATGGTGCGTCGGGTTGGATCTGACGCGCCCGCTCGATCGCATGCGACGCGTAGCCGTGCCAGCTGGTCTCGCCTGCGGCCACCAGGTGGTAGATGCCCGAAAGCGTTGTATCTTGCGTGCCCAGTGCTTGCCGGATGGCATGCGCCGACACATCGGCAATCAAATCAGCGCCCGTGGGTGCGCCGCGCTGGTCATCGATCACCGTGAGGCGCTCCCGCTCTTGGGCCAGGCGCAGCATGGTGCGGGCAAAATTGCCACCACGCGGCGCATAGACCCAGCTGGCGCGAAAAATCAGGTGCTTGCAACCGCTGGCGGCAATGAGCTGCTCGCCTTCGAGCTTGGTCTGCCCGTACACACCCAAGGGGCCGGTGGCATCGCCCTCTTGCCAGGGCGTTTGGCCTTCACCGTTGAACACATAGTCGGTCGAATAATGCACCAACCAGGCACCCACTTCGGCGGCCGCTTGCGCCAAAGCGGCAGGTGCCGTGGCGTTCAGGGTGCGTGCCACATCGGGCTCGGACTCGGCCTTGTCCACGGCGGTGTGGGCCGCGGCATTGACGATCACATCAGGACGCACATCGCGCACGGTTTGGGCCAGCGCTTCGGGGCGGGACAAATCACCGCAGTGCACGGCGCTGTGGCGGTCCAGCGCGATCAGCTCACCCAATGGCGCCAGGCTGCGCTGCAACTCCCAGCCGACCTGGCCGTTTTTTCCGAGAAGAAGAATTTTCATGAAGGGCTCAATGGTGGCCGCCCTGGAGCGATCCGGGGACATCGGTGCGAGGGGCGCAGACTGCCGAGGGCAAATGCTGCTGCGATTTTAGAAGCAATCAGCGCATGCCCCCGGCCGCCGATCAGGTTAAAGTGAGGGCCATCTCAGGAGTTCCTCATGGCCAAATCACCCGCCTCTGACAAGACCCACAGCGCAGCCGACAATGCCGCTGTGCCCGCACCCACGCACCAGATTTGGTTGGCGGGTCTGGGTGCCATGGCCAAAGCGCAAGAGCAAGGCAGCAAAGCCATCGAAGCCCTGGTCAATGACGGGCTGGCCTTTCAGCGCAAAAGCCAGGCCGAAGCCCAGCAGCGCCTGCACGAAGCCACCGAGCGCCTGACACACCTGGCCAGCGACTTTGGCCAGCAAACCACGGTGCGCGTGGACCGCTTGGAGCACCTGTTTGAAGACCGCGTGGCCAAAGCCCTGCAACGCTTGGGCATGCCCACACTCTATGACTTGCAGGCCCTGACCGAGCGTGTGGCCCAACTCGAAGCGCAGTTGGCCAAAGCCACTGCCGCACCCAAAGCCGCCAGCAGAACCACGGTGCAGCCCAAAGCCAAGTCCAACGCCAAAACCGCCACGAAAACGGCAACAAAAGCCAGCAGCGCACGCCGCAAAGCCTGAGCCGCAGCCGCAAACCCGACATGGCAAAAAAAGCCCCACGCCGCACCGCCCAGCGCATCGCTGAGGTCACGCTGGAGCTGTTCAACCGCTTTGGCGAGCCCAATGTCTCGACCACGCTGATCTCGTCCGAACTCAACATCAGCCCGGGCAATCTGTACTACCACTTCCCGTCCAAGGACGCGCTGGTCAACCACCTGTTTAACGAGTACGAAACCGCGATGCTGGGCCTGCTGGAGGCCGCGGCCGATGTGCACGATGTGGAGGACGCGTGGTTCTTCTTGCACTCGTTGTTTGAGCAGGTCTGGAACCACCGCTTTTTGTACCGCGACCTGAACAACCTGCTCTCGGGCAACCGGCATCTGGAAACGCATTTCCATGCGGTGCTTGAACGCAAGACCCTGGCGTTCAGACAACTGCTCGAATCACTCGCCGCAGCGGGCTTGATGCGCATTGACCCCGACAGCGTGGAAACCTTGTCAGCCAGCATGTCGGTGATGGTCACGTACTGGCTCAGCTACGAATACGTGCGCAACCCTCGGCAAGCGCTGGAGCCGGCCAGCGCGGGTGTGGCCCTCAGCCGCGGGGCCAAGCATGTGCTGGCCCTGCTCACGCCCTACATGGCGAGCACCGAGCTGCAGGCGCACATGCAGTCCCTCACAGCCGCCTACAGCGACCAGACCGGCTGAAACAAAGGCTCAAGCCCTGGCGTTGAAGCGATGGTCGGCCATGGTCAGCAGGCCATCAAAAATCAGGTTATCCACCAACTCAAACTGCAGCGACATGCTGGGTGCCATCTTCCAGCCTGCACCACCGGTCATCACGCACATGGGCTCCTGGCCGGTGTGTTCGCGCAGGTGCTGGACCATGCGCTCGCAAGCGCCTGCAATCGCATACGTGCCGCCACTGGTCAGGGCGTCGCTGGTGTTGGTCGGAAAAGGCCGCACCTCGCCGGTGGGCACATGCAAGCCGGCCGTGCCGGACTCCAAAGCGCGCAACATGATGCCGTGACCCGGCAAGATGAGACCCCCCAAAAATCGGCCTTCGGCATCTATGGCCTCGACCGTCACGGCCGTCCCCACCATGACCACCACCAGCGGCTTGGCCGGGCCCTGGGCCAGCATGCGCTGGCGGGCACCGATCATGGCCACCCAACGGTCCGAACCCAAACGGGAGGGGTGGTCGTAGCCATTGGTTAAACCGGCTTCCGAAGCGCTGGGCACAACCCATTGCGGGGTCACGTCCCACAAGTCCATTTGCTCTTGCACGCGGCGCTTGATGGCGTCGCCCGCCACAATGCAACCCAGCATGCGCTCAGGCACGGGCAACTCGGCCCAGGGCCCATCGGACAGGCGGTCAATGTTTTCAAGAAACTCCGCTCCATGCGCCATCAACTGGGCTTGCGGGTGAGGTCGGTCGTACAAGGCCCATTTCAAGCGGGTGTTGCCGACATCGATGGCGAGGAATGTCATGCCGTGATGATAATGAATTTCAAAATTTGGCTGCGCCGTGGTTTGGCAGCCCGAAATTGCCCGCAGCTCGACCGCCGGACAATGCTTCAGAAACACCCCATCAAGGGGTACTGCCCGTCAAACTGAGCGCCGCCAAAGCCATGATCTTGGCCGAGTCCACCAACTCCTGAATGCCCACATATTCATCGGGCTGGTGCGCCAGATCCAAAATGCCCGGCCCGTAGGCGATGCAGTCGCGCAACTTGCCGCTGCGCACGATGTGCTTTTGGTCGTAGGTGCCCGGGCTCGCGATGTAGCTCGGCTCACGCCCCAAGACTCGCGCAATGGCCCGCGCCGTGGCGTCCACCACCGGTGCGTCTTTGGGCGTAGCAGTCGGCACAAAACTCATGATGTCGCGGATACCGTAGTCAAAGCCCGGGCGGGTGCGCTTGAGCTCTTCGAGCATGTCCACAATCTCTTGTTTGACGGCTTCGAGGTTTTCCTCGGCGATAAAGCGCCGGTCCAGCACCGCCTTGCACAGGTGCGCCACCACGGGCGCGGGCAAATCGCCCGTGGGCCAGCCCCGCTCGTCCAGGCTGTAACGCTGCTCGACCTGACCGCCATGGATGCTGTTGATGTTGAGCGTGCTCACGCGGGCACCCGGTGGTTCCACCGGCTCGGCCGTGTGCCGGCCCTGCAGGCGCGGTTGCAATTGCGTCTCGAGCAAATGGATGAAGGCGCTCATGTGGTTGATGGCGCTGTCGCCTAAAAAGGGCATGGAGCCGTGCGCGATGCGCCCACGCGTCTCCACCTCGCCCCACCACACGCCCCGGTGCCCCAGGCAAATGCGGTCCACCCCCAAGGGCTCGGGAATGATCACATGGTGCACACGTGGCTTGCTGAAGTAGCCCCGCTCGGCCAAATAGCCCACCCCGGCAAAACCGCCGGACTCTTCGTCCACCGTGCCGCTGATCTCCAGCGCCCCCGACATGGGCAAGCCTGACTCGATCAAGGCTTCGCAGGCGATGATGCTCGAGGCCAGCCCGCCCTTCATGTCGCAAGTGCCCCGGCCATACACACGCCCGTTGGCCACTTGCCCGCCAAAGGGCTCATAGGTCCAACCGGGTCCGGTCTCGACCACATCGATGTGGCTGTTGAAATGCACGCATTCGCCCGGATGGGGCGCTTGCCAGCGCGCCACCACGTTGGTGCGGGGGTGGCTGTCGCTGTCGCCGGGCGCTCCGACGGCCCGGATGTATTCGACCGCAAAGCCCTTGCGGGCCAGTCGCTCGCCAATCAAGTGGGCACAGGCCTCATAGGCATCGCCCGGCGGGTTGATGGTGGGAATACGCACCAGGTCTTGCGTGAGCGCAACGACCTCATCGCGCTTGGCGTCAATGCTTTGCAGCAGGCGGTCTATGGAAGGCGTCATGGAACCAGTTTATCGCTGGCTCCAGCGCCTTCGGTATCACTTAAAGCACAGGCCCCGGGGGCCCCTGCTTCAGCTGCGCACGCGCTGCAGCAAGGCGGCCGTTGAAGCATCCAGCCCCGACGCATCGCCGGAGACGATGCGGGCATGGATGTCCTTGGCCAGCACCTTGCCCAACTCCACGCCCCACTGGTCAAAACTGTTGATGCCCCAAACCGAGCCACTCACAAACACGCGATGCTCTTGCAAGGCAATCAATGCGCCCAAGCTGGCCGGCGTGAGTTCGTCGAGCAACAAAAAGGTGCTCGGCCGGTTGCCGGTGAAATGCTTGTGCCCACCTGCGTCCGACTTGCCTTGCATGAGTGCCTGGGCTTGCGCGATCACATTGGCCAGCAGCAACTCGTGGTGGTCTTTCAAGCTGTGCGTGGGCTTTTTGACGGCGATGAACTCCAGCGGCACGATGTCGGTGCCCTGGTGCAGCATCTGAAAGTAAGCATGCTGCCCATTGGTGCCCGGCTCGCCCCAGAGCACGGGCGAGGTGCCATAAGGCAGCGCCTGCCCATTGCGGTCCACGCGCTTGCCGTTGCTTTCCATCTCCAGCTGCTGCAAATACGCAGGCACACGGCGCAAAGCGCTGTGGTACGGCGCAATGGAGCGGCTGGTGTAGTTCAAAAAGTTGCGGTACCAAACGTCCAGAAAACCCAAACGCACCGGCAAGTTGGCCTCCAAAGGCGCGGTCTGGAAATGCTGGTCCATTGCATGCGCACCGGCCAGCAGGTCTTTGAAACCCTGTGCCCCGATGGCGATCGCCACCGGCAAGCCAATGGCCGACCACATGGAGTAACGCCCGCCCACCCAGTCCCAAAATCCAAAGGTGGTGGTGATGCCGAACTCGGCCGCAGCCGCCACGTTGGTGGTGAGCGCTGCAAAGTGCCGCGCCACATCGCTGCCGCCTTGGGCCTTGAACCAGGCCAGTGCCGAGCGGGCATTGGTCATGGTCTCGATGGTGGTGAAGGTTTTGGACGCGATCAAAAACAGCGTGCTCTCGGCCTTGAGGCCTTGGAGCACAGCCGCCAATTCATGCCCATCGACGTTGGACACAAAGTGAAAACGCTTGCCCGGCAAGACAAAGTCTTGCAGCGCCAGCACCGCCATCTGCGGCCCCAGGTCCGAGCCGCCAATGCCGATATTCACCACGTCGGTGATCTGCGCATCGGCCCGCACCTGCTCGGCATAAGCCAGCATGGGCGCGAGGGTGCCATGCACCAGCGCCAGCGGCTCAGCCAAGTCGCCGTGCAAAGAGCCTTCGGGCTGACGCAGCAACCAATGCATCACGGCGCGGTCTTCGGTGTGGTTGATCGCCTCACCCCGGAACATCGCATCGCGGTGCGCAGCCAAACCCGTTTGACGGGCCAGCTCGATCAGCAAGGCTTCGGTGGCGGCATCGGTGTGGCTCTTGGACAAGTCCGCAAACACATGCGGCGCGACCTGGCTCAAGCTGGCGGCACGGGTGGCGTCACCCGCAAATGCATCTCGCAAATCGAATCCGGCAAAGCCTTCGGCATGGTGCTGCAGTTGGGTCCAGGCAGCGGTCTTGTCACAACGCATAGGGTTCTTTCAATGGTTGGATCGCTTGCCATGCAAGCGATAACAATGCTTTTTGAATTTGCAGGTCGGCGGCCTCAGCCTTGACATGAATCCGAGCCCGACTTGCACGTGTCGGACCTGAAGGTGCCGACCTACGGAGGTATGCGTAGGTCGGTGGCTTCAGCCCCGACATGGGTCTTTGCTAAGGCACGCCATGTCGGAGCTGAAGCTCCGACCTACAAAGTGCATGCCGAACTCAGGCCTTCTTCATCAAATCTTCCAGTTTCACGGCATCGGCGCAGAAAGCGCGAATGCCTTCGGCCAGCTTCTCGGTGGCCATGGCGTCTTCGTTGAGCGCCAGGCGGAAAGAGGCTTCGTCGTAGGCCACGGCAGGCAGGTCCATGCCTTGGGCGGCTTGCGCGTCCAGCGCGACCGTCAAAGGCGCCTCTGTCGCGGCCAGCTGCGCCAGCAACTCGGGGCTGATGGTCAGCAGATCGCAACCGGCCAGGGCCGTGATCTGACCGATGTTGCGGAACGATGCGCCCATGACTTCGGTGGCGATGCTGTGCTTTTTGTAGTGGTTGTAAATGGCCCGCACCGACTGCACGCCGGGGTCGTTGGCACCGGCCTTGGCCGCTTCGTCCCACGCGGCACCGGCGGTCTTTTTGTACCAGTCGTAAATGCGGCCCACAAAGGGCGAGATCAATTGCACCTTGGCTTGGCCACAAGCCACCGCTTGGCAAAACGCAAACAGCAGCGTCAAGTTGCAGCGGATGCCTTCGCGCTCCAGCTCGGCTGCGGCTTGAATGCCTTCCCAGGTCGACGCGATCTTGATCAGCACGCGCTCACGGGCAATGCCTTGCGCTTCGTACAGCGCCATGATGCGTCGCGCGCGCGCCACGGTGGCGGCGGTGTCAAAGCTCAAACGCGCATCCACTTCGGTCGACACGCGGCCCGGAATGGTCTGCAGGATTTCACAGCCAAAGCGCACCAGCAGGTGGTCCATCACCACATCGAGCGGCTGGCCACGGTGGGCCGCGACTGTCTCGGCCAGCAGAGGCGCGTACTCGGGCTTTTGCACCGCCTTCAAGATCAAGGACGGGTTGGTCGTCGCGTCTTGCGGCTGGAACTGGGCCAATTGCTTGAAGTCACCGGTGTCGGCGACCACGGTGGTGAATTGTTTGAGGGCTTCGAGCTGGTTCATGACAGTGAGGGCGCTGTGACGGGCACGGCGTCAAGTGGGGAGTTACTGAGGCGGGAGTCCCGCAATCTCACATCTTTTTTTGTGAGTCTGCTTGAATTATCCGTGAAACAAAGTTACATTACAAATCAATTTTTCATGTAACTCAAGAACATCATGGCTTTTGATTTGGTTTTCTTCGGCGGCACGGGCGATCTGGTCTGGCGCAAACTCATGCCCGCCCTGTTTCAGGCTTACCGCCACGGCACCCTGCCCGAAGGCGGCCGCATCATCGGCGTGGGCCGTGACGACCTGAACGACGCGCAGTACCGCCAACAAATCCAGTCGCGCTTTGAGCAAGTCGAAGGCGACAAGCGCCCCAACAGCGAAGAGTTCGCCCGCTTTGCCGACCTGCTGTGCTACGTGCGCATGGACCTGTCCAAGCCTGAGGCCTACGCCGCCTTGGCTGCACGCCTGGCCGAGCGCGAGACCGACCACGTGGTCATGTACCTGTCCACCGCGCCCAGCCTGTTCACCACCGTGTGCGAGCAACTCGCCGCCAGTGGCCTGAACACGCCCAAGACCCGCATCGTGCTCGAAAAACCGCTGGGCCACGACCTGGCCTCCAACCGCGCCATCAACACCGCCGTGGGCAAGGTCTTCAAAGAGCAGCAGATCTTCCGCATCGACCACTACCTGGGCAAGCCCGGCGTGCAAAACCTGTTTGCCATGCGCTTTGGCAACGCCTTGTTCGAGCCCCTGTGGCGTCGTGAGCACATCGCCAACATCCAGATCACCATGTCTGAAGAACTCGGCGTGGAAAAGCGCGGCGGCTTTTACGAAACCACCGGCGCACTGCGCGACATGGTGCAAAACCACGCCCTGCAACTGCTGTGCGCCATCGCCATGGAGCCGCCCATCAACGCGCATGCCGACGCCATCCGCGATGAAAAACTCAAGGTGTTGCGTGCCTTGAAGCGCTGGACCCCCGAGACCCTGAGCCAACACGTGGTGCGCGGCCAGTACGCCGCAGGCACCGTGGACGGCCAGCCCGTGCCCGCCTACCGCGACGAGCAAGGCGTCAGCCCCACCAGCAGCACCGAAACCTTTGTGGCCCTGCGCACCGAAATCGCCAACTGGCGCTGGGCGGGCGTGCCGTTTTACATCCGCACCGGCAAGCGCATGGCCTCGCGCGAGGCGCACATCGAGATCAACTTCCGCCCCACGCCGCACGACATCTTCCAAACGCCCGTGGGCCAGGTCAACAAGCTGGTCATCCACCTGCAACCCAAGGACGGGCTGGAGCTGCACCTGTTTGCCCAAGGCCAAAGCAAGCGCGGCCAAGGCGGCAGCGCCACCCTGAGCCCGGTGCACCTGGACCTGGACTTTGACAAACGCTTTGGCTCCGAGCGCGTGGGCGCTTACGAGCGCTTGCTGCTCGATGTGCTCGACGGACGCTTGAACCTGTTTGTGCGCAGCGACGAGCAAGAAGAAGCCTGGCGCTGGGTCGAGCCCATCTTGCAGCACTGGGCCGCAGACCCTGTGGGCCCACGCCCCTATGCCGCTGGCACCTGGGGGCCCAGCGCCTCCAGTGCCATGATCGCGCGTGACAGCTTCTGCTGGAGCGAAGAAATCTAATTTCCCCCTACCGGAGACAAGCCATGCTCGAACGAATCAAAGCTTCCCTGCCCTCCTTGGCCCCGGCCGAGCAACGTGTGGGCAAGCTCGTGCTGGCCGACCCCCGGGCCTTTGCCAACCTGCCGGTGACCGAGCTGGCCGACCGATCCCATGTGAGCAAGCCCACCGTGGTGCGCTTTTGCCGCAGCATGGGCTATGACGGCCTGTCGGACTTCAAGCTCAAGTTGGCCGGCAGCGTGAGCGAAGGCGTGCCCTTCATCCACCGCAGTGTGGACGTGGACGACAAAACCAACGACATCGCCGTCAAGGTGATTGACAACACCGTGGCGGCCTTTTTGAAGTACCGCAACGATGCGAGTTCTTTTGCGCTGGAACACGCCGCGCAAGCCTTGGCCTCCACCCAAAAAACCGGTCGCCGCATCGAGTTTTATGGCGTGGGCAACTCCGGCATCGTGGCGCAAGACGCGCAGCACAAATTCTTCCGCCTGGGTGTGAACGCCATCGCCTACAGCGACGGCCACATGCAGGTCATGAGCGCCTCCATGCTCAAGCCTGGCGACTGCGCGGTCATCATCTCCAACTCAGGGCGCACCCGGGACCTGATGGACGCTTGCGACATCGCCAAAAAGCAAGGCGCGACAACAATAGTCATCACCGCCAGCGGCTCGCCCCTGGCCAGCGCCGGACACATTCACCTCACGGCCGACCACCCCGAGGGCTACGACAAATACAGCCCCATGGTCTCGCGTCTGCTGCACCTCTTGATCATCGACATTTTGGCCACCACCGTGGCCCTGCGCATTGGTGAGGAACTGCAACCCACCCTGCGCGACATGAAAAACAACCTGCGCAACAAGCGCTACACCTGAGGCCAGGTCAGCCCCGAGGGGGCCGGCCCTGCGAAGTCTTCAATCCGCAAGAACTTGTAGGTCGGAGCTTCAGCTCCGACATTACTTGCCTCAGCAAAGGCCCATGTCGGGGCTGAAGCCCCGACCTACAAATGGCCAATCCCAAAAAGACCCAGCGTACCGGATCACTCCGGTTCGATCTTCGCGTCGCGCACCACCTTGGCCCAGCGCGGGGCCTCGGCCTTGATCAGGGTCGCAAACTGCTCGGGCGTGCCGCCGCCCACCTCGTTGCCTTGGCTCAAGATCTTCTCTTTCAAGTCGGGGTCTTGAAGCGCCTTGTTGCCCACAGCGTTGAGCTGCTTGATCAACTCGGCCGGCATGCCCTTGGGGCCAATCAAGCCCTGCCAGTTGAGCACTTCCACCTCGGGGTAGCCCTGCTCCGCCATGGTCAGGATGTCGGGGGCCAGAGGCGAGCGCGTTTTGCTGGTGATGGCCAAGGCACGCAGCTTGCCGCCCTTGATGGCGGGCATGGCCGAATACATCTGCTCAAACATCATGTGGACCTGCCCGCCCATCAAGTCGGTCGCGCCCGCTGAGCCGCTCTTGTAAGGCGCGTGGATCATGTCGATGCCCGCCGCATGCTCGAACAAGGCCCCGCTCAAATGGTGCGTGCCGCCAATGCCGCCCGAGGCATAGCTGAGCTTGCCCGGCGCTGCCTTGGCCGCAGCCACCAAGTCCTTGACCGACTTGTACGGCGAGTCCTGGCGCACCATCAAAATCAGCGGCCCTTTTTCGATCAAAATAATCGGCACCAGATCGGTGAAGGGGTTGAAGTTGAGTTTTTTGAACAGTGCATGGTTGACAGCCAGCGGCGCAAAGTTGCCCATGCCAATCGTGTAGCCATCGGGCTTGGCGCGTGCAATCGCTTCGGTGCCAATGTTGCCGCCCGCCCCCGCCTTGTTGTCGATGATGATGGGCTGCCCCAGCAAAGTACTCATGACCTTGGCCACCTGACGCGAGCGGCTGTCGGCATTGCCGCCTGCGGCATACGGGCACACCCAGGTGATGGGCTTGCTCGGGTACTTGTCTTGCGCATGGCCAAGCAAGGGCGCACCCAAGGTGGCTGCGCCCAATTGAATGATGGAACGGCGATCGATCATGGCTCCTCCTGGTGATGTTCACAGGCCAAGAGATTACCCCTTTTGAGACCGCCGGCTTTGCAACATCGCGACATTCATTTCGCCATCCAGCGCAGAGGCATAAAAGCGCTCGATCATCTGCACCGAGGTGCGGGCATTGCGTGCCAAAGTCAGCATGTCAATGCCTTGCCCGTACAGCAAGCGGAACATGATGGACGTGTGTCGCAAGCAATACAGCGTCCGATCACGCCCCAAGGCGTCCACCGTGGCCACACCCGCTTCGCGCATGACCCACTTGAACCAAAAGCCCAGCACCGCCAAGGCGTACACACGGTCAGTTTCTCCGGGCAAGAAAACATAATCATCAGGCCCGCCCAGCCCCTTGGCCTGTGCGCGGGCCAAGGCCACTTCATACACCTGCACCGCAGGGCGCAGCGTCACCACCGGCGTATCGTGCTTTTTGGTCTCGGGCAAGGTCAGTCGCAAATACGTGCTCTCGCTGCGCACCACCTGCACGTGCTTGTGCTTGAGTTGGCGAATATCACCCGGCCGCACAAAACTGTTGACCATGAACCGGATCGCCCAGGCCATGTCGGGTGGCAAACAACGGTTACGCGACGCCACCCAAAACCGTTCGCGATGACCCCCTGTTGCCTTGAACTCTGGAGCCTTTGTCTGCTGCTGCTCCAAACGATGTGCCGTCTTGATCAAGGCCCGATACTCCGGCAAAGACAACATCGAGCGCGGCCGACTGAGCACTTTGACCTCCGGCATTTCGGGCAGCTCACGCAAAAAGCCGTGCCGCACCGCCAGCTTGAGCAACTTGCGCACCACCACCAAGTACTGCGATACGGTGGTTGAGCTCAGCTGATGTTCCGTCAAGCGATTGACAAACGTCTCCATCTGCACCACCGTCACCTGAGAGGGCGGGATGTATTTGAAAAATGGCAGAACATGTGCATCCAGGCGGTTACGCAAAATACCGACTGAGGCTTTGCTCAATTCGCCTCGCGAAACGCGCTGCTGCTCTTGAAGCAGCAGCTTTTGCGCCAAGGCATCAAATCGGTTCAAGCGCATGCTGCCTTGCGTCAGCACCGAATCGACCACCTCCGGCTCTGGGGACTTCTCAGGCATTGGCCTGGCCCTGAGCAATTCTGCATAAGCCTTCGGGCCCAAGACATAAAACACCGGTTGATTCTCATCGAGGATAGCCAACGTCGACTCACCGGACCGTCCGACAAAGGCCATCGGCTTGAGAACAAAGTCCCCCAAGCTTGCGCAAAGGGGGGCTAAAAGGGGGTTAAGGTTCATGGCTACATGAATATAGATTGTTTATAACAAATCTAACATTCAGCCCTTGATATACATCGTCAAGCTAACCGCTCTGGCTACATTGGCCGCAACTGGTGCTTTCGCTCAATCGTCTGTGACCATCTCTGGTACTTTCGATCCTTCCGTTCAAAACCAAAAAGTGACTTACGGCAGCGGCGCTTCCGTGACCAACAACTTCATTGGTAACAACGGCCAAGGCACTTCCAACATCACCTTCAAAGGTGTGGAAGATCTGGGCGGCGGCTTGAAGGCTTCTTTCCTGTTTGAAAACGACTTCAACGCACGTTACGACGCACAAGGTAACGAAGGCGTGTCTGCTACTGGCGTTCGCGGCGTGAACTTCGGCGCCTCTGGCGGTGAGCAGTACCTGGCTCTGGAAGGTGGCTTTGGCAAGGTCGCTGCTGGTGCAGCCAACACACCTTCTTTGACAGCTCAAGCTTCGCGCTCGCCTTTCAGTACTAAAATTGGTGGTGGTTTCAACGGCGTTTCTGGCACTGGTCACGTTCGTAGCAACAACTCGTTGGTGTTCACGACTCCCGCATTCAGCGGCTTCACCGCTGCTGTCGCTTACGGTTTCAAGCACAACGCACAAGCAACACCAGCAACTGGCGCTGTCGCTCAAGCCAACACCAACACTGGCGCACCTGCAACAGCTAGCACTAACGATGTCAACCAAACCAGCATCCGTGACATTGGTTTGAACTATGCAAACGGCCCATTCGCAGCTGGCGTGTCTATGTGGACAACAGATGCAGTGGCAGTTTTGGCATCTGCCACCACCAACGCATACGACGCACCGAAAGTTCAGCAGAACAACTTCTATGCCTCTTATGACTTTGGCGTCGCCAAATTGTTCGCTGGTTATCACACAGAGAAGCAAGATGCCTACCGTACGACTGCAGTGGCAGCTCCCAACGGTCAGAAGCAAGCTGGTACAGATGCAAAAGGCTGGAACGTCGCTGCCAACGTGCCTGTGAATGCCAACCTGAGCCTGCAAGCCAACTACGGCCAGCTGGA
The DNA here is from genome assembly GCA_041169105.1 of Pseudomonadota bacterium. Taxonomy (GTDB): domain Bacteria; phylum Pseudomonadota; class Gammaproteobacteria; order Burkholderiales; family Burkholderiaceae_C; genus Limnohabitans_A. The sequence goes on along the minus strand of JBEEJQ010000024.1, from coordinate 1,849 downwards.
TGACAATTTGGCTGCCCGTTCTGCTTTCGCTTTGAACAAGACTATTGCTGCCGTTGGCCTCAAATACACTTTGAGCAAAAACACCAGCATCTACGCAAAGTATGTGGATGAGAAAAATGAGAATGTTGCAGCCGCTGTTGCAGCCAACACTACTGCACTCAACTTCACAGGTGGCGCAACCAATGCAAACATCGCTGCTAGCGTGAAGACCACTTTGGTTGGTATTCAAACCAACTTCTAATCACGCCGCTGTCGTAAGACAGTTGATGATTTAAAGTCAAAAACCCACCGTGGCAACACGGTGGGTTTTTTTCATGGCTGGTTCAAATCAATGCGCTCACTGCGGCGTCAGCCCCGCCTTGGCGATCACCTCGCTCCAACGCTTGATGTCGCTGTCCAGCAGTTGAGCCAATTGTGTGGGCGTGCTGGCTTTGGCCTGTACGTTGAAACCCTCCATGCGCTGAACCATCGCGGGCTGAGCCAACACCTTGGACACTTATTGATTCAGACGGCCCACCACAGCCTTGGTTTCTGTGCTCGTAAAGCGGATAATGCTTTGTAATACGCTTAAAAAGGAGTGTTACAGCATGACTGCTAAAACCATCAATGTCCGTCTGCCTGAGGCGCTCTACAACCAAATCGAGGAGCTGGCCAAGGCGACCGCACGGACCAAGAGCTTTTTGACCATCGATGCGCTGACCCTCTATGTACAGAGTGAATCTTGGCAGATTCGCGACATTCATGAAGGCATCAGAGAAGCCGATGCGGGCGAATTTGCCACAGACAAACAGGTCCAAGCGGTGTTTGCCAAATACGGTGCTTGATCCATGATCAAGTGGACCCAGACAGCGCTTCGATCGGTTGACGACATCGCTGGCTACATCGCCAAAGACAATCCGACGCGCGCAAGCAGCTTTGTGCTGGAGTTGCAAACCACCGTGACCAAACTGCAAATCTATCCGGGCATGGGCCGGGCTGGCCGCGTTCCGGGAACACGTGAGCTGGTTTTGCACAAGAATTACATCGCCATTTACCGCGTGCGCGGCGATGATGTTGAAATTTTGCGACTGCACCACGTCGCCCGAAATCTTTGACGGACAAGATCAGCCCTCGCAATACGCCATTGCCTGAGGGCTTTGTCCTTGTCTATCTCACTGCGGCATCAGTCCCGCCTTGACGATCACCTCGCTCCAACGTTTGATATCGCTGTCGAGCAGTTGGGCCAGTTGTGCAGGCGTGCTGGCCTTGGCCTGTACGTTGAAACCCGCCAGGCGCTGAACCATCTCGGGCTGGGCCAACACCTTGGCCACTTCCTGGCTCAAGCGGTCTACCACGGCCTTGGGGGTCTTGCCGGGTGCGGCCAAAGCATTCCATGACGAGACATTGAAGTTGCTCAGGCCCGGCAACTCGCGCACCACCGGGGTTTGCGGCAGGTCCTTGGGTCGGTTCTCACCCATCACGCCCAACAAGCGAACCGCCTTGGCGTTGATCTGCGGCTTCATGGGGCCCAAAATTTCGACGGCTGCATCGATCTGACCACCCCGCAAGGCATTGATCACGGCAGGCGTGCCGTTGTAGGGCACGATCTGCGCGATCAGGTTGGCCTGCGTGCGCAACAGCTCGGCTGCCAGGTTCTGCGTGCTGCCAATGTTGATGGTGCCCAAATTCAGTTTACCGGGATTGGCACGGCCAAAGCTGATCAACTCGGCCAAGGTTTTGAAGGGCGAGTTTTCGGGCACCACCACGGCCATGTCGAACAAGCCGAGCAAGGACACGGGCGCAAAGTCGCTGCGCGGGTTGAAGGGCAAAGACTTGAACAAACCCGCACTCACGGCCGTGCCGTTGGACA
>JBEEJQ010000023.1:0-24547 GCA_041169105.1 Pseudomonadota bacterium | reverse complement strand
TTCAGGTTTTCTTCGGCGATCACCTGGTGAATGAAGTCATACGCCCGGCGGGTGCCAAACACCGCATAGGTCGTGGCGAATGGCACCAGGCCTGTTTTGGCCATGCCGCCAGCTGCGCCCATGAGCAGCTGTTCGGCCATGCCCATCTGGAAAAAGCGCTCCGGGTAGGCCTGCGCAAACAGGTGCAGGTCGGTGTACTTGGCCAGGTCCGCCGTCATGCCCACCACTTCGGGGTGCTCGGCGGCGTATGCCACCAGCGCCTTGCCAAAGGGGGCAGCTTGCACGCGCTGGCCTTCGGTGGCGATGGAGGCGATCATGGCCGAGGTGGTCAGCCGGGGTTTCTTGTCGGTCACTGCGTTCATCTCATTCGCCTCAGGGTTGGTTCGCGTCCAGGATTTCAAGGGCCTGCTGCCACTCGGGTGGATCAACACGAATAAAGTGGTTCTTCTCGCGCGACTCCAGGAAAGGCACGCCCTTGCCCATCAGCGTGTCGCACAGGATCACGCGGGGCTTGGCGTCGGTCAAAGCGCGGGCGGTGTCAAAGGCACGCAGCACGGCAGGCAGGTGGTTGCCATCCACGCGTTGCACATGCCAGCCAAACGCGGCCCATTTGTCGGCCAATGGCTCAAAGCCGAGTACCTTGGAGGACGGGCCATCGGCCTGCTGGTTGTTGATGTCGACCATGCAGATCAGATTGCCCAGGCCGTGGTGAGCAGCCGACATGGCCGCCTCCCACACCGAGCCTTCGTCCAGTTCGCCGTCGGACATGGAGTTGTACACAAAGGCCGGGCTCTTTTGGTGGCGCAAGCCCAGCGCGATGCCCACGGCAATCGGCAGGCCCTGGCCCAGCGAACCGCCCGAGATTTCCATGCCGGGTGTGTAGGTGGCCATGCCCGACATGGGCAGTCGGCTGTCGTCGCTGCCGTAGGTCTCCAGTTCGGACTCGGGGATGATCCCGGCCTCGATCATGGCGGCGTAATGCGCAATGGCGTAGTGCCCGTGCGAGAGCAGAAAACGGTCGCGGTCGGCCCACTCAGGGTCATCTGCGCGAAAGTTCATGGCATGGCCATAGGCCACGGCCAGCACGTCGGCATAGCCCAGGGCTTGGCCCACATAGCCCTGCCCTTGCACTTCGCCCATGCGCAGCGCGTAACGGCGAATGCGCCAAGCCACTTGGGCCAATTCTTGAAGGTTGCTCATGTCAGTTCTGAAAATGGAGTGAGGGTTCAGCGGATGATCAGCCAGGGCAGGTAAGCGAAGCCCAGCAACAAAGCGATGGCCACGGCATAGAAGGGAATCAGCTCCTTGACCACATCGCCGATGCGCACCTTGGCGATCGAGCTGGTGATGAACAGCGTGGTGCCAATCGGCGGGTGGTACAGGCCGATGGACAGGTTCACGATCATCATGATGCCCAGCTGGATGGTGTCCATGCCCACAGCAGAAGCCAGTGGCACAAACATCGGCGTGAGCAACAGCACAGCAGCAGGCAAGTCGATGAACATGGCCACCGCCAGCATGATCAGGTTCATGGCCAGGATGATCAGCCAAGGTTGTTGCAGCGTCTCTTTGGCATATTGCGTGAAGGCCGCGGGCAGTTGTTCGTAAGTCACGATCCAGCCGACCACGCTCGACGCCATGATGATCAAGAGCACGACACCGGTGGACACGCCAGCCTCGATGGCGGCGGCCTTGAGTTTGGTCAGGTTCAGGTCGCGGTAGACCAGGCCCGACACCACCAGTGCATACAGCGTGGACATGACGCTCACCTCGGTCGGCGTGGCGATGCCAAAGCGCAGGAAGATGATGATCAAGACGGGCATGGCCAGGGCAGGCCCTGCATGCAACAACTGGTGCCCAAAATCGCTCCACACAAACGGCGTGGTGTCGCGTGGGAAATTGCGGCGACGGCCCTGCACGTAGCAGACCAACATGAAGCCACCGCACATCAAAAGACCCGGCAAGATGCCCGCCACAAACAGCGCGCCAATGGAGGCACCCGAGACCAACGCATACACGATCATCGGGATCGAGGGTGGGATCAGGATGTCGATGGTCGCTGCAGCGGCCAGCGTGCCTGCGGCAAATGGTGCGGGGTAGCCGAGCTTCTTGAGCCAGGGGATCAGCATGGAGCCAATCGCCGAAGCGTCAGCCACGGCCGAGCCTGACACACCGCCAAAAATGGTGGACGACAACACGCCCACCTGGGCAGGGCCGCCATGCACACGGCCGATCATCATGGTCAGCAGATTGACCAGGCTTTGACCGAGTCGGCCGCTGACCATCAGCGCGCCGGTCATCATGAAAAAGGGAATCGCAATCAGCGGAAAGCTTTGCGTTTGCGTCAGCATCTGCTCCACCGCCAGGTGCACAGGCACCCGGTCGATGATGAACAAGCCCGCCACAGAGGCCAGCACCAGCGAATGCGCGATCGGGATCGAGGCCAGCGCGGCCAGGATGAACAAACCAATGATCAAGGCGGTCATGCGTCTTCTCCCAATTCGTTGTGGTCTTCACCGCGCCAGACTTGCGGCACGCGCACCAAGGTCACGATGGCCAACATCACAAAACCCAGCAGCAAACAACCCACGCTCACCGAGCCAGGAACCTGCATGATGGGCGAGCGCTCATCGGCTGCAATTTCAAACACGGGCCAAGCGGCATAAGCCAAACCAAGGTAGAGGCCCGCCACCACAAAAGAGCCAGCGGTCAACACCCAACGGCGGGCAGCGCCCAACTTCTGCGTGAGGATGACCACAGCAATGTGCGAGCCATGCTGCGCGGCAATGACCACACCAGACATGATCATCCAGGGGAACATCAGCTCGGGCAGCTCGGACGCCCAGGCCAGGCTGCTGCCTGCGGCGTAGCGCAGGACCACGTTCACGCTCAGGATGACAAACACCACCGACAGCGTCACATACAGCACGGCGTGACACCACCAGGCGATGACGGCGTCCACCGCTTTGAAAAGAGGATTCATGAGATCACCTTGCGGACCCGCCGCCAGGGCAGGTCCAGGTTAAAGAAAAATCAGCGCGCAGCTTGCTGCACACGCTTGACGAAGTCACCAATCGGGCCAGCGGTCCATTTGGTGTAGACCGATGCCGACGCGTCCATGAAAGCCTTGCGGTCCACGGTGTCGATCTGCACGCCCTTGCCCTTGAGCTCGGCCACCAGCTTGTCGTCGATTTCCTTGTTCAGGCGGCGCTGCAAAGTGGTCGCTTCGGTTGCGGCTTCGCTGACCACTTTCTGGTCAGCCGGGGTCATACGGTCCCAGCTGCGCTTGCTCATGAGGAACGGGGTGGACTCGTACTTGTGACCCGACAGGCTGATGTACTTTTGCACTTCGTAGAGCTTGGCCGAGGCGATGTTGGTCAGTGGGTTTTCCTGGCCATCCACCACGCCCTGCTGCAGCGCCACATACAGTTCAGAGAACTTGATCTGCTGCGCGTCGGCGCCCATGGCCTGCATGATGTCCACCGTCACCGCATCGGGTGGTGTACGCATCTTCAGGCCCTTCATGTCGGCGGGCGACTTGATCGGGCGCTTGCTGTTGGACATCTGGCGAATGCCGTTGTCCCACAAGCCCAGCAACACCATGCCCTTGGCAGCAGCCTTTTCACCCAGCTCCTTGCCGATCGGGCCATCCATCACGGCCCAGGCCTTGGCAGCATCCGCAAACAAGAAGGGCATGCCCAAGGCAGCGAACTCGGGCACCACGGTGGACACCGCGCCCTGGCTGTTGGCCGAGAAGTCCAGCGTGCCCGAACGCAGTGCGGTCACCATGGCCGCGTCGTCACCCAACTGGGCCGAGTGCGCCACCTGGATTTCGATGCGGCCATTGGTCTTGGCCTTGACGGTGTCTGCAAACTTGACAGCGGCCACATGGCGTGGGTTGTCAGGGGGGTTGCCGTGGGCCAGGGTCAGCTTGACGGTCTGGGCTGCGGCCAAGCCCGCAGCGGCCAACAGGGCCGTGGCCAGTACCGTGCGACGGATCAGGGAAATGCTTTTCATGGTTTTGTCTCCAGTGTTGTGATTGAAAGAGGTACTGCCGAAATCAGTGGATCAACATGCCGCCGTTCACATCCAAAGTGACGCCGGTGCAGTATTTGGACAGGGGGCTGGCCAAAAAGACCACGCAGCCAGCCACGTCGTTGGGCTCGCCAATGTGGCCCAGCGGAATGCCATCCAGAATGGCTTGGCGCTTGTCGTCCGGGATCTTGCCCTTGTTGATGTCGGTGGCGATCAGGCCCGGTGTGACGCAGTTCACGCGGATGTTGTTGCCGCCGTACTCACGCGCCATGGCACGGGCCAAGCCCAACACACCGGCCTTGGCCGCCGAGTAGTGAGGCCCACCCAAGATGCCGCCGCCACGCTGCGCCGACACCGAGGAGATGCAGACGATGGAGCCGCTGTTTTGCGCAATCATCACCGGCAACACGGCTTGCGAGGCGTAGAGCGTGCCGCGCAGGCTCACGTCCAGAATGCGGTCGTAGTCGCTGCCGGTGATGTCCAAAAACTTGACGGGCTGGGTGATGCCAGCGTTGTTGACCAGCACGTCGATGCGGCCGTATTTGGCCTTGATCTGGGCCACGGCGGCTTCGCACGAAGCCTTGTCGGTCACGTTGGCCACCAAGCCCAAATGGTCAGCGCCCAGACGGGCGGCAGCGGCCTGAGGGTCGGCCACTTCCAGATCGAGGATCACCACCTTGGCGCCCTGCTCCGCCATCATGCGGGCGGTCGCAAAACCCAGACCGTTGAGTCCAGCCCCGCCAGTGATGACGGCCACTTTGTCTTTGAGCAGCATGCTTGTCTCCTTTGAATGCAATGCGTTGATCGAGTGGCGCGATTGTGTTCAAGCCTGTGCATGAAGACAAACGATATAAACTCACAGGCGATTTAATTTCATTCATGTTGCAACGCAATAACTGAACGGATTTCACGCCATGATCCCACCACTTGCCGCCTTGCAGGCCTTTGAAACCATTGCCCGCCGCAAGAGCTTTGCACTGGCCGCCGAAGAGCTGCACCTGACCCCATCGGCCGTGAGCCACCAAGTGGCCAAGCTCGAAGGGCTGCTGGGCGTGCGCTTGTTCGAGCGCTCAGCGCGAGGGGTGGAGCTGACGCCTGCGGGCCAGCAGTACCTGCAGAGGGTGGCCAGCGCCCTGGGGGCCATCAACGCCGCCACCGAAGACCTGCGCCACGGCGTGCAGGACACCCTGTATGTGCATTGCAGTCCCAGCTTTGCCAGCCTGTGGCTCATGCCGCGCATCGCCCACTTCACCGAGCAACACCCACAAATCTCGCTGGTGCTGTCGGCTTCGCATGTGCATTCGGATTTTCAGCTCGGGCAGATGGACATCGACATCCGCTACGGCCTGCCCAACTGGCCCAACCTCGAAGTCGAGCCGATCTTCACCGAGCGCATCCAGCCGCTGGCCAGCCCCGAATTCATCCGCCAGCACGCACTGCACGAACCCGCGGACTTGCTGCGCGTGCCGCTGATCCAGTCGAGTGTGAACGTGGCGCAATGGCCCGACTGGTTTGCCCGCTTTGGCGGCGATCTGCGCCCCGAGCGCATGGGCTTGCGCTTTGACCGCGCCATGATGAGCCTGGACGCGGCCGTGCAAAAACTCGGCGTGGCCCTGGAAAGCGCCAGCATCGGCCAATCACTGATCGCCAGCGGCAAGCTGCAACCCGTGTTCGAAGACCGGCTCAGCCTGGAAGTGCAAGGGCACTTCATGGTCTACCCGGCGCGGCATGCCTCGCGGCCGGAGGTGAAGTGTTTTGTGGAGTGGTTGCGGGGGGAGGCGGGGCAGTGAGCCCAACGCCCAGATTAACCGGTGCCGGAGCGCGAAGCGCGGAGGGCACCAACGCCGGCCATGAAAATGCCGAAGGCATAGCCAGTGTTGGCATCCGCGTTGAACCAACAGTTAGCCGTCACTCCGCGCACCTAGTTAAAGCCATGAACTCGGTAACGTTTCTTGTGTTGTCTTTTAGGGCTTGACCTAGTGGCATGAGCAGTTTGTCAAGAGTACCAAGCGATACATCAGATTCCGCCAGTTTTTTAACGCGCTCAACATAAAGGCTATATCCAGCAGATGTGTTCGCGCCAGATGCTATGGGCCTCCAGTCCCCATCTTTTTTTGTCAGAAGACTGCGGCAAATTTCCACCCCCTCCTGCGAAAGGTTGCTATCAATGGCCCATAGTGCTCGAAGGGCGTGCTGGTCATAAATTGGGTTGGCATCGCTTTGCAGGTGCTTGGCGAAAGCATAGAAGACAACGTCAGTTTTTTTCGGCTCGGTGGTCTTGCCGTTGTAATGTCCAACAAAGGACTTATAAATTTGCCATTTACCCATTTTCCACAATAACGCCTCGGCCAAAGACTCGGGCTTTTCGAGTGGAGGGATGGCCCATTGATGGTTTGAGGGGAGCGACGGAAATAAAGCAGCGTTGTACGCATAGCCCTGCTTTGCAAGGTTTTCAATGGCGGCATCTATGTCGGTAGAAGTCAAAGCTTGGTTTTTTTTGCGCAGAGAATCGACGATTTTTTTTATTGCATTCGTGTGTGGCATTTTCAGTGCACCTAAGTTGATTGGGGACGGCTAACGTTCAAAATCACAAGCCTTGCGCGGCTTTGTGCGCAAGGTCCGGGCATTGCAGGGTAAAGCAACGAGGGTGTGCCACACGAAACAATCGCCAAATGTCTATCTTATTCTGCGAAGAGCGGCGATCCACATTTTGAACAGTTGGCATACTCGTCATCCGTTTTGTATTTCCCTTGCCTATAGATGCCTTTCGCCCCACAAAAAATGCACCTAAGACAATGGAATCAGGCAAGACTCCCATCACCTGAACCACATTCATCCAACCCTGAATATTCATCGCTTGTCTTCATGTATGGGGCTGGCAAAAATCCCCAACATTGATTGCCCCCAACAGGAGACAGGCGAGCACCGGGCCCACGGCCCAGGCGCTCGCCCATGACATGAGCACCCACCCCCATCAAGCCCTGGCCCACGCCATCCGTTTTCTCTCGATCGACGCCATCGTCAAAGCCCAGGAAGGGCACCAGGGCGTGCCCTTGGGCATGGCCGAAATTGCCACCGCGCTGTACACGCGCCACCTCAAGTTCAACCCAGCTGAGCCCAACTGGTTTGACCGCGACCGCGTGGTGCTGTCCAACGGGCACGGCTCGATGCTCTTGTATGCGCTGCTGCACCTGACGGGCTACGCGGGCTTTCCGATCGAAGAAATCCAGCGCTTTCGCGAGCTGGGTTCGCACTGCGAAGGCCACCCCGAGCGCAACCCGGCCATCGGCATTGAGGTCACCACCGGCCCGCTGGGCCAGGGCATTGCCAACGCCTTGGGCATGGCCGTAGCCGAGGCGTACTTGAACGCCCGCTTTGGCAAGGATCTGGTCAATCACTACACCTACGCCTTTGTGGGCGACGGCTGCCTGCAAGAGGGCGTGGGCCAGGAGATGATTTCGCTGGCCGGGCACCTGCGCCTGGGCAAGCTGGTGCTGCTCTGGGACGACAACCAGATCACCGACGACGGCAGCACCGATTTGTCGATCAGCGAGGACGTGGCCGAGCGCTTTCGCGTGGCGGGCTGGCATGTGGTCCGGGTGGATGGGCACGACATCGAAGCCGTGTCTGCCGCGCTCGACGCCGCCCGCGCCGACCCGCGCCCGTCGATGCTGGCGTGCCGCACCGTGATCGCCAAGGGCATTGCCCGCTTGCAAGGCCAGCGCGGTGGGCACAGTGGCCGCCTGTTTGAAGAAGACGCGCAAGCCGCCCGCGAACTGCTGGGCTGGACGCATGGCCCGTTTGAAGTGCCCGATGCTGTGCAGCAAGCCTGGCGCGCCGCTGGTCAACGCAGCCAAGGCGCGCACACTGCATGGCAAGCGCGGGTGGCCGCCCTGCCCGCAGCCGAGCGCGCCGAGTTTGAGCTCGTGATGCGCGGCGAGTTGCCCGCCAACTGGCAACAAGTCTTGCTGGACTACAAACAAAACGCCTTGCAGGCCCCGCCTGCGCCGAGCGGCATCTTCATCTCGGCCGAGATCAACGACCTGCTGACCCCGCTGCTGCCTGAACGCATGGTGGGCTGCGCCGACCTGGAAGCGCCCACCAGCCACAAGCGTGGCCTGACGGCCTTCACGGCAGACGACCGAGGCGGCTCGTATGTGCATTGCGGCGTGCGTGAGCATGTGATGGGCTCGATGGCCAACGGCATGGCCGCGCACGGCGGAGTGCTGCCGCTGTCAGTGACTTATCTGGCCTTTGCCGATTACCAGCGCCCCGCCATGCGCATGGCGGCTCTCATGGGGCTGCCGGTCAAATTCGTGTTCAGCCACGACTCGATCGGCATCGGCAAAAACGGCCCCACGCACCAGCCTGTCGAAATTTTGGCTTCGCTGCGCGCCATGCCCAACATGCTGGTCATGCGCCCCGCCGACGCGGTGGAAGCCGCTGAATGCTGGGAAGCCGCACTGGCCCACCACACCGGCCCGGTCAGCCTGGTCTTTGCGCGCCAGTCGCTGCCGCTGGTGCGCACCATGCACACACCGGGCAACCTGGCCGGTCGCGGCGGCTATGTGCTGCACGAAGCCGCCTGCGGCCCGCGCCAGGTCACGCTGTTGGCCACGGGCTCTGAAGTGGCGCTGGCGGTGGCGGCACGCGAACAACTCGAAGCCTCGGGCATCGCCACCGCCGTGGTGTCACTGCCTTGCTGGGAACTTTTCAACGCGCAAGATGCGGCCTACCGCCAAAGCGTGCTGGGTGATGCGGCACAAGGTGTGCGTGTCGGCATAGAAGCCGCGGTGCGCCAGGGCTGGGACGCTTATTTGGGCATCGACGGCGGCTTTGTGGGCATGACCGGCTTTGGGGCCAGTGGCGCGGCCGATGCGCTGTACAAACTTTTCAACATCACGCCCGAAGCGGTGGTGGCCGAGGCGCGGCGTCTGCTTAAAATCTGAGCCACTGCACAGCCGCTTTGTGCAGCGGTACCCGCAAGTCGATGTGCAGCGGCATCCATCGGTCGACCTGCCTTCACTGAGTGACGAAGCCTGCGGCGTGATCAAACTCACGCGTGGGCGCACGGACAAAACCGAAACCATCAAGACCCGTGGCAACCTGACCACCAACGACGGCAGCATCGCCGTGCAATGGGCGCTGGACGGCCACGGCATCCTGATGCGCGCCGAGTGGGACATCCGCGAGCACCTGGCGCAAGGCCAGCTGGTGCAACTGCTGCCACAGCACCACACGCCCGATGCCGACATCTATGCCGTCTATCCTGCCCAACACAAATCGGCCGCGCGGGTGCGAGCCTTTGTGGACTTTGTGGCGGAGGCGTTCAGGCCAGCCAGGGCTTGATGCGGGGCTGAGGCTGAAGGTTCAGGCCCAATGGTTGGTGTACTCGTCACAACACGTATCGCAGACTGAACTCAAGTTCTTTGCATAGTGGCTGCAGGACGAGCCAGGGAAGTGTCCAGTTCAGGCTGATTGCTGACGTTCGCCAATGACAACTACGCGGACTTTGACTCCTGGATAGCGAGTCCAAGGGATCTGTCGTGGCGCGTCAAATTAGGCCGCTGGCAGGTACTTCGATCTGAACGATCAGTAGTTGCAGACCCTACTTGCTGCGAATTAGCTTGCTTGGAGGCATAGCCGCCCTGTGTTATGCCCTTTTGGGCTTATGGGGTCTTCCACGTGTTCCAGCCCTCCTTTACGCGGTGTCGCAATGTCTTCCAGTCCTCGTCGGGCTCTGCCGCTGCAGTCCAGAACTCGCAGGCATCCCAAGTTTCGTGCGTTGCGATGCGAGCACCTGACCTGCCGATGATTTGATAGAGGGCGAGTTTTTCGAGGGTGTCCACTCCGTCTCGAACACATCCACTTAATCGTTCAAGGGGCAGCCAAGATTCGTCGATGGCCTCGCTCGCACGGCGGACCAATTCGGGAAGAGATGCGATGTACGCGATGTCTGGGAGAACTCGCAGGACGAAGTCCCGGCTGTTCTCGCACTTATTTAGCTTAGTCAGGGAAGCGTTAAAGACTTTCTCCATGGACGTGAACGTATTCCCTGCCATCCATGCTTCGAGGAGTTGTAGTAGTCTCGGAATGGCAAATTCTCCTCGCGCCTCCGGCGTCGTCAGCGCAGTAAATTTGCTGCCGAACAAGGTTTCAAGTCCTTCCTGACGAGTCATCTCAATGAAGGCCCTTGGTTCCGACTTCAGCCAATCGAAGAGCCATCGAGTCCAACCGTTTACTGAAGTGTCACTCGGGGGTAACTGAAGGTGTGCTTCTAATGAGCGAAGCGTGGAAGCTTGAATGCCGAACTTCGCTGCAAGCACATTCGACCAATCGGAATCTTCATCCGGGTCTACAAGCTCCTTCTTGGCCGCGATTGCTGCAGTTACGCGAGACTCCAACCAACTCTGGTCACCGGACAGACCTTTGAGGTATGCGTTGAAGGTTCGAGCCAATATTGCGCGAGACTTCGTCTCCGTCTCTTCATCCGATTCACCGACAGGAAGGCGTCGGAGCAGATAGTCGGCTGCGACGTGATTCTCTTCATGAGAGTGTATTGAATCGAGAATCGGCGCAAGTGGGTCCTCAATAGCAAGGCATTGGTCCGATTGTGAAAAAATTTCCTTGAGGCTCGTCCAATGTTCATGGATGAGGCCGACCGAATCGTCGAAGAAGACCACTTTGCTTGGGATGACAAGAACGAACCCATACGAACTCTCGCCGGCTCTTCCTGCTCTACCCGCCGCGTTCAGCAGCTCGTGGGCCTGCAGGCGTTCGAGTTGGTTGTTTGCTGCGTCGAAGCGGCTGTCGCCTGCAATCAGAACAATCTGGCTAGGCAGATTCATTCCCTGAGCAAGCGTCGACGTCGCGGCCAACACATGGATGCCATCTTTGCGTCGATACAGCGACTCGTGCAGGTGCCGCTCCGCAGGTAGAAGCCGGGCATGATGCGGCAGCGCCGATGAAGTCACTTCCTTCTTAGGGGATATTTCAATGTATAGACTGTCTTCGCTTCCAACTTCTTGCAAGGCAAGGTCGAAGAGTTGATTCTCCTCTGTGCTCAATTGGATTGCGTTCTTGCCCAGCCGCTCCCTGGTGTGCTCGGCAGTGCTGTTCGCGTTAACTGTCGTCTGGCAAAAGATGAGGGTCTTGAGCACCCGAGAGGAACTGTGGTCGACGGCGGCAGACCCTATCGCCGACGCAACGTTGTTCGCGTTCGGCGTCAGTTTCCAGTGCTTGCTGAGCGCCAATTGAACCGGCCGGTCAAGCAAGGGAAGCAGTGCGTAGTCGACGCGGTTCGTCGTGTCCCAAGTCTGCTTCAAACCGAAGAAGCCTTGTGGCCGAGCCAGCATTTGTCGCTTTGCCTTTTCAGGAGGCGCGGTAGTCGTTGCAGAGGCCTTCAATGACCTCGCGAGGGTCGTCAATGCGTCGACCTCGGAACGCGGATACACCAGGCAGCCGCGCACCTGTCGAGTCGGCTTCCAACTCATGGAGAGTGCAAGACATTGCCGATTCATGACGCTCTGGAGCCATCCAGCAATTTGAGTTGCGTTGCTCATCATGGCAGACAGCATCAGCATGTCGGCCTTCGGAGCAAGCTCCACGGCATTGAGCACACATAGCATGGAATCGACGGCACGCTTCCCCCTCTCTGTGTCGATGGCATGCAGTAGGTGACATTCGTCAAAGACGATGAGGCCAACGTTCTCGAATAGTTTCGGTTCGAAGCCCATCAGAGCAAGGCATCGCTCCGGCGTCATGACGGTGATTGGAGGAAGACGGATAGCGTCGAATCCGAAGGGGTCATCGCTCGCGTACTCGCGTTCGACATCCGCGTCAGGGAACGCGGCGTCTAGGACTCTTGCCGTTTGGTCGACGAGTGATAGCGTCGGAGCCAGAAACACAACATCCAACTGCTTGCTGAGTGTGGCAAGTATTTTCAGTTCAGATAGCGTTGACTTCCCTGCTCCGGTTGGGAAACTGATTGCAGCGGATGTTCCGATGTCGAGGTATCCGCTTTGAATTGCGTCAAGGTGGTTCGGCCAAAGGTACGGACGACGGCGTGAAATATGGCGTATTCCGCGCCTCCACCTAGAAGAGTCGGTGCCGTTAGGCGGACTGAGATTGGCAACACTAGCCTGCGGAAAGTCTCCGGCAAGAATCTTAAGCAACACGGCTAAATGTCGTGGCCCAGCAAAGATCCTAACCATAGGTTGACCTGCATTCGGGCTATCGATTGTTCGGCTGCAAACAGCCTCCACTCTCGCGAACTCCGCCTCGCTACTCGAATCCGAATCGCCGAGCATTTCCGCTGCTAGGGCGGCCAGCCCGTTGTGAAGCAGGTGGTATAGCGCATCAATCGCCCGCTCAATGCTTTTCCGACCATCACTAGCGGTACTTTCGAACTCGGACTGCGGCTTAATACTGCCGAGTTCTCCCTTGGCAAATCGACGGATTGCAGCCAAGAGCGAAGCCCGATGGGGATTTGGCTGAGAGAAGTTTTCTTCAATCTCTCCGGCCATCTCGGCGGCGTCAGCACTCGCTCCAGCAATCATGAAGAGCACAGTCGCAGACACCTCAGGTGAAACGTAATCCAGCTCGAGGCGTGAGACCACCTTTTCCCCAAGGATGCGTTCTGCCTGCAAGAGAACGTAGTGCGCGGTACCAGCGACGAAAGCCGCCGAGCGTCGGTCTTCGCGAGAGGGACTCACGGAGATGAGAGCTTCTTGCGTGCTCGCAAGCTCCCTGAGGAACTTCATCTCTTTGGCGACGTTTGAAAGCGTCTCTACCCTTGACTCATCCTCTGCGTCGGCTTGTGCAGCCAAGTCACGAAGCCGCATGCGCGCAGCCACGATGGTTGTATATATACGCGTGAACTCTTTCGAGAGCTGGTTGTTATCCAGTCCATCTAGAGTAGGTGCGTGCCGAATCAGGTCTTCGGTAGAAGGGTCAAACATCGCAAAGCTCTCCCGAACTTAGAACGTGGCCACTTGAGCGATTGCTTTGGCAGCTAGATTCGCCATCCACGCTCTAACGTCGTTAACCACGAAGACTTCTGCCTTTCGACGGTCTATGCTTCCCTGAACCTTCGTGTCGTAGTCCTTGAAGAGGCTTTTCCGAGAAGCAGGCGTGCTTTTGCTTGCGGTAATACTGATGCGGTAGCGCCTAGTCGTATTCCATGAAATCTTATTGATAGCTGCATTCGGGTTCGGGTGATGTGCCGCCGCCAAAATTCCAGAGGCTTGCTGCGTGAGTCTGTTTACTCCATGTCCCGATTCAAATTTGACGAACTCCGGCCAAACTTCTTTTCGAACCATGTCTCGTGGGTTTTCGGTCGCCTTGTCCTCGAAAATAATGGTCGCGACAACGTCCTGCGACGCATCAAGCAGTATTTCGAGGCCGTCGAGGCCCTTCTCGGCGTGAATCAAGTGTGGAAGCGCAATTAGGGCGCCTGGCGTGTTCAAATGGGCCGCGAGCCACGACATAACCTGAAACATCCACCCGTCTCGGTGCCATGGGTCTGCGCCTTTCTGGGTTAGGAGTTCCACGGCGTCTAACTTCGCCGCGTCGTTCGTGGGAGGGGTCCCGGTGGGTTTCACCGCATGAAGAATCTCTGCGACGTGGAACGCTTGGCCAATGGCCACCCACGCGATCCACTTAGCAAGGACATCGTCGTCAGGCACAGCCCATGTATTGCCGGTCCACAGCGAGTCCGTCGCTCCGAACGGAGTTAGTTTTATTGGCACACGACCTCCCTGACTGTAGTTGATCTTATAAGTCAGTCTATAGCATGCTGGGGACATGAGGCGAGGGTACGGCGGCTTCAACTCGCGCGGCGCATTTTTGCCATGTTGCGCGGGTTGGTGGTGAAGCGCTCCGAACGTCCTAGTCAACCGTGAGCAATGATCAGAATCGCCTCTGGCATTGTGAATGGCCGCTAAACGGCGCTGAGTATGAGAAAGTGAGAGACCGCAATCGCTGCAGTTCAGACCTTCGCCACGCCGATGTCGGTTGTAGGATGTAGAGCGAGGCACAACACGAGAAACGGCGGGCATAGGCCGAGAATAAGTAGCCTTTAAGCAGTCAAAGGCCTTCCAAGTTGGGCGCTCTTTTTTTTCGTGCTTGTATCAGTCGGATGATTTAAGAGGATTAAAAAGGGCAAAATTTACAGTCATAAGAACAGTGGTCGGGAATGTCCGGCCAGCCAAACAAGAATAAGCCTAAGGACTTCCAAGTGATTTTTTTTGCATCACTACTTTCACAGCTACCGAATTTCATACTTGTACTTGTGAGCCTGTTGACGCTGGGTTTTTTCGTGATTTTCATCCGAAAATTTCGAGGGAGCGCTCAAGGACTGGCACTTGCAATTAGAGGCCTGGAGGCAAAGCTTGGTCAGCATAACGGTCGTGATCCACGCGAGCTTGATGCCATCTTCGCTAAACAGCCGTTACTGCATATCTGGAATGAGTATTCGGATACTCTTCATCCGATGCGACTGGCGTTGAATGGTCAAACTTCTGTTGTGGAATACCGCTCGAGCATGCCTGCCGAGATGATGTTCACAAAGGAATCACTGGTTGACGCGCCACTCTTTGATGATTTTTGGCGTCACCTGCCGGGCATTCTTACCGGTCTGGGGATCATCGGCACCTTCGCAGGTCTGTTGCACGGCTTGGATAGTTTCAAAGGAGCCATTGCTACCAATACATCCGATGCAGTTGCCGGTCTGGGCCCGCTGCTAGAGGCCGTCATGCATGCCTTTACTGTGTCCGCAGCGGCCATTTTCTGCGCGATGCTGGTGGTATTTTTCAGTCGCTACCTCGTAGCACGCCTGAACGCTAAGGTCGAGCGCCTGTGCGATCTGATCGACTCGTTGTACAAGTCAGGGGCTGGTGAGGAATATTTGCAGCGGCTTGTTGAGTCGTCTGAAAAATCAGAGGTACATACAGCCCAGCTCAAAGATGCCCTCGTTGAGGATCTCACGCGCCTGATGACCAACCTGACAGAACGTCAAATTCAGGCCCAAATCAGTTCTGGCCAGCACATTGGGGAAACCGTCGGTCGCAGCATTGCAGAGTCGATTGCTGAACCAATGCAGCGCGTGCGCGAGGTCATGGAAAACAATGCCGCTGGCAACTCTGCGCAGGTCAATACGATGCTCGAGACCATGCTCACGGGCTTCATGGCCAAGCTGGAAGATACCTTCGGTGGCCAAATCAACGGTATCAACGAGCAGATGCAACGCTCCATGGCAGCAATGGGCTCTGTGCAAACTTCGTTGCAGGTGCTGGTCCAAGACATCCAGAAGGCTAACGAGAATGCGGCAACACAAATGTCAGACAAGCTTGCCGCTGCGATGCAGACAGCGTCCGACAACCAGCAGCAGCTCACCCAGCAAATGACGCAGTTCGTCACCGATTTCAGGTCGCTGGTGGCGGAGGAACAGAGCAAGTCCAAAGATGCGATGAATGAAACCATCGCAGGCCTTTTGAGCGAAGTGGGTAAATCAATTGCCAGCATGGAAGCCTCACGCAAGAGTGCCTCCGAGGAAGATGAGAATCGCACCAAAGTGCTCACAGATCAAACTGGAAAGATGGTCACGGGGCTGTCAGCAAATGTCGAAGAACTCCTGCGTGCCGTCAGTGATCAGGTACTTAAGACACAGGAAAGTATTAACGCAATTCGCGATGTTTCCACGCGCGCCGTCGATGGAATGAACCAAGGTGCTCTGACCATGGGCTCGGCCGCTCAGCGATTCGAGACTGCAGGCAGCTCCGTTACTCGCGCACTGGATGATTCAGCTGCATTCATTGAGCAAGTGAAATCTTCTTCTAATGCACTGCAGGCGGCTTCGCTGGCAGTGAACAGCGGCTTTGAGAAATACGACGCCACCCGTAAGACCGTTGATTCGCAGGTCTTGGCGCTCACAGGCCTCATTGAATCGGCCAAACGCGAAGCTGGCGTCTCTCAACAGCTTATCGAAGGCGTTGAAACCAGCGTCAAAGCGCTGCGTGCAGCGGAGGAAGAAAGCCGCCGCAATCTCAGCGTAGTCAACGACCAGTTAGTCTCGGCTTTCGAGACGTTTGGCAACTCACTGGTGAGCCAAGTTCAACGCGTAGTTGGCGAAACAGACAAGAACATCTCCGTTCTGTCCAACCAGCTCACAGGAGTAGTCCAAGAGCTCGCCCAGTTCATGCAGCGCATGCGCAAACAGTGAGCCTTGAATGTTTTCCCAGATATTCAAAAAACGCTCAAACAAGTCTGACGGCGAGAGTCCATTCTGGATCTCGTTTTCTGACTTGATGACGGCACTGATGACACTTTTTCTTGTCGTCATGGCCGTGACGCTCATCTCCATCCAAAAGAGCATTCCGGAGTCCATCAAGAAGGGTGTTCAGCGTCAACAGCAAATCGAAAAGCTGATTGAAGAATTAAAGGTTGCGAGCAAACCATTCCCATGGGTGCAGGTAGACACCTCGAACTACATCTTTGACCTTGGCGATAAAGTGTTTTTTGACACCAACTCGTACCTTATCGCCAATGAGGTCAAGGCGGAACTTAGAACATACATCCCCACACTGCTGAAAGCCAAGAAAACAGAGAACGGAAAGTGGATCAAGCGATTCATCGTTGAAGGATTTACAGATCAAGCTGGCAGCTATACCCACAATTTGGCACTTAGCACGGCTCGCAGCCGAAGTGTGATTTGCGCACTGGTCTCGCCAACCCCTGAGTCGCCCACATTGACTCATGAACAACTATTGGATGTACAGAAGTACTTTTCCCTAGGTGGCTTTTCCTCGTACTCAATCTTGGAGGACATGAAGAAAAGCCGAAGGGCTGCTATTCGGATCGAATTCTGGACGCTTGATGAGATTGAAAAAGGTCAGAAAGATCCTCTGCTCAATCCGACATTTGGGGTCTGTCAAGGATGATCGACCAAACGCTGTTGAACCGCCTGAAAGCCTCTATCGAAGGCATGGGGCTCAACCGCGTCCAGTTCGGGTTTCCCGAAATGGTCATAAAGGAAGTCCAAAAAGCCGAGACGCTTTTCAAAGACTTCTCCAAAGCCAAGCCATCTAGTCAGGACGCCTATAAAGCCGCACTGTCTCTGCTTCGCGGAGACAAACTCGATGACTGGGCGATGGACCTTGTTGCTGCTGCTGTCTCTATCCCCATCAAGGAGCAGCGAGGCAGAACCGTTCTTGAGAGCGAGTACTGCGATGACCTGCTTCGCAAGTACGAAAACGATGCGTACACAGGCGACCTATGGCGCCTGACTTGGTACTCACTGCTGAACTCGTATCTGACCTACGACCTTGCCCGGACTACGACTGAAGCTGGGATGGCCGGATTTACGAAGTTACGCCGGCTGCTCAACCGCACATGGCCATCAATAGATAAACAGTCTGGACAGCTGGCCGTCCCGGACTGGGTACGCATCCTTCGAGATGAAAGCCAGCTGCTCTCGGACAGCCCAGTTGAGAAGTACGCCCGTGACTATTTGGCGGGCAATACGGATCACATCAAGGCGCTGGCTGAAAACCTTGGCATACCGGCCAGTAGCTGGTTCTGGCAAGAACTTGTCCTTGGCGCCGTGAAACACGCCACCCAAGGCAATGACGAGCAATTCCGAAGCCAGATCCTGATGCTCATCGAGCTGGTCAAATCTGCGCCCGTCTACCGTGACAAAGCAATCGCAGAAATCCTTAACCGGTACCACAAGTGCTCGAGCAGGACCGTCCATCCGGAATTGCGCGATTTTGTGATCCACGCATCCGTCTGGAAAAACCCCAAGCTCAAGGCCGCTAGCATCGCCACCGCTTGGAACCAAGTGCCCGAGGCCGTTTGGCGGATGGTGATGGGCTGGGTGAATGAGCGCAACCTCCGTGACTTCTTCGACATTCTTGCTGCTCGCCGTCATGCCGACCACGGGCGTCTCAAATTCTGGTCTCGCTACATGAACCAGATTTCTTGGACTCGACTGGTGTTTGGCTCAGAGACCATCTGGCAAAAGAATCACAACGCCGGCATCCGCGCTCTACTTGAATCTGAAGAGGGTGCTTATGCGACCCTACAAGGAACCACGGACAAAGAGCTCGACGCATTCTTGATGCAAATCGGAAATTACATTTTTGTTGAATTCAGTAAGACCGGGAACGGCGCTTACGCTTACAACAGTAATGAACTGAAATTTGATCTGTACGAGCCCAGCTACGTCGGAACTACTGCTGACCTCCGTTGTGGCTATTACTCGGGCAACGGCGGTGTACTCCGGATCGTTCACCGGGATGGCTGGGAAGAGAGAGCTGCCATAGAGCTCGGCAAACTTGGCATCCATCCTGATCGCACTGCATCCCGGCAGGAGCCCGCGCGGAGTAAGTTAAGTGGCGAGCAAGCAGCAACACTGGGGAAAATTGGTGCCCTCACCCAAGACTCCGCGCTGATTGCCTCGGAACCCAAGCCTTCAAGTGCATATAAAAAAGCAGCAGAAACAACGGCCATGCGAACTGCTGATAATTCTGATTACACGATCCCGGACGCAGCAAAATCATTTCGCTGGCCCACTCAGACAAGCCAAGCAAGCCCTTCGCTCTCGGTAGACCAAGTGCACAAGATCGTCTCCAAATACCAAGGCGCTCAAGTCACAGAAAAGGGCAGTGGCCTGACTCGGCGCATCTGGGTAACCAACCCGAGGGGCTGGGCTGCACTCGAGAACGAGCTCAAAAAAATGGGATTTCAATGGGCCGCTAGCCGTCAAGGTTGGTATTGGGCTGAGGACTGATGGGACTTTTCGACTTATTTCGCCGCTCTAGTGCCAAAACCCCGGCGGATACAGCCGCGCTGCGTACGCAAATCACGCCGCAGGGCCTATTGCTGAACTTCAATGCGAGCGTTGCGGCTATAGATTTAGACGCGCTGCTTGAGGTCGATGAGAGTGCAAGCACCGAAGAAAAGCTCCTGCGTGCCTATCTGTCGGATCTGTTCATTGATGGCAAGTGCCAACTCTCCGCCGAAGGCGTGCTGTTGCCTTGGGATGTCTTCTATCAGTTGGCCGCAGATGCAGAACATGCTGCACTGTTGGCATTGATTGACCCACCAACCATCTCACAAGCAGTCCCAATTCTGGAAAACACAGGGGCGGTCTCCGACGAGATCTTCCATGTCCAGATCACGGGCTGGATTCTTGATGGCCAGAAGGTGGATTTGCAAATCGTCAATGCGCCAGAGGTTCGCGTCAAGGGACAAGCAGCCATAGCCACGCGTGAGGTCAATGACCTACTTGGCGCGCTTAGCATTACCTTTGGCAGCTCGGCCCAACCACGAAGCCAGCAGGAAAACGAAGCCGCATGGGGCTTGACGAGAGCGTTGGCACTCAAGGCGGGAGCGCTATTTGGCAGCCGCTATTTGGCCTCGACGATCGTTTTAACGCCGCAAACACTGCGAATTCCGGCGAAGAAGCAAGACTCCAGTTTCGGACGGGTTTACACGGTAGAGCCAACATTTGACGGCGCGCCCGACGGCTGGCTGGCTGCTTTTGACGGCTTTCATGCTGTGCAGGACCACTACGACATCACGCGAGATGGTGGACGCGTTCGCATCATCCTTTCGGAGCCTGTGCGCAAGGTTCTGGAAGTGGTCAAACGGGAGATGCCCACGCGCAAAGTCGCTGGCACCAAAGCCGAGATGTTCGTGCACAACCCACGAGCCTACCTCGGAGACTACGCCGAGGGCGTGCTCGATGAGGCAGAAAACACGAACGAGAGCGCCGATGTCGACACGGTGGCCACTTCGTTCCATCTGGAAGCGGCTGTTCAAAACGGCTCTATCGTCAGCACGACACTCATCATCAACGAGTTCTACGCGGACGGATATAGCGGAAGCTTCAAAGAGGTCATCGAGAGTCCAGAGGCCCTTTCTAAGCTCACTGCCAAAATTGGAGACGCACTGTCTGACCAACGGCTCATGGTCGCCTTCAATGAATTTGATCTGACGCTGGACGCCAATGCCGAAGTCGAGTTGGATCGGATGCTTAGCATTCTGCGTACATGGCAAAGCCAAGGCGACGCAATCATCAAGCTCGAAGACATCTATGAGCTGTCTGACTACAGTGACAGGGTTGAAGGCATTGGCATTGCCAAGCCCATCTATGTCCCTGTACTTCAGATAGAGAAGAAAGAGGGTGACGAGGGCAACGGATGGCTTCCAGACGATCTGACGCCCATCCTGAAAGTCATGCTACCGGGGAGTGGCGATCCTGTCTTGATTCCATTGACCAAGGATTGGGTCGAGAAGTACGAAGGCAAGGTCGCTGAAGCAGAGAAATCTGGTGCGGCAACCGTTGATGATCCTGCCATCCCCTCGTCCTTGGAGACCGCTCAAGCACGCGTTCTGGTCGATGGGTTCAAGACCCTTATGGGCGGTCAAGAGTCATCAGGGGCGGGGTCAAAGCCCACTAAAGGACAAGACTCCAGCGGGCAAGACAAAGAGGCTGGCAAAGGGCGCAAGAAAAAAGAAACTCTGCTGGTCAAAAGCAACTTTCACAGCATCGACTATGTTGAGGCTCGCAAGGCGTCACTGACTCCACCGGATGGGGTTGAGCCTCGACTGCCAAGTACGCTTCGGCCAAACATCCAACTCAAGGCTCACCAGCTGTATGGCGTAGCTTGGTTCCAGCATCTCTACGCCAAGGCGCCCGGCGAAGTGCGCGGGTGTTTGCTGGCCGACGATATGGGCTTGGGCAAAACCCTTCAGCTGCTCAATGTCCTTGGCAAGATATACGAGGATGAGCCAGATGCACCCCCATCGTTGATTCTGGTGCCAAAGTCACTGCTTCAGAACTGGGCCAGCGAAGTAGAAAAGTTCTTCACGCCGTCCTACCCTAAGCATCTCGTTCTGTATGGCAACGAGCTGGTGGATAGAAAGCAGCCCCGGTATCGCATCGACGAAGAGCTCAAAACAAAGGGGATCGCGGACCTGCTTGTGCCCAATTGGGTTGGGCAAAACAAGCTCATCATCACGACATACGATGTGCTGACCGGTTTCGAGTTTTCGTTTGCGAAACAAGATTTCACTTTCGTCATTTGTGATGAGGCACAGCGAATCAAGAATCCGGCCGCCAATGTCTCCAGCGCTGTTCGCAAGCTCAAGGCCAAATTCCGTGTTGCTTGCACGGGCACGCCGGTTGAAAACTCTCTGGTTGACCTCTGGTGCTTGTTCGACTTCTTCCAGCCCGGCCTGCTCGGTTCACTGGAGGAGTTTTTCAAGACCTACCGCAAGCCCATTGAATGTAAGTCTGAAGAGCAGGTGCAAGCGTTGCGCCGTCTGCAATCTCTCATTCGACCGCAGACTCTGCGGCGAACAAAAAAAGACATTGCCGCAGACCTTCCCAACAAGTTCTTCGCTGTCAGCGGTCAGGATTTGAACGACCGGCTGCTCAAGCCTCTGCTCGAAGACCAAGATCTGCTGAAGGTGGACATCACTGATCACCAGCGCGTCTTGTACAAAGGTGGCCTTAAACGCCTGCAAGAAGCACGGCAGGAAAAAGACGGCAAGCGACGTGGTCGACTGTCGTTTGATGCGCTGCACTTCATGAAAGCGGTGTGCGCCGAGCCGTACTGCCTACCCGGCAAGAAGTTCGTTCCGGACCCTGCCGGCATGGATGTGCACCTCCGGAATTCTCCAAAGCTGGCGTGGATGCTGAGCGAGCTGGAGGACATCAAGGCCAAAGGCGAGAAAGCCATCGTTTTCACCGAAATTCGGGAAGTGCAAGCAGCTTTGCATTACTTCCTGCGTGAGCGCTTCAAGCTCAAGCCCTTCATCGTCAATGGGGACTCTGAGAACCGACAGTCCTATATTGACAAGTTCTCAGCCAAAGACGGCTTTGATGTGATCATCTTGTCGCCGTTGGCTGCAGGTGCCGGCCTGAACGTGGTGGCCGCCAACCACGTCTTCCATTTCACGCGGGCATGGAACCCTGCGAAAGAAGCTCAAGCAACAGACCGCGCCTACCGTATCGGTCAAGAGAAAGATGTGATCGTCTACTGTCCGACGATTGTGGATACAGCCGATAGCCTTTACAGCACCTTTGAGCAGCGACTGGATCAACTGCTCAAGGAAAAGGCAGCACTTGCCAGCACCACGATTGATGGCGACGACTTGTCGCAGATGCTCAATGGCTCGGCAGGCGATGTTGGCTTCACAGAATTCATGGCTTCGGGTGGACCATCGAATCAGACTGCTCCACGGATTCTGAACATCACAGACATCGACCAGCTCGACGGCAACTCTTTTGAGACCTTCTCGGCCCTGCTGCTCTCCAAAATGGGCTTCATCGCGCAGGTCACCGAGAAACGCCAAGGCGATGGCGGTATCGACCTCATCGCCATCAATAGCGGCAGCGGAATGCTGGTGCAATGCAAGTCAAGTCAATCCGCTTCTATCGGTTGGGATGCCATCAAAGAGGTCGTTGGTGGTGCAATGCGATACCAGTCCAAGATGCCAAGCGTAAAGTTCAAGAAGGTGGCGATCACGAATCAGCGGTTCAATGCGACCGCCTCGGAGCAAGCTGCCTTAAACCATGTTGAGCTGATTGACCGTCCTCAAATTGAGCAGATGCTGCAACAGTATCGAATCACAGACTTCGAACTCGACGAATTTCTCATCGAGACCACCTAAGGCTTCTTGTTAAGCGTTGCTGGCCGCTCTCGCAGCATTGCGGCCACACCACCAGCGGCAGATGCTTAAAATCTGACCCACTGCACAGCCCGGGACGCGCGGCAACGTGGTGCTCGCCCTCCCCCGTTCACGCGGGGCCAGGGGATTCGGCCGCGACTTGTTTCACACCTTGCACAGGACAAGTCCATGACCACGCTGCTCATCCACCGCGCCCGCTGCATCGCCACGCAAGACGATGCGAACACCGAACTCAAAGACGCCTCGCTTTTGATCCGCGATGGCCGCATCGAGCGGATCATCCCTGCGACAGAAAACACCGACGAGCTGGTCAAGCAGGTGGACGAGGTGATCGACGCCCGCCGCCATGTGGTGGTGCCAGGCTTGATCAACACGCACCACCACATGTACCAGTCGCTCACGCGGGCGATTCCGGGTGTGCAAAACGCCGAACTGTTCAGTTGGTTGCAAGGCCTGTACCCGATCTGGGTGGGCCTCACGCCCGAGATGGTGCGTGTCTCAGGCCAGGTGGCCATGGCCGAGCTGCTGCTGAGCGGCTGCACCACCAGCAGTGACCACCTCTACATCTACCCCAATGGCGTGCGGCTGGACGACAGCATCGAAGCGGCGCACACCATGGGCATGCGCTTCACCGCCACACGCGGCAGCATGAGCGTGGGGCAGTCGCAAGGCGGCCTGCCGCCCGACAGCGTGGTCGAGCAAGAACCCGCCATATTGAAAGAAACGCAGCGCCTGATCGAGACTTGGCACGACGCCAGCTTTGGGTCGATGACGCATGTGGCCGTGGCCCCCTGCTCGCCTTTCAGCGTGAGCCAAGACCTGATGCGCGAATCGGCCAAACTGGCCCGCGCCCACGGCGTACGCCTGCACACCCACCTGGCCGAAAACGACCACGACATCGCATACACCCGCGAGAAGTTCAACTGCACCCCTGCGCAATACGCCGAGGACCTGGGCTGGGTGGGCCACGACGTGTGGCATGCGCACGGCGTGAAGCTGGACGATGAAGGCACCTATTTGTTTGCCCGCACGCGCACCGGCATTGCCCATTGCCCGTGCAGCAACATGCGCCTGGCCAGCGGCATCTTGCCTCTGCGCAAAATGCTCGACGCGGGCGTGCCGATTGGCCTGGGTGTGGACGGGAGCGCCAGCAACGACGCGGCTCACCTGCTCAACGAAGCCCGCCAGGCCATGCTGCTGGCGCGTGTGGGCAGAGCTTTAGAACCGTTTGGCTGTGACCACGGCCCTGCTGAGATGACACCCCGCGACGCCCTGCGCCTGGCCACACGCGGCGGCGCCGAAGTGCTGGGCCGCGCCCACGAGCTGGGGCAAATCACCGAAGGCTATTGCGCCGACATCGCGCTGTTTCGCACCGACACCCTCAGCATGGCGGGTGGCGCGGTGCATGACCCGGTGGGCGCGCTGCTGCTGTGCGCCAGTGACAACGCGGACTACACCATCGTCCACGGGCGTGTGGTGGTGCGTGAGGGGCAAATCGCCACCGTGGACATGGGGCCGCTGATTGAGCGACACAACCAACTGGCGATGCAGTTGGCTTTGGGTGTCCGCTGAAGACAAAAAATCATCTGCCCGTGCGCAGCAGCGCTACGCGACGGGGTGAATTTCAGTCGACTTTGGCTCCAGCCTGGAACCAACGCCCGATCAAAGCACGCTCATCGTCGGTGATTTGGGTCGCATTGTTCATGGGCATTTGCTTGGTGACCACCACCTGTTGGTACACGTTTTGCGCGTGCTGCTTGATCAACTCGGGGCTGTCCAGGCGCACATTTTTCATTTGGACCTGCTCGCCATG
>JBEEJQ010000022.1:0-24634 GCA_041169105.1 Pseudomonadota bacterium | reverse complement strand
TCATGAAAATTCTTGTTCCCGTGAAACGGGTGGTGGACTACAACGTCAAAGTGCGCGTCAAGTCCGACAACAGCGGCGTGGACATTGCCAACGTCAAGATGAGCATGAACCCCTTTGACGAGATCGCTGTCGAAGAAGCCGTGCGCCTCAAAGAAAAAGGCCTGGCCACCGAGGTGATCGCGGTCTCTTGCGGCGTGGCCCAGTGCCAGGAAACCTTGCGCACCGCCATGGCCATCGGTGCCGATCGCGGCATCTTGGTCGAGACCCCAGCCGATTTGGACCTGCAGCCCTTGGCCGTGGCCAAGCTGCTCAAGGCGCTGGTGGACAAAGAGCAACCCGGCCTGATCATCTTGGGCAAGCAAGCGATTGACGACGACTGCAACCAGACTGGTCAGATGTTGGCTGCTTTGGCTGACCTGCCCCAAGCGACATTTGCCTCCAAGGTCGAGATCGTGGACGGCAAGGCCCAAGTGACCCGCGAGATCGACGGTGGTCTGGAGACCCTGTCGGTGTCCCTGCCTGCGGTGGTGACCACCGACCTGCGCCTGAACGAGCCGCGCTACGTGACGCTGCCCAACATCATGAAGGCCAAGAAAAAGCAGCTCGACACCTTCAAGCCAGAAGACTTGGGCGTCGATGTGGCCCCCCGCATCAAAACCCTCAAGGTCGCAGAGCCTGCCAAGCGCAGCGCCGGCATCAAGGTGCCCGATGTCGCCACCCTGGTGGACAAGCTCAAGAACGTGGCCAAAGTGATCTAAGGACTGAAGAACATGACCTCCCTCGTTATTGCAGAACACGACAACGCCTCCATCAAAGGCGCGACCTTGAACACCGTGACAGCCGCTGTGGCTTGCGGTGGTGATGTGCACGTGCTGGTCGCTGGCCACAACGCAGGCGCAGCAGCCGCTGCCGCCGCGCAAATCGCCGGTGTGGCCAAAGTGATCCACGCCGACAGCGAAGCCCTGGCCCACGGCCTGGCCGAGAACGTCGCAGCCCAAGTGCTGGCCATTGCCTCCAACTACAGCCACATCCTGTTCCCTGCCACCGCAGGCGGCAAGAACGTGGCCCCCCGCGTCGCAGCCAAGCTGGACGTGGCTCAGATCAGCGACATCACCAAGGTTGACAGCGCCGACACCTTCGAACGCCCCATCTACGCAGGCAATGCGATCGCCACCGTGCAATCCACCGACGCGACCAAAGTCATCACCGTCCGCACCACCGGCTTTGACGCCGCAGCCGCCACGGGTGGCTCAGCAGCCGTTGAGACAGCAGCAGCCCAAGCCGACAGCGGCAAGAGCAGCTTCAAGGGCAGCGAGATCGCCAAGAACGACCGCCCAGAACTGACCGCCGCCAAGATCATAGTGTCCGGTGGCCGCGCTTTGGGCAGCTCGGAAAAATTCAACGAAGTGATGACGCCCCTGGCCGACAAGCTGGGTGCAGCCATCGGTGCCAGCCGCGCTGCAGTCGACGCCGGCTACGCCGCCAACGACCTGCAAGTGGGTCAAACCGGCAAGATCGTCGCGCCTCAGCTGTATGTGGCGTGCGGCATCTCGGGTGCGATCCAGCACTTGGCGGGCATGAAGGACTCCAAAGTGATCGTGGCGATCAACAAGGACCCTGAAGCGCCGATCTTCAGCGTGGCGGACTTTGGCTTGGAGGCCGATCTGTTTGCTGCGGTGCCAGAGCTGACACAGGCGCTCTGATTCATCAGCAACTCACAAAAGGCATCGTTCGCGATGCCTTTTTTGTAACCTCACATTGACTTACCGGAGACTTTCATGAGCTACACCGCCCCCCTCAAGGACATGCTGTTCAACATCGAGCACCTGGCCCGCATCGACCAGATTGCGCAGATTCCCGGCTTTGAAGACGCCGGTCTGGAAACCGCACAAGCGGTGCTGGAGGAGTGCGGCAAGCTCAACACCGAAGTGATTGCGCCCCTGAACTGGGAAGGGGACAAGAACCCGTCTTTCCACCACAGCGGTAACCAGGTCACGACCACACCGGGCTTCAAGGAAGCCTACAAGCAGTTCACCCAAGGCGGCTGGCAAAGCCTGCAGCACCCCGCCGAGTTTGGTGGTCAGGGCTTGCCCAAGACCATCGGCGCGGCTTGCGGCGAAATGCTCAACTCCGCCAACATGAGTTTTGCGTTGTGCCCCATGCTGACGGATGGTGCCATCGAGGCGCTGCTCACGGCTGGGTCTGACGACATGAAGGCCAAGTACCTTGAAAAACTCATCTCGGGTGAGTGGACCGGCACCATGAACCTGACCGAACCCCAAGCAGGCTCGGACCTGGCGGCCGTGCGTACCCGCGCCGAACCCCAGCCCAACGGCACCTACAAAGTCTTTGGCACCAAGATCTACATCACCTACGGTGAGCACGACATGGCCGAGAACATCATCCACCTGGTGTTGGCCCGTGTGCAGGGTGCACCTGAAGGCGTCAAGGGCATCAGCTTGTTTGTCGTGCCCAAATTCATGGTCAATGGCGACGGTTCGCTGGGCGAGCGCAACGATGTGCATTGCGTCTCCATCGAACACAAGATGGGCATCAAGGCCAGCCCCACAGCGGTGCTGCAATACGGTGACCACGGCGGTGCCATCGGCTTCTTGGTGGGCGAAGAAAACCGTGGCCTCGAATACATGTTCATCATGATGAACGCTGCCCGTTATGCGGTCGGTGTGCAGGGCATCTCGATCGCCGAGCGTGCTTACCAGCATGCCGTGCAATACGCCCGCGACCGCGTGCAAAGCCGCCCGGTGGATGGCAGCTTGCCCGCTGCTGGCCCCATCATTCACCACCCCGATGTGCGCCGCATGCTCATGACCATGCGTGCCTACACCGAAGGCTGCCGCTCGCTGGCCTCGGTGGCCGCTGCCGCCTACGACGCCGCGCACCACCACCCCGATGCCGAAGTGCGCAAGCAGAACCAGTCTTTCTATGAATTCATGGTGCCGCTGGTCAAGGGCTACAGCACCGAAATGAGCCTGGAAGTCACCAGCCTGGGTGTGCAGGTGCACGGCGGCATGGGCTTCATCGAAGAAACTGGCTGCGCCCAGTATTACCGCGATGCCAAGATCCTGACCATTTACGAAGGCACCACCGCCATCCAGGCCAACGACCTGGTGGGGCGCAAGACCTCGCGTGACGGTGGCCAAACCGCCAAGGCCTTGGCCGATCAAGTAGCCCAAACCGAGGCACAACTGGTGGCCTCCGGCAACGCTGACGCATTGGCCATGGCCAAGCGCTTGAAGGCCGCCCGCGAAGCCTTCGTGGACGTGGTCAATTTCGTGGCCGGTAACACCAAAGCCAAGCCCAACGACGTGTTTGCAGGCAGCGTGCCTTACCTCATGCTCACCGGCAACCTGATGGCCGGCTGGCAAATGGGCCGAGCCCTGCTGGTGGCCTTGACACCCGAGGCGCAAGCACAAGACGCCGCTTTCATGGCCAGCAAGGTCACGACAGCCCGCTTCTACGCCGACCACATCCTGTCCAAGGTGCCAGGCATCCGCGACAGCATCGTCGAAGGCGCAGGCAGCGTGACCGAGTTGGCGCTCGACGCATTCTGAGTCGGACCTTCATCGACTGAGAAAATGCCGGTTTTGACCGGCATTTTCTGTATGAAGGACCGGCGCAATGCTCCTTGTGTCCCCACTCAGACAGCCGTGCAGCGGCGCTGTCTCGCACAATCAACAAATTATTTGAGGAGACCCCATGTCCAAGTTGCCCCCCGTTCTGGCGAACCTGCCATTTCCCGTCATCGCCTCGCCCTTGTTCATCATCAGCAACCCCAAGCTGGTCATCGAGCAGTGCAAGGCCGGGATTGTGGGCTCCATGCCTGCTTTGAATGCCCGCCCTGCTGCGCAACTGGAAGACTGGCTCGCCGAGATCACCGAGACACTGGCGGCCTACAACGCGGCCAACCCCGACAAGCCTGCAGCCCCCTTTGCGATCAACCAGATCGTGCACAAGAGCAACGACCGCCTGGAGCACGACATGGCCATGTGCGTGAAGTACAAGGTGCCGATCATCATCACCTCGCTCGGCGCGCGTGAAGAGATCAACCAGGCCGCACACAGCTACGGCGGCGTGGTATTGCACGACATCATCAACAACAAGTTCGCCCACAAAGCGATTGAAAAAGGCGCTGACGGCCTGATCGCTGTGGCCGCCGGTGCCGGTGGCCATGCGGGCGTCAAGAGCCCCTTTGCGCTGATCCAGGAAATCCGCCAGTGGTTCGATGGCCCGGTGGCCTTGTCGGGCTCGATTGCCTCGGGCGATGCCATTTTGGCTGCCCAAGCCATGGGGGCAGATTTTGCCTACATTGGCTCGGCCTTCATCGCCACGCAAGAGGCCCGCGCCGCTGAAGAGTACAAACAGGCCGTGGTCGATTGCAACTCCGACGATGTGGTCTACAGCAACCTGTTCACCGGCGTGCATGGCAACTACCTGGCACCGTCCATCCGTGCCGCAGGCCTGGACCCCGACAACCTGCCCGAATCAGACCCCAGCAAGATGAACTTTGGTGGCGACGCCAAAAAAGCCTGGAAAGACATCTGGGGCTGCGGTCAGGGCATCGGTGCCATCACCTCGGTGGTCAGCACCGCTGAGCGAGTGGCCCAATTCAAGCGCGAGTACCAAGCTGCTCGTGCCCGCCTGGCGCTTTGAGTTCAGCAACGCCGCTTCCGACCCCGACCATCGCCTCGCGCCCATCGGGGCGGGCGTGGTTGCTCGACCTGCTCAAGGCGGTGGGTTGTGTGCTGATTGTCTTGCACCACTTGGCTTTTTACGGCCCGATGTCCGATGTGGTGATGCAAGTCAGTCCTGGACTGATCGAGTGGTTGTATGACCGGGCCCGCCTAGCGGTGCAGATGTTTCTGGTGTGTGGTGGCTTTTTGACCGCTGCCAGCATGTCCAAAATGCAGGTCCTGACGTTGCAGGGGGGGCTGGTACTTTTGTGGCGACGTTACCTGCGCTTGGTGATGCCCTTGTTGGCCGCCTTGAGTGCGGTCGTGTTGGTCTCGGAAATCATTCGCCCGTGGTTTGACCATCCATCCTTGTCGGCCTTGCCCAGTTGGCCCCAAGCTTGGGCACATGTGGCTTTGTGGCAGCACTTGCTCAATATGGAGGCCTTGTCGGCAGGTGTTTGGTACGTGGCCATCGACTTCCAGCTGTATGCCACTGCCTTGTTGGTGTTTTATGTGGCCCAACAATGGGCAGCACGCTCTGAGGCCATGCCTGCTGTCTGGCGGCAGCGCCTGTGGTTGTTGCTCACAGCGGGCTCGCTTCTGTGGTGGAGCGGTAACGAAAGTCTGGACGATTACGCCGTCTACTTTTGGGGCAGTTATGGCTTGGGTTTTTTGGCTTTCAAAAGCCGTGACATTGGTTTTTCGCGAAATACCTGGGCGCTGGTGATGGCGTTGGGCGTGCTGTCTTTGTTGTTGGATCCCCACTGGCGACTGGCCACCGCCTTGTGTGTGGCGGCCTTGCTGGCACGCGCTCCTCAAAGCTGGCTGCAAGCGCCTGCCTCTCGCACAAAAAGAATCAGGGCGGTGCAGTGGCTGTCGCAACGGTCTTATTCGATATTTGTGATCCATTTTGGTGTGAGCTTGGCGGTCAATGCCGTCGTCACGCACCTGTGGCCCGAGGCGGTGTGGCCCAATGGCTTGGGCATGTTGGCCTCATTGGGCTTGTCGCTGTGTGCGGGCGCAGCGGTGTTCAAGCATGTGGAGCAAGCCGAGCCCAGTTTGAAGCGCTGGGCCGCTTGGGTGACCGTGTTCATGGCCAGTGTGGCCGTGGCCATGCAGATCAACGCACTGGCGGGTTGAGCCGCCAAGCAGCCCAGCCCGCAGGGATTCAGGCCGCCGCTTTGACCTTCTCGGTGATGTAGGCCAAAGCCTCTTCCACTTGGTCAATCAAGATCAAGCACAAGTCACCATCAGACAGGCGGGCCAGGGCCTTGTCGATGGCATTGAACTCGCCCTGAATGTCTTCGACATGGCTGGTGCGTGCAGCCCCTTGCAGGCCTTCGCGCAAGAGTTTGAGCACTTCACCATCGGCGCGGCCTCGCTGGCAGGCGTCTTGGTAGAGCAGCACATCGTCAAAAGCCGCGCCCAAAATTTGGGTCTGGTCGCGGATGTCCTGGTCGCGCCGGTCACCGGCACCGCTGATCACCACCACGCGCTTTTTGGCGGGCATGTTGTCCACGGCCTGAACCAAGGCCTGGATGGCATCGGGGTTGTGGCCGTAGTCGGCGATCAGCGTGGAACCTTTGTAGTCAAAGATATTGAAGCGACCGGGCACGCCCTGGATGTCGCTGATGAAGGTGGACAGGCCTTGAGCGATCGTGTCCCAGGGCACGTTGACGGCCCAGGCCGCAGCCACCGCAGCCATCACGTTTTCGGTCTGAAAGCCGATCTGGCCCTGACGGGTCAGAGGCACATTGGCCAGAGGAATGCGGAAGATCTGTTTGCCTTTTTGGGCCACGATGTGGCCGTCATCGGTGTAGACCACACGCTTGCCCTGGGCGCGGTGCGCGGCCAGCACGGGCTGGTGCATGTCCAGCGCAAAGAAGGTCACGTCGCCGGGGCAGTGGTGCGCCATGGACACCACAGCGGGGTCGGCGGCGTTGAGCACGGCCATGCCGCTTGATTCCACATTGAGGACGATCACGCGCTTGAGCACCGACAGGTCTTCGAGCGTGGTGATGTAGTTCAGGCCCAAGTGGTCGCCCGCGCCCATATTGGTCACGATGGCCACTTTGCAGCGGTCAAAAGCCAGGCCTTCGCGCAGCAGACCGCCCCGGGCGGTTTCAAAAACGGCAGCATCCACATCGGGGTGCATCAGCACGTTACGGGCACTGCGCGGGCCGCTGCAATCGCCGGAATCGGTCTGGCGGCCGTTGACGTACACACCGTCGGTGTTGGTCATGCCCACGCGCAGGCCCTGGGCCCGCAGCAGGTGCGCGGTCAGTCGCACGGTGGTGGTCTTGCCATTGGTGCCGGTCACGGCAATCACGGGCACGCGGCCATTGTCGCCATTGGGGTACATGTGGTCGATCACGGCCTTGCCCACGTCGCGGCCTTTGCCATACGAGGGGCTGATGTGCATGCGCAGGCCCGGGGCGGCGTTGACTTCCACGATGCCGCCGTTTTGCTCTTCGAGCGGGCGCATGACGGATTCGCACACCACGTCCACACCGCAGATGTCCAAGCCCACCATTTGGGCGGCCTCAATCACGCGGGCGGCGACTTCGGGGTGCACATCGTCGGTCACATCAGTGGCGGTGCCGCCGGTGGACAGGTTGGCGTTGTTGCGCAGGATCACGCGGCGACCCTTGACCGGGACCGACTCGGGCTCCAAGCCTTGCTCGCGCAGGCGACCAATGGCGATGTCGTCAAAGCGGATTTTGGTCAGCGACGTGGAGTGGCCCGTGCCACGGCGAGGGTCGGCGTTGACCTGGTCCACCAATTGGCGAACGGTGTGCTTGCCATCGCCCACCACCAAAGGGGGTTCGCGGCGCGCAGCGGCCACCAGCTTGTTGCCGACCACCAGCAGGCGGTAGTCGTGACCGGGCAGGAATTTTTCGACCAGGACCACACCGTAACGCACGGCAGTGGCGTAGGCGGCATCAAATGCAGCGCGTTCGGTGATGTTGACCGACACGCCTTTGCCCTGGTTGCCGTCCTGCGGTTTGACCACGACGGGCAGGCCCACTTCCAGGGCGATGGCCCAGGCCTCTTCGAGGTTGTCCGCAGGGCGGCCCATGGGCACGGGCACGCCAGCAGCGTGCAGCAAGCTCTTGGTCAGGTCTTTGTCTTGTGCGATCGACTCGGCGATGGCGCTGGTGGAGTCGATTTCAGCGGCTTGAATGCGGCGCTGTTTGGCACCCCAGCCAAACTGAACCAGGCTGCCGTCAGTCAGGCGGCGGATCGGCACACCTCGGGCCACAGCGGCATCCACGATGGCTCCGGTCGAGGGGCCCAGGCGCACGTCTTCGTCGAGTTCGTGCAGTTGTGCAATGGCCGCTTCCAGATCAAAGCCCATGCCAGCGATGGCGGCCTTGCACAGTTGCTCGGCCAACTCCAAGGCCTGGCGACCCACCGATTCTTCGGAATATTCGACGACCACTTGGTAGACGCCCGCCTCTTGGGTGGGGGTGGTGCGGCTGAACGAGATCGGGCAACCGGCCTGTGTTTGCAGACCCAAGGTGACCTTTTCCAGCGCGTGTGCGATGGTGATCGTTTGGCCCGGGCGCAGACTGTCAAATTGACCGACTTCCGGGAAGATGCGGCGCAGCTGTTGCTCGATGGGGTGTTGGGGGTTCAGACCCTGCTCATCAGGCGTGCAGGTGATGATGGCTTCAATGGCCGTGTGGCGGCTCCACAAGTTGGGGCCGCGCAGGGCGCGAATTCGGGACACTTCCATGAATATGGGTTCCTGTTGTTCTTCTGGCGCCGCGTCAGACGGCAAGGGTTTGGCCGTAGCTCTTGACGCCGGCGCGGATCAATTCGGGGCCCATGTCCATGGCCCATGCGGCGCAGGCGGCGATGAGCATGTCATTTTGGCCCAGGGTGTTGGTTTTGAGCAGCCGTGCCACGGCAGGGCGCTGGATGGACAGCACTGCTTGCTCCTTGCTGCCTTGGGCCAGGATCAGTTGGCTATCACGCCAAAAGCCCACTCGGCCACCTTCGGCGCGGTGTGCGCTCAGACGGGGTTCGGCTTCGTCCTCGGTGTAAAGAATCACGCCGCCATCGCTGTACTGCGCCAGATCGGCCACGGCCTCGTCGGCAGCGTTCAGCACGGCAAAACCATGGCTCAGCACGAGATCGATCTGGGTGCGGATGTAGTTGGGCATTTTTTCGTCGGGACCGGGGTAGAGGTCTTCCAGCGGCGCGGCCTTGGGCATGCGGGTCACGATGCCGACTTGGCAGCGGTCATAAGGCAGGCCTTGGGTCAGCAGGCGACGGGCATCGCTTTCAAAGACGGCCGCCTGCACCGAGCGGTTGACCAGCAAACGTTCGGCCTGGTCAAAGTCCATGGCGTTGCGTGTTTGCAGGCAGCGCTGGTTCATGTACAGGCCGTCGGCACAGGCCAGGCCGGTGTACAGACCTTGCAGGTGCAAGAGCCA
Source organism: Pseudomonadota bacterium (assembly GCA_041169105.1). Classification (GTDB taxonomy): domain Bacteria; phylum Pseudomonadota; class Gammaproteobacteria; order Burkholderiales; family Burkholderiaceae_C; genus Limnohabitans_A. The sequence continues at coordinate 15,501 of JBEEJQ010000022.1, read as the reverse complement.
GGCGATCAGCTTGGCACTGCGGGTGGTGTCGCCGTCGCCCATGATGCCGACCACCGGAATGCGGCCGTTCTCCTTGGCTGGAATCAGGTGCTCGGCAATCGCCTGGCCCACAGGGCGGGCTTGGCCTTCGGCGGGGTTCAAGTGCATCAGCAGGCTGGGGCCTGCGTTGACTTCGACCACCACGCCTTGGTCGGCTAAGGGTTGGCGAATGTCGGGGGTGACGACGTCCACGCCGGCAATGTCCAGGCCCACCATGCGGGCGGCCAGCACGGCTTGTGCGGCCACATCGGGGTGCACGATGTCGGTCACATCGGTGGTCATGTTGCCGGTGCGTTTGACCAAAACGGTTTGGCCGGCTGCGGGCACGCTGTCGGGCGTCAGTCCTTGGCGTGCCAGTTCCAGCACTTCGGGGCTGTTCTCACGCAGCTTGACCAGCTCCAGCGGCAAGCTGCCATCGCTGCCACGTCGGGGGTCGGCGTTGATCTGCAAATTGACCAAGTCAAGAACGCTGTGTTGGCCGTCGCCGGTCACGCTGGCGGTCTCGCCACGGCTGGCGGCCACCAAGCGGTCGCCCACCACCAAGAGGCGGTGCTCGGAGCCGCGAATGAAACGCTCCACGATGACTTCGCTGCCTTGCGCCAGGGCAATGGCATAGGCGGCTTCAATGTCGGCTTGGGTGCTCAGGTCAAGCGAAACCCCACGAGCACGGTTGCCATCGCTGGGCTTGACGCAAACGGGCAGTCCGATGTCTTGCGCCGCAGCCCAGGCTGCAGCGGGGCTGTCCACCACCTGGCCTTCGGGCACGGGCACGCCGCACATGGCCAGCAGGTTTTTGGTCAAGTCTTTGTCTTTGGAGATGCCTTCGGCAATCGCGCTGGTGCGGTCGGTTTCGGCCGTCCAGATGCGGCGCTGGTTCACGCCGTGGCCCAGCTGGACCAGATTGCCCGCGTTCAGGCGGATGTAGGGCACGCGCCGCTCGTAAGCGGCTTCGACAATGCTGGCGGTGCTGGGGCCCACATACAGGGCATCGACCATGTCGGTCAGCTTGGCAATGGCACCCGCCACGTCATAGGGGGTGTCGTGGATCGCGGCCAAAATCAGCTCGCGACCCATTTCCAGCGAGGCGCGGCCCACGGCCTCTTGGTCCGTGCGAATGACGACTTTATAAACGCCACGCGGACCTGCCTCGCGAGCTTTGCCAAAACTCATGGACATGCCGGCACGGGTTTGCAACTCCAGACTGACGTGCTCCAGGATGTGGCCGGCCCAGGTCCCTGTGTCCAGCCTCTGGAAGAAGCCGCCATACACGCCCGGTGTGCAGTAATGCTCAATCATGCGGGGCAGCCATGCCTTGAGCCGGTCGTTGAACCCGGGCAGCAGGTTGGAGGGGTAGTCCTCCAGCTCGCCAATGTCGATCAGGGCTTCGATGACCGAGCGGTAAGTCCAGATGTTGGGCCCGCGCAAATAGGTCATGCGCAGGAATTGGATGTTTTTGGCGCTCATGGATGGAGGGGGCAGCGATACAATGATCGGCCGGTCAAGGCTGCGGCCAAAGTGTTGACAAGAAGCTCAGGATTCAAAAAAAACATGGGCAGTTTTGTTGCAGTCTTTGGCCAAATCAATGGTTGTTTTTTCTCGGCGTGCCAATTTGGCGTGTCGGGCTCTTAGCGGTTCACCTTCATGACTCCAACACCTTCTTCAGTCTTACCGCGTTCGGTGGTACCGGATGCTTGGCAAGCTGAGGTTACTTCGCATCTTCTGTCTGAAGAAAACGTTTCAGCCTGGCTGGAGGTTGACCTTGATGGCGAACTGCAGTTTGCGAAAAATGTCATTATTTTGACCGATCGGCGGGTTTTATCGTCCGGCGATGCAGAAAAAAGTTGGCAAAGCTGGGCCCTGCAGCCCGATTTGACCCTGAAACTCACTGACCATGCGGGTGTGGGCACGCTGGAGCTGGCCCATTCGGGTGGACGCGTGGCCGTTTGGCGCTTCACTTTGGGCTTGCAATCGGCCGTGGCCCGCTGGGTTAGCCAGTTTGAAAACCAGATGGCACAGCTCGCTGGCGATGGCCGCCCTCTGCAAAAAGTCCTGGCGGTCTCGGTCTGCCCAGTGTGCCAAGCCGTCATGCGTGAGGACGATGACGAGTGCCCCAGCTGCGGCCGTGAAGACCTGGCACCGCCTTCCACCTGGACCTTGTTCAAACTCTGGCGTTTTGCCAAGCCCTACAAGCGTTCCTTGTTGGGCGGTTTTATCCTGACGCTGGCAGCCACTGCCGCCACCCTCGTGCCGCCTTACTTGACCATGCCCTTGATGGACGAGGTGCTGATCCCGTACCAGAACGGCGCACCGATCGATCCGGGCCTGGTGTCCATGTACCTGCTGGGCTTGCTGGGCGCAGCCATGCTGGCCTGGGTTCTGGGCTGGGCCAAGACCTACATCCTGGCCTTGGTGTCCGAGCGCATTGGTGCGGACTTGCGCACCACCACCTACGAGCATTTGCTCAAACTCTCGCTCGAATACTTTGGCGACCGCCGCACCGGCGATCTGATCGCCCGCATCGGCAACGAGACCGACCGCATCAACGTCTTCTTGTCCTTGCATTTGCTCGACTTTGCGACCGATGTGTTGATGATCCTGATGACCGCCGTCATTTTGTTCACCATCAACCCGACTCTGGCCCTGGTGACTTTGCTGCCACTGCCTTTCATTGGCTGGTTGATCCATGTGGTGCGTGAGCGGCTGCGCACCGGCTTTGAAAAGATCGACCGTGTCTGGGCCGAAGTGACCAATGTGTTGGCCGACACCATCCCCGGCATCCGCGTGGTCAAGGCCTTTGCCCAGGAAGACCGTGAAGCCACCCGCTTCAAAGACGCCAACCGCCACAACCTGATGGTCAACGACCGCCTCAACCGCGTCTGGGCCTTGTTCTCGCCCACGGTCACGCTGATGACCGAAGTCGGTTTGCTGGTGGTCTGGGGCTTTGGCATCTGGCTGGTCTCAGACGACAAAATCACTGTCGGTGTGTTGACCGCTTTCCTGGCCTACATCGGTCGGTTTTATGGCCGCTTGGACACGATGAGCCGCATCGTTTCGCACACCCAAAAAGCCGCCTCCGGTGCCAAGCGCATCTTTGACATCCTGGACCACGTCTCCAGCGTGCCCGAGCCGGTGAACCCTTTGCCGCTGCCGCCAGTGCAGGGCCGCATCACGGTGCGCGATGCCGGTTTCCGCTACGGCAATCGCGCCGTGATCCGTCAACTCAACCTCGACATCCAGCCCGGTCAGATGATCGGTTTGGTGGGCCACAGCGGCTCGGGCAAAAGCACCTTGGTCAACCTGATCTGCCGCTTTTACGACTTGACCGAAGGCGCGATCGAGCTGGATGGCACCGACATCCGCCAGCTCAAGATTTCCGATTACCGCAGCCAGATCGGCTTGGTCTTGCAGGAGCCCTTCCTGTTCTTTGGCACGATTGCCGACAACATCGCCTACGGCAAGCCCGGTGCGACCCGCGAAGACATCGTGGCGGCCGCCCGCGCAGCCCACGCCCATGAGTTCATCATGCGCATGCCGCAGGGTTATGACTCGCTGGTGGGTGAGCGCGGTCAAGGTCTCTCGGGTGGTGAGCGTCAGCGCATCTCGATTGCACGTGCGCTGCTGATCAACCCGCGCATTTTGATCCTGGACGAGGCCACTTCGGCCGTGGACACCGAGACCGAAAAAGAAATTCAACGTGCCCTGGACAACCTGGTGCGCGGCCGCACCACGATCGCCATTGCGCACCGCTTGTCCACCCTGCGCAAGGCCGACCGCCTAGTGGTCATGGACAAGGGCGTGGTGGTTGAACAAGGCTCGCACGACGAGCTGATCGAAGCCCAAGGCGCTTATTGGCGTCTGTATGAAGCGCAGCAGCGCCAAGCCGAATCCGAAGCGGTTTTGGGTGGCAGCACAGAAGCACAAAAGGTGAGCGCATGAACGCATTTGAATTGCAACGCGATGCCTTTGGCCGCTGGAGTTTGGTCTTGGCCGATGGCACGCGCCACGCGCCTGTGACGGCCATTCGCGCCTACCCGATCACCGACCCCGAGGGCGGCGTGGCCCTCATGGATGCGGAAGGCCACGAGTTGCTGTGGATCGATCAGTTGGCCCAACTGGCACCAGACGTGCGCAGCCAAGTCATGCAAGCCTTGACCGAGCGCGAGTTCCTGCCCGTGATTGAAAAGCTCGAAGGCGTCAGCAGCTTTGCCACGCCCAGCACCTGGACGGTGGTGACCAATCGCGGCACCACGCAGTTCCTGCTCAAAGGCGAGGAAGACATCCGCCGCCTGACCGGCACCGTACTCTTGATCAACGACGCCGATGGCGTGCAGTACATGATCCGCGACCTGGCGGCCATGGACAAACACTCGCGCAAACTACTCGACCGCTTTTTGTAAATCCTCTCAAAGCGGCCAGACCGAGCCCTGCTCGGGCACCAACGCTCGCCATTTGATCTCGTGCTCGATGCGCTGGCGCAGCATGTCGGATGCTTCGCGCTCGCCATGCACCACATAGACCTGCCCGGGGGCGCTGGGCATTTTGTGCAACCAGCTGAGCAGCTGGTTGGCGTCGGCGTGGGCAGAGGCCGATTCAATTTGCACCACCTCGGCCCGCACCGCCACATCTTGCGCATGGATGCGGATTGTGCTGCGGCCGCTGGCCAGCGCCGCGCCCCGCGTGCCAGGGGCTTGGTAGCCCGTGAGGATGATCATGTTGCGGTGATCGCCCGCGTATTGCACCAAGTGGTGCAGTACCCGACCGCCTGTGGCCATGCCACTGGCGGCCAGGATGACCATGGGGCCGTGTCGGTGGAGCAATGACTTCGATTGCTCGGGTGTCTCCAGCATCGTGGCCACATGGTCCATGTTGCGCACCTCCTGATCGGTCAGGCGGTGCTCGCCGGGGTGTTTGGCAAACAGGGCCGAGGTGTGGATGGCCATGGGGCTGTCCAGAAAAATCGGCAGGCCGCGCGGAATCTCTCCCGCTGCCTTGAGCTGGGCAATCGTGTGCAACACCGCTTGCGCACGGCCCACGGCAAACACGGGCACTACCGCCACGCCGCCCCGGGCCGCCAGCTTGTGCAGCAAGGGGCCGAGCTCGGCAAACAGTTTCTCCTGGGGGTGTTGACGGTCGCCGTAGGTGGACTCGATCAGCACGGTGTCGGCTTGCGGCGGAGGCTCGGGCGGGTTCATGAGCGGATCGTCTGGCCGGCCCAGATCGCCCGAAAACAAGATGCGCCGCCCGGCGACATCGAGCAATAAACTGGCCGCACCGAGAATGTGCCCTGCCGGCTGAAAACGGGCTTTCCAGCCGCGAATGGGTTCAAACCATTGGCCTTGCCGCTCGGCATGCAACTGTTTCAGGCTGTCGATGGCTTCTTGCTTGGTGTACAGCGGCAGGGCAGGGGCGTGTTTGGAAAAGCCATGCCGGTTGGCAAAAAAGGCGTCTTCTTCCTGAATGTGGCCACTGTCGGGCAGCAAGATGGCGGCCAGGTCGCAGGTGCCCGAGGTGGCATGCACACGACCCCGAAACCCGTTCTTGACCAGCAGGGGCAGATAGCCGCTGTGGTCCAGGTGGGCATGCGTGAGCACCACGGCGTTGATTTGGCGAGCCTCGACCGGCAAAGGCCCCCAGTTGCGCAGCCGCAGCTGCTTGTAGCCCTGGAACAAACCGCAATCGACCAGCAGGCGCTGCCCGTTGTGTTCAACCAGGTACTTGGAGCCAGTGACGGTGTCGGCTCCGCCGAGGAAGGTGAGGGTGGCAGTCATGCGCACCATGGTGGGTGCAAAAGAAAAAGGCTGTTTGACGCAAGTCAAACAGCCTCTGGATCGTGTTAACCCGTCGCTGTAGGTCGGACCTTCAGGTCTGACATGGCGGGCTCAGGCTCGCAAGGGTGTCGGGGCTGAAGCCGCCAAACTACAAATTCATCAAGCGCCGAAGAAGCCTTTGAGTTTGTCGGTCCAGCTTTCGCCGGAGGGCTGGTGTTTGCCGCCGCCTTTTTGGATCGAGTCTTCAAACTCCTTGAGCAACTTCTTTTGGTGCTCGGTGAGTTTGACGGGGGTCTCGACCGTGATGTGGCAGTACAAATCGCCGGGGTAGCTGCCGCGCACGCCCTTGATGCCTTTGCCGCGGATGCGGAACTGCTTGCCGGTTTGCGTGCCTTCGGGGATGTCAATCGCCGCCTTGCCGCCTAGGGTGGGCACTTCAATCTCGCCGCCCAAGGCCGCTTTGGTGAAGCTGATTGGCACCGCGCAATGAAGGTCTTCGCCATCACGTTCAAAGATCGAATGCTTCTTGATGCGGATCTCGATGAACAGGTCGCCGGGAGGCCCGCCATTGGTGCCGGGCTCGCCATTGCCGGCGCTGCGAATGCGCATGCCGTCGTCGATGCCGGCCGGGATTTTGACTTCCAGCGTTTTTTGTTTCTTGATCTTGCCCTGGCCGTGGCAGCTGGTGCAGGGCTCTGGAATGATCTTGCCGGTGCCACGGCAGTGCGGGCAAGTTTGCTGCACGCTGAAAAAGCCCTGGCGCATTTGCACCTGGCCTTGGCCGTGACAGGTCGAGCAGGTCTTGGCGCTGGTGCCGGGCTTGGCTCCCGAGCCGTGGCAGGTGTCGCACTCGTCCCAGCCGGGAATGCGCAGCTGCGAGTCCTTGCCGTTGGCCGCTTCTTCCAGCGTGATCTCCATGGCGTAGCTCAGGTCGGCACCTCGGAAGACCTGACGGCCACCGCCGCGACGGCCTTGACCGCCAAAGATGTCACCAAAGATGTCACCGAACGCATCGCCGAAGCCGCCAAAGCCCTCGGCACCGCCGCGCATATTGGGGTCCACTCCGGCGTGGCCGTGCTGGTCGTAGGCCGCGCGTTTTTGCGGGTCCGACAGCATCTCGTAGGCCTCTTTGGCCTCTTTGAATTTGGCCTCGGCTTCTTTGGCGGCATCGCCCTGGTTGCGGTCAGGGTGGTGCTTCATCGCCAGCTTGCGATAAGCCTTTTTGATGTCTTCGTCCGAGGCGTTTTTGGCAACGCCCAGCACTTCGTAAAAATCTCGTTTGGCCATGTGGGAATCAAACCGTTAGAACAAGAACGCCGCGAAGACGATTCAGAAGGCCTGAACCAGCTTGCGCGGCGGGACTGCAGCCCGGAGGCTGCAGAAAGGGCGGACATCAGTCCTTTTTGACTTCCTTGACTTCAGCGTCCACGACGTTGTCGTCCTGAGGCTTGGCTTGCTCAGCGCCGGCACCCGCAGCGGCTTGCTGCGCTTGCATGTCGGCATAGACCTTCTCGCCCAGCTTTTGGCTGGCGGTCATCAGGGCTTCGGTCTTGGCATCGATGGCGTCTTTGTCATCGCCTTTCAAGGCTTCTTCCAGGTCCTTGGCAGCCGCTTCGATGGCGGTCTTTTCCGCTGCGTCGATCTTGTCGCCGTGCTCGCTCAGGCTCTTCTTGACGCTGTGGACAGCGGCTTCGCCCTGGTTGCGTGCTTGCACCAGTTCGAGCTTTTTCTTGTCTTCAGCGGCGTTCAGCTCGGCGTCCTTGACCATTTGCTGGATCTCGTCTTCCGACAAGCCCGAGTTGGCCTTGATGGTGATCTTGTTTTCCTTGCCGGTGCCTTTGTCTTTGGCGCCCACGTGCAAGATGCCGTTGGCGTCGATGTCAAACGACACTTCGATCTGGGGCGTGCCACGGGCTGCGGGTGGGATGCCTTCGAGGTTGAACTCGCCCAGCAGCTTGTTGCCGCTGGCGATTTCGCGCTCGCCCTGGAACACCTTGATGGTCACGGCCGGCTGGTTGTCGTCGGCGGTCGAGAAAGTTTGCGCAAACTTGGTCGGGATCGTGGTGTTCTTGGTGATCATCTTGGTCATGACACCGCCCAGGGTCTCGATGCCCAAAGACAGTGGGGTCACGTCCAGCAGCAGCACGTCCTTGCGGTCGCCCGACAGCACTTGACCTTGAATGGCAGCACCTACGGCCACGGCTTCGTCAGGGTTCACGTCTTTGCGGGGTTCCTGACCGAAGAATTCCTTGACCTTTTCTTGTACCTTGGGCATACGGCTCATGCCGCCGACCAGGATCACGTCGTGGATGTCAGACACCGACACGCCTGCGTCCTTGATGGCCATGCGGCAAGGGGCGATGGTGCGCTCGATCAGCTCTTCCACCAACTGCTCCAGCTTGGCGCGGGTCAGCTTGACGTTCAGGTGCTTGGGGCCTGTCGCGTCAGCGGTGATGTAGGGCAGGTTGACGTCGGTCGAGGCCGAGCTCGACAGTTCGATCTTGGCTTTTTCAGCGGCTTCTTTCAGGCGCTGCAGGGCCAACACGTCCTTGGTCAGGTCCACGCCGGATTCTTTCTTGAACTCGGCAATGATGAAGTCGATGATGCGCTGGTCGAAGTCTTCGCCGCCCAGGAAGGTGTCCCCGTTGGTGGACAGCACTTCGAACTGCTTTTCGCCATCGACGTCGGCGATCTCGATGATGGACACGTCGAATGTGCCGCCACCCAAGTCATACACGGCGATCTTGCGGTCGCCCTTTTCGTTCTTGTCCAGACCGAAGGCCAATGCGGCAGCGGTCGGCTCGTTGATGATGCGCTTGACGTCCAAACCGGCGATGCGGCCAGCGTCTTTGGTGGCCTGGCGCTGTGCGTCGTTGAAGTACGCAGGCACCGTGATCACGGCTTCGGTCACTTCTTCGCCGAGGTAGTCTTCGGCGGTTTTCTTCATCTTGCGCAGGATTTCAGCGCTGATCTGTGGCGGGGCCAATTTGTTGCCGCGCACTTCCACCCAGGCGTCGCCGTTGTCGGCTTTGGCGATGGTGTAAGGCATCAGGTCGATGTCTTTTTGGACTTCTTTTTCGGCGAACTTGCGGCCGATCAGACGCTTGACCGCGTACAAGGTGTTGCGGGGGTTGGTGACCGCCTGGCGCTTGGCCGATGCGCCAACCAGGATCTCGCCGTCTTCTTGATAAGCAATGATCGAAGGCGTGGTGCGAGCGCCTTCGGCGTTCTCGATCACCTTGGTGGTGTTGCCTTCCATGATGGCCACGCACGAGTTGGTGGTGCCCAAGTCAATACCGATGATTCTTCCCATGTTGATTCTCCAAAATTCAGTGAAAGTGCAGATGGTCTGCAGGTGGGGCGGGGTGAAAACTTTTCAAGTCCCCACACGCTAAAAAAGGTTTTTGTGTGCTGGGGTCATGCCGGACTGGACCCGGCATCCGGGCCTTATTTGGGCGCGGTGACCGTCACCAAGGCAGGGCGCAACACGCGCTCGGCGATCAGGTAGCCCTTTTGCAGCACCGTGACCACGGTGTTGGCTTCCTGCTCTGCTGGCACCACGCTGATGGCCTGGTGGTGGTGCGGGTCAAATTTGGTGCCTGCGGCTGGGGCGATCTCGACCACCTTGTTGCGCTCGAGGGCGCTTTTCAGCTGGCGCAGCGTGGCTTCCGAGCCTTCGCGGATTTGCTCCAGCGTGGCGTTGGGGATGGCCAAACCGGCTTCCAGACTGTCCAACACGGGCAGCAGGCTGTCGGCAAAGCTTTCGACGGCAAATTTGCGGGCTTTGCTGATTTCTTCATCAGCTCGGCGGCGAGCGTTTTGCACATCGGCCTGGGCACGCAGGTATTGGTCGGCCAAGTCGGCGTTTTGGGCCTTCACATTGGCCAGTTCGGCTTGGGCATCGGCCAATGGATCGGCAGGAGCCATGGCAGCAGCGGCAGCGAGTTCTTCGTCGCTCAGGGGCTTGTTTTCGGGGTTTTGGGTGTCGTCTGACATGAACAATGTCCGGAAAAGAGAAATGAACCCCATACAAATAGGGGTTCTTAAAGGCGTTTCAAGAGGCTGATCGCCGCCAAGTGGGGCATTTCAGCGGGCTGATCAGTTCAGCGCCAACAGTTCCACGTCAAATTTCAAGGTGGCGTTCGGTGGGATCACGCCACCAGCGCCACGGGCACCGTAGCCCAACTCTGCGGGAATGATCAGGGTGCGCTGACCGCCCACCTTCATGCCGGCCACGCCTTCGTCCCAGCCCTTGATGACCATGCCTGCGCCCAAAGGGAACACAAAGGGGTCACGGCGGTCACGGCTCGAATCGAACTTGGCGCCTTGCTGGCCGTCTTTGTAGAGCCAGCCGGTGTAGTGCACGGTGACGTCTTGGCCTTTGGTCGCTTCTGCGCCTTCGCCAACAACGGTGTCTTCGTATTGCAGGCCGGAGGGGGTGGTGTTCATGGTGAGCTTTCTGGGTGAATCAGTTTGGAGTGCCCGAAATGCTTGCCTGTGAGTGCAAGCCGCGTACAGGCCAACCCAAAATTATGCCAGCAGCCCGCGCCGCGCCAGATCGCGCATCAAGGCCCGCACGCCATACACCCAGGGTGCGGCTTGGTCCGAGGTGGTGATGGTGTTGGTCAAAGTGCCCAGTTGAGGGGTGGACACGCTCACCACATCGCCCACCACATGGGTGAAGCCCTGACCGGGTCCATGGCGGTCTTGGGTGGGTGCAAACATGGTGCCCAAAAACAGCATCATGCCGTCCGGGTATTGGTGATAAGCCCCCATGGCTTGGCCGGCCAGGTCCAGCGGGTCACGGCTGATTTGGCTGAGCGAGCTGCTGCCCTGCATGACAAAGCCTTCGGGGCCTTTGACGGTCAGGGTCAGGTCGCACCGGCGCACATCGTCGATGCCGAAGTGTTCGTCAAACAGGCGGATGAAGGGGCCGATGGCGCAGCTGGCGTTGTTGTCCTTGGCCTTGCCCAGCAGCAGGGCGCTGCGGCCTTCAAAGTCGCGCAGGTTCACGTCGTTGCCCAAACTGGCCCCCACCACCTCGCCACGCGAGTTGACGGCCAGCACCACTTCGGGCTCGGGGTTGTTCCACTGGCTGCCGGGGTGGATGCCGGCCATGGCCCCTGTGCCCACGGCGCTCATCGGTTGCGATTTGGTGAAGATCTCGGCGTCCGGGCCAATGCCCACTTCCAGGTATTGCGACCACATGCCTTGCGCCAACAACACTTCTTTGAGCTTGGCCGACTCGGGCGAGCCGGGTTTGACGCTGCGCAGGTTGTCGCCAATCACGGCCACCACGGTTTGGCGCACGGCCTCGGCCTTGCTGGCATCGCCACGGGCTTGCTCTTCGATCACGCGTTCGAGCATGCTGGCCACAAAGGTGACGCCTGCGGCTTTGATGGCTTGCAGGTCGCAGGGGGCCAGCAGCCAGGGTTGGGTGTTGTCACGTTCGGCCTCGTTGGCGTTGTTCAGGACATCGTCGGTGCGTGCCACTGCGGGTGCTTGCCCTGCAGCAATGCATTGACGGACCTGCGCCGCAGGACCCGCCAGATCCAGCAACTGGCTGCTGGTGGCGGCCAGTGCCGACAGATCGAACACATGTTCTGCGGTGATGGCCACCAGGGTGGCCCCGAGTTCGGGTTGCCACAGTCTGCCAATCAGACAGGCGTGGGCATGATCGACGGGCAAAGCGGGGTGGTTCATGATGAAGGTCGGCTGAGGTGATGTTGTGCGGAGCTTGCCAGATGGCAAGGCGCTGCGCTGTCACGCAAGAGCGCTGTGCGTTGGCATGAAACGGAAGCAATTTGTTGCAAGCTTGTGAGTTGCATCACTGCGCCAGCCTGTTGTCGGCGTTAAATTTCGCATCCTTCAGACACAGGAAACCTCTCATGAACATTTCAACTTCTCTCAAAAGCGCAACTGCCATCGTCAGCGCCGTGACCATTTTGCTGACTGGCTGCGCCACCGCCACTCCAGAGCAGCAAGGCGCAGGTACAGGCGCCTTGATTGGCGCAGTGGCTGGTCAGGTACTGGGCCGTGATGCAAAGTCTTCGGCCATCGGTGCCGGACTGGGCGCTTTGGGCGGTTACATCTGGTCCAAGAACATGGAAGATAAAAAGCGTGCCATGGAAGTGGCCACCGCCGGCACGGGCACCGTGGTCACGCAGACCGCCGACAACCAGCTCAAGCTGAGCATCCCCAACGACATTTCGTTTGACACTGGCCGCCATGACATCAAGCCCAATTTGCGTCCGATCCTGGACCAGTTTGCGCAAGGTCTGAGCCAGCAAACGTCCATGGAAGTCAAGATCGTGGGTCACACCGACAACACGGGCAGCGATGCGGTCAACAACCCGCTGTCGGTCAACCGTGCGCAAAGTGCGCGGGACTATTTGGTGGCTCGTGGGGTGAGCAGCCAGCGCATCTCAATCGATGGTCGTGGCTCGCGTGAGCCGATCGCCGACAACGCCACCGAAGCCGGCCGCGCACGCAACCGCCGCATCGACATTTACCTGGCCGAGCGTTCTGCCGCTAAGTGAGGGCCACAAGTTGCCACCGGGGCAGGCGTTCAGCCGCGCCCCGGTGGCTTCACAGGTAAATCTTTTGCAGCAGGTCCAGCAGGGTTTTGCGCTGGGCCGCTGTGAGTCGGGTGGTTTTCTCGATCTCCAGGTCTGAGGCGGCCTGCTCGGCTTGTTCCATCAGGCTCTTGCCCTGCACCGTGGGGTGTAGACCCACTGCCCGGCCATCGTGCGGATGCGGTTGCCGCTCGATCAGCCCACGAGCTTCCAGCGACTGGATCAAGCCGACCAAGTTGGGGGGCAACAAATTCAGGGCTGTGCACAACTGCCGGGAGGTCACGCCCGGGTTGTGCAAGATGGTGGACATCACTGAAAAATCCACCGGCTTGAGCCCATAGGGGGCCAGGCGCTCCAAAAACAACTCGATGATGCTCAGCGCCGCCCTGCGGGCGTTGTAGCCCATCAGGGATTGCAGGTAAGAGGTATCGACTTTGTCCACGGCCGCCGATGTGGCGTCCGTGGACTTTTTCTTGCGGCGCGTGGCAGCGCTGGTGGCCGAGGGGCTGACGGTGGTTCTGGGCATGGCCGCGCGATTATGCCGCTGCACCCGTGCACTGCTGCACGATGATGAAGGTGCGCATCTGGAACTCGGGCAGCACCCAGCTGCGCAGGGCTTTGGCGGGGGCCAGCCAGCGTGCATCGGCGTTGGGCGTGCTGTCGTCCACACCCGCTTCGATGCGCAGCCAGGCCCAGTCCATCAGCACCAGGGCCACAGCGCGAAGGTAGTCGTCGGCCACGCGGAAGGCCAGGGCCGCGTCTTGCGGCGCGGCCTTGACGATCTGCGTGGTCACGGCGCGCAGCGTCTGGATGCGGGCTGCGGCTGCCGTGCTGGCTTTGGCTGCTTGGGGCAAGTCGGCAGCAAGGGTGTCAAAAAGGGCGTTCATGCTCTGACCGCCATCGGCCAGCACCTTGCGCACCAGCAGGTCAATCGCCTGGATTTCGTTGGTGCCTTCGTAAATCATGGCCACACGGGCGTCGCGCACGATCTGCTCGATGCCCCATTCACGCACATAGCCGTGGCCGCCAAACACCTGCAGGCAGTCGCTGCCGCCATGGAAGGCTTGGTTGGTGAAGACCGATTTCATGACCGGCGTGACGAGCGCACACCAGCGTTGGGCGGCGGCTTGTTGCTCGGCATCGGCGCTGTGCTTGATCAGGTCCAACTCCAGCGCGGTGCGGTAGGCCAGCACGCGGCCAGCGTCCACCCAGCTGCGCTGCGTGTCGAGGATGCGGCGCATGGCGGGGTGCTCGGCAATCAAATCGGCTTCGCCCGCTGATTTGCCTTTGCCGGGCGCACGCATCTGGCGGCGCTCTTGCGCATAGGCATCGGCCTTTTGCCAGGCGGCGTCCAAGAGGCCAATGCCTTGCAGCGCCACGTGCAGGCGGGCGGCGTTCATCATCACGAACATCGCGTTCAGGCCCTTGCCGGGCTCGCCCACGATTGAGCAAATCGCTTCGTCAAAACGCATCACGCAAGTCGGGCTGCCGTGCAGGCCCATTTTTTCTTCGATGCGGTCGCAGTGCACCCTGCTGCGCGAACCGTCGGGGTAGAACTTGGGCACAAGGAAGAGCGACAAGCCTTTGGGGCCGGGTGGCGCATCGGGCAGGCGCGCCAGCACCAGGTGCACGATGTTGTCGGTCAGGTCGTGTTCGCCGCCCGAGATGAAAATCTTGGTGCCGCTGACGGCATATGTCCCATCGGGCAGGGGCACGGCTTTAGTGCGGGCCAGGCCCAAGTCGGAGCCCGCATGCGGCTCGGTCAGGCACATGGTGGCCAGCCATTCGCCGGTGGCCACTTTTTCCAAATAGTGCGCTTTGAGTTCGTCGCTGGCATGGTGCTTGATGCATTCGTAAGCGCCGTGCAGCAGGCCGGGGGCCATGGTCCAGCCGTGGTTGGCGGCAGACAGCATCTCGTACAGCATGGCTTCGAGCACGCTGGGCAGGCCCTGCCCGCCGTCTTCGGCGCTGGCGGCCAATGCAGGCCAGCCCGATTGCCAAAACGACTGGTAAGCCGCTTTGAAGCCCGGCGGCATGGTGACTGCGCCGTCCTTCCACTGCGCACCGATTTCGTCGCCATCGCGGTTGAGTGGGGCGATGACTTCGCCCACAAACTTGCCCGCTTCATCCAGCACTTGTTGCATCAGATCCGGGTCCACCTCGGCAAAAGCGGGCAGGGCTTGCAGTTGGGCGGGCGCGTTCAAAACGCGTGACAACACAAACTGCATGTCGTCGGTGCGGGGTTGGTAGGCGTTCATGTCGGTAATCTTTATTTCTTGGCGGCACCCAGATAGGTGTCGATCACGCGGGGGTCTTGCGCCAGGTCGGCGGCTTTGCCGTGCAGGCCGATTTCGCCCATCTCCAGCACGTAGCCCTCGTCGGCCACGGCCAGTGCGGCGCGGGCGTTTTGCTCCACCAGCACAATGGTCACGCCGGTTTTGCGCAAGGTTTCGATGATGCTGAAAATTTCTTTCACGATCAGCGGGGCCAGGCCCAGGCTGGGTTCGTCCAGCATCAAGAGCGAGGGGCGCGACATCAGCGAGCGGCCCACGGCCAGCATCTGGCGCTCGCCGCCTGAGAGCGTGCCGGCTTCTTGCACGCGGCGCTCTTTGAGGCGGGGGAACAGGTCGTACACATCGGCCAGGCGGTCGCGCCACTGCGCGTTACCCAAGCGCATCTGGCGGTAGCCGCCCAGCACCAGGTTGTCTTCCACGCTCATGGTGCCAAACAGCTCGCGCTTTTCGGGCACCAGCGCAATGCCTTGCATCACGCGTTCTTCGAGGGTCAGCTCAGCAATGGACTGGCCCTCAAACTCGATCCGGCCTTTGGCGGGCAGGATGCCCATCAGGCTGTTCAAGAAGGTGGACTTGCCAGCGCCGTTGGGGCCGATCACGGTGATCACGCTGCCCTTGGCGGCTTGCAGGCTCAGGCCGTGCAGCACTTCGGCTTTGCCGTAGCCTGCACGCAGGTCGGTGACTTGAAGGAGGGGGGGGGTCATGTCAGTGTTCCGTTCCGAGGTAAGCGGCGCGAACGGCCGGGTTGGCTTGCACTTCGGCGGGTGTGCCGCGTGTGAGCAGCGTGCCAAATTCCATCACCACCAGTTGGTCGCACACGTCCAT
>JBEEJQ010000021.1:0-24902 GCA_041169105.1 Pseudomonadota bacterium | reverse complement strand
GCGATGGCCTGCACGGCTTGCAGGCGTTGCTGCGCGGCCAGCAGGTCATAAAAAGCCGCTTGCGCGCCAATTTGCTGCATCAGCAAGCTGTCCTGGCTGTCGGCCTGCACGGCTTTGGCGGTGCGCTCGGCTGCTTCGGTGCGCAAGGCGCGTTTGTTGCCGCGCTCCCAGGTCCAGTCCAGTCCCAAGGATTTGTCCACCCGCTTTTGCGACCAGAAGGAGCCGCCGCCCACGCCGTTTTGCAGGTCGATGGACGAAACGCCCGCCGACAAGGTGGGGGCCGGGGCCCGATCAGCGCTCAAGACATCGGCCCGTGCGGCATTCAGGGCGCGTTGCGCGGCCAAAACGTCGGGGCTTTGGCGGGCCGCTTGCAGCACTTGCTGAAGGCTCAGGATTGAAGAAGCGGGCTTTGTGACGGCCGCCACGCTGGCCGCAGTCGTGTCAGCGGCATCGGCCGCCAGTGCCCATGGGCTGGTGCCCAAGACCACCCAGCCGCCGGCAAGAAACAAGTGTCGTATGCTCATCTCTCCTTTATCGCTGAATTGGCCTGACCAATACCTGACTTCGTCGGCCTTGTTTGTGGAGATTTCTGGCGCATGCGCATTTTGTTGGTGGAAGACGATCCGGTGCTGCAAGCGGTGATGCTGCGCAGCCTGGCCGACGCCGGGCATCGCGTCGACGCGGCGGGCGACTTGGCGACAGCCCAGCACCTGTGGCATGTGCAGGCCTATGACGCGGTGCTGCTGGACCTGAATCTGCCGCTCAACGAACGCCGCAACGCCGAGATGGTCAGTGGCCTGAGCCTGTTGCGCGAGCGCCGGGCCAAGGGCGACAAAACCCCCGTGATGGTGCTCACCGCCCGCAACCGCACCGATGAGCGCATCGCCGGGCTGGACGCCGGGGCCGACGACTATCTGGGCAAACCCTTTGAGCTGGCCGAAGTCGAAGCCCGTTTGCGTGCCTTGGTGCGCCGCAGCCAAGGTGCGGACGACCAGACCCAGGTGGGCCAGTTGGTGCTGGACCGCAAGGCACGGCGCATCTTGATTGCGGGCCAGGAGTTGACCTTGCCCGCCCGCGAGCTGGAGGTGCTGTGGGAGCTGATGAGCCCGCCGGGCCGCACCGTCAGCAAGAAGGACTTGTCCAACAAGCTGTCCGACTTTGAAGAAGCCTTGGCCGACAACGCGCTGGAGGCCTTCATATCGCGCTTGCGCAAAAAGTTGGCGCAGTCTGGCGCGTCCATCCGCACTTTGCGTGGCCTGGGCTACCTCATGGAAGAGGACCGTGCATGAAAGTCGCATTGACCTTGCGCTCGCGACTGCTGCGGCACGTCATCGTGCCGCTGGCGCTCACTTGGTTCGTGGGGGCATTGCTCGCCTTGGCGGTGGCGCGGTATTTCACGCAACAGGCCTTTGACCGCGCCTTGCTGGACGACGCTTATGCCGTGGCCAGCCATGTGCGCCATGCCGAAGACGGCGGCCTGACCCTGGGCCTGAGTTCGGTCGAGATGGGCAATTTGCTGTTTGACCAAAACGAGAACCTGTACTTTGCGGTCTACCAAGACGATGGCCGTTTGTTGGCTGGGCACGCGGGCCTGCAGCTGCCCGCAGCCGCGCGTTTGGCGGTGACGCCGTTTTTCACCGAAACACCTTTTCAGAACCGCAGCTTGCGTGCGGTGGTGCTGGAGCGCAGCAAACCGGCCCATTTCACGGTGGTGGTGGCGCAAACCACCCGTGTGCAAGATCAGTTGTTTGAGCGGCTTTTGTTCATCTCGCTGGTGCCGCAGTTGTTGCTCGTGATCTGGCTGGCCTGGTGGTTGCGCCGGGCCATTCAAAAAGACGTGCAGCCCCTGATGGACCTGGAGCAAGCGGTGGCGCAGCGCGATGTGCGCGACCTGACGCCGCTGGCGATTTCCACCCGCACGCTGGATGTGCAAAAACTGGGCGAATCGATCAATGCCTTGCTTTACCGCATCGACCAAAGCGTGCGCGGGCAAAAGGAATTTGCAGGCAACGTGGCGCACGAATTGCGCACGCCCTTGTCGGGCATTCGGGCGCTGGCCGAATACGGCCTGGCCCAGTCCGATCCGCAGGTTTGGCGTGAACAGCTGCGCAGCATTGCGCAAAGCCAGGCGCGGGCTAGCCATTTGATCGATCAGTTGCTGGCCTTGGCTCTGGCCCAGGAGGCGCAGCAGGTGTTGCAGCCGCAGCCTTTGGCCCTGGACGAGGTGGTGCGCGACAGCCTGATGCGCCATTTGCACCGGGCCGATGCGCTGAGTGTGGATCTGGGGGTGGACTTTGCGCAGGGCCTGGACACGCCCGTCTGGGTGCTGGCGCAACGCGCTTTGTTGGAAGGCGCTTTGGACAACCTGATCGACAACGCCTTGCGCTATGGCGTGCCTGCAGACGGCAGCCCGCGCCACGTGACGGTGGCGCTGACCCAGCCCGCAGCAGGCGTGGTGTGTTTGTCGGTCATCGACAACGGCCCGGGTGTGAGCGATGCCCAGCGCGAGCAACTTTTGCAACGCTGGGCCCAGGGCAGCGCGGGCGAGGCGCTCAAACAAGGCTCGGGCCTGGGGCTGGCCATCGTGGCCGAGTACGCCCGCATTTTGGGCGCTCAGCTGTCGATGGGCCGCCCTGCATCGGGGCCGGGCTTGCAGGTCAGTTTGCGGCTGGCGCTTCAGCCCAAGGTCGGGTAATCCAGATAACCCGCATCGCCACCGCCGTACAAGGTGGCGCGGTCCAGCGTGTTGAAGGGGCCACCTTGCTTCAAGCGTGCGCCCAGATCAGGGTTGGCGATGAAGGGGCGGCCAAAAGCGATCAGGTCTGCGCCATCGCTGAGTGACTGCTCGGCCAGTGGCAAGTCATAGCCGTTGTTGACCATCCACGCGCCCTGCCCGCCGCTTTGGAGGTAAGCGGTTTTCAGTGCTGCGTAATCGAAGGGCGCAGGGCCCTGCTGGTGGTCACGCGGACCACCGGTCGAGCCTTCGATGATGTGCACATAAGCCAGGCCCAGCGTAGCCAGTTGCCGGGCCACATGCTCGAACAAAGGCTGCGGCAAGTCATCGCTGGCGTCGTTGGCCGGGGTCACGGGCGAGAGGCGAATGCCGGTGCGGCCGCCGCCAACCTCACCGACCACGGCCTGCATGATTTCTTGCAAAAAGCGGGCGCGGTTTTCAATCGAGCCGCCACAGGCATCGCTGCGCAGATTGCTGCCCGAGCGCAAAAACTGGTCGATCAGGTAACCGTTGGCCGCATGCACCTCCACACCATCAAAGCCCGCAGCCATGGCGTTGGCTGCGGCGCGGCGGTAGTCTTCCACAATGCCGGGCAATTCAGCGGCGTCGAGTGCGCGGGGCGCTGACACGTCCACAAATTGGGCCTTGCCATCGACCAGCAAAACCGTTTTGCCCTTGGCCGCGACAGCCGATGGGGCCACAGGCGCTTGGCCATTGGGTTGCAAGCTGGTGTGCGAGATGCGGCCCACATGCCACAGCTGCATGACGATTTGGCCGCCTTCGGCATGGACTGCGTCGGTGACTTGTTTCCACGATGCGAGCTGTTCGGCGCTCCAGATGCCGGGCACATCGGCATAGCCCTGGCCCTGGTGGCTGATGCCGGTGGCCTCGGTGATGATCAGACCCGCGCCGGTGGCGGGATTGGCGCGTTGCTGGTAATAGCTGGCCATGCGTGCATTGGCCAGGCCGCCGGGCGCACGGTTGCGCGTGAGCG
This sequence comes from Pseudomonadota bacterium, assembly GCA_041169105.1. Taxonomy (GTDB): domain Bacteria; phylum Pseudomonadota; class Gammaproteobacteria; order Burkholderiales; family Burkholderiaceae_C; genus Limnohabitans_A. The sequence continues at coordinate 21,174 of JBEEJQ010000021.1, read as the reverse complement.
GTGCCATCACGATGCGTGTGGACAAAGACAGGTCGCCAACTTGGCAGGGTTCAAACAGGGTGGTCATTCGCTTATTTTTCTCAGAGATGGTGTGCAGGGTTCAGGTGGTGGTCAAACATCAAAGCCCGGGTTTTCGCGCGTCAGTTTGCGCAGCAGCGAAGGCCAGACAAAAGCGCCGCCCAGGCCACCGGTTTGCACGCGCATGGCGTGAGAGATGCCCGCCAGAATTTGCGGGTTTACCGCCGTCAGGTCTTGCGGACCGGCCTGCCCGGCCAGCGCATCGACCTGGATGCGGCAGGTGTTCTCAAACGTGTACATCGACAAGAAAGCATCGGCGATCGTTTTGCCCACGGTGAGCAGGCCGTGGTTGCGCAGCATCAAATAATTGGCTTCGCCCAGGTCCGCTTGCAGGCGGGTTTTCTCGTCGTCGCGGATGGCCACGCCTTCGTAGCCGTGGTAGGCCAGCGAGGCCAGCACAAAAGTGCTTTGCTGGCTGATGGGCAAAACGCCATGCTGCTGTGCGCTCACGGCCACGCCCGCGCGGGTGTGGGTGTGCAGCACGCAGCCGGCATCGTGCCGCACTTCGTGCACCGCGCTGTGGATCACAAAGCCCGCCGGGTTGACTGGAAAGGGGCTGTCGTGCAGCTTGTTGCACTGCATGTCCACCTTCACCAGGCTGGATGCCGTGATCTCGTCGAACATCAGGCCATAAGGGTTGATCAGAAATTGTTCTTGCCCGCCGGTGACCGACTCGGGCAGCTTGGCGCTGATGTGGGTGAACACCAGATCGCTCCAGCCGTACAGCGCCACCAGCCGGTAGCACGCGGCCAGATCGACGCGCAATTGCCACTCGTCAGGGTGAACGCTGTCTTTCAGGGAAGGGATCTCAAACGCCATGGCAATGCTCCTGCGGGGTTGAATCAGAACAAGGCGTTCAGCTTAACCACAAGCCCGGGCGCGGGCAGACCTCTTGGTGACTTGGCACACCCTCAGTCGGGGCGGGTTTGCACTTCCAGTTGTGCGAGGTAAATCCGTGCATAGTGCCCGCCATCGCCCACAGGGCCACACATTTCCAAAGAGGCTTGCAATTGGCCGCACACGGCGGGGCGACCGGGCTGGCCAAAAATCTTGCAGCGCAGCTGATCGTCCAGTTGCACGCAGGGCACGCCCGCCGGTTTGCCCTGGGGCATGCCGGGGATGGCCGAGGAGATGGACGGCGCGATGCAGCAAGCCGCGCAGCCTGCGCGGCAAGACACGGCTTTCATGTCAACGCCTTCATTTGGGCCACAAGACCCACAGCTGCAAAGGCTGCTTCATGCGCCCGGCCAGCTCGCCCGCGGCGGTGCCGGACCCGGCGTAATAGTCGGCCCGCACTGCGCCCACGATGGCGGTGCCGGTGTCCTGGGCCAGCACCAGTTTGTCCAGCGAGCTCACCGGCCCTGGCGAGCGCAGCCACACGGGCGTGCCGTAGGGGATGCTGCTGCGGTCCACCGCGATCGAGCGGCCAGCGGTCAGCGGCACGCCTTGGGCACCTTTGGGCCCGGGCGGTGTGCTGCCGGGGGGCAATGCTTCTTCCTTGAAGAAGACAACGCGGGGGTTTTGCCACAGCAACTCGTTGACGCGGCTGGGGTTGCGTGCGATCCAGTCCTTGATGCCCGGCCAGGACGCATCGCGGATCAGGCCCTGGTCGAGCAGCCAGCGGCCAATGCTTTTGTAGGGTTGCTCATTGGTGCCTGCAAAGGCCATGCGCACCAGGCGCTGGCGGCCATCGGGCTCGCTCACGTTGATGAGGCCCGAGCCCTGGATGTGCAGCACCATGGCATCGACCGGGTCGGACAGGTACACCAGCTCTTTGCCGCGCAATGCGGCGCGGGCAGCGGATGTGGTCTCCATCTCTTGGCGGGTGTACCAGGGCTTGCGCTGGGCCAGACCTGCTGGCGGCGCATACAAGGGCACGGTAAAGCCTGTGCGTGCCTGGCGCGAGGCGTTCAGCACCGGCTCGTAATAGGCCGTGAGCAGGCCTTCGGTGCGCTGGTCGAGCGACTCCACGCGGTAGGGCTGCAGGTTCTGGCGCATCCATTGGCGCTGTGTGTGGGCCGGGGCCTGGGCCAGTTGCTGCACGTCGGTGCACAGCGCCTTCCAGGCGGGCGTTGGGCGCAGGCAGCTTTGTTGCCAGGCCGGCCAGGCGTCTTGCAGATTGTCGCTGTCCAGGCCCGAGATGTGGGACCAGGGCACAGGCACCCAGCGGCTTTGGGCTTGCACGATGGGTGCAGGCAGGGGTGCCGTGTCGCTGGGCGTGCGCGTGTCGGGCCACGATTCTTGCTGGGTGGGCGTGACCGAACAAGCGGTCAGACTGCCTACAATCGCGGCCAACACCCATGCGGCCCCGGCCGATGGCCATGCAATAAACGGGAACTTGCTCATGTGGTTGATTTTGCTGGAAGCTTTGTTGGCGCTGGTCGTGTTGGTCGGCATTGTGTGGTGGACCATGTTCGCAGGCCGCTCCAAAGGTGAATTGTCTGCGCCGCCGGATTCTGCCGACCAGGACAAGCCCTGAGATGGCCCGTGCCTGCCGTTTTCAGTCGAGCAAGGTCTGTCCGCCTTCAAAGCGTTTGGCATAGTAGCGGTTGTTCAGGTGGTCGATGCGCACGCCTGTGCGCGCATTGCTGGCATGGACAAAACGGCCATCTCCGACATACACGCCCACATGCGAGTGACGCGCGCCGAGGGTGTTGAAAAAAACCAGATCTCCGGCTTGCAAGCGCGCGGTGTCCACGGGCCGCGACAGACGGCCCAAATCGGCCGATGAGCCGCGCAGCTTCATGCCGGCCGCTTCTTGGTACACATGGGTCACCAGCCCCGAGCAATCAAAACCCATGGCCGGTCCCCGGCCGCCCCAGGCGTAACGCGTGTCCAGCAACGACATGGCGTACAGCGCCACATCGTTGCGGGTGCTGGCTTTGGCCGATGTGGCGGGCACCACTGAGTTGGCTTGGTAGGGCGCAGGGGTTGAGCATGCGACCAGCAGCAAACCGATCAGAAGGACGCCCAGAGCTTGGCCGCTTGTTGTAGGGGCCCAACCGCGTTGGGCGATCGCTGGCTTCCCCTTCAGATTTGAATCGCCCGACAAGCTTGAAAGCCTGCGTTCGGTCATGACAAGGACCGCAACAAATTGGCCAGCTCGACCGCCGACTTGACCTGCATTTTGTCGAACACGCGGGCGCGGTGGACCTCGACGGTGCGCACGCTGATGTCCAGCTGATCGGCGATCAGTTTGTTGGGCAGGCCCTCGACCACCAGGCGCATCACATCGCGCTCGCGCTCGGTCAACTCTGCCAGTTGCGACTGCAGCTGCTTGAGCTGCTGGCGCGCGCTCAGGCGTTCATGCGAGAGGTTCAGGGCCTGCTCGATCCGGTCCACCAGGGCGTTGTCGGAAAACGGCTTTTCACAAAAATCAAAGGCCCCGCGTTTGACGCTGTCCACGGCGGTGGGCACATCGGCGTGACCGGTCAAAAAAATCACCGGCCAAGCCTGTGCAATGCCTCTGTCCAGCAGCTGTTCAAACAAGGCCAGCCCGCTCATGCCGGGCATGCGCACATCCAGCAAGATGCAGCCTGCCTGGGTGTGGGTGTGGGGGTGGGTGCTGGTGGCTTGGTCAAGCATGGCCAAAAAGGCTTCGGCACTTTCAAACGATTCGCTGAGCAATCGGCGCGTGCGCAGCAACCAGGCCATGCCCTCGCGCACGCTGACGTCGTCGTCAACGATGTAAACCGTGCTGTCTTGGGGTGAATGCATGGCCGGATTTTAGGCTTTGCCTGCGGGGCTGTGGGTCGCTGAAACGGGGGCGGCCGGCAAGGTAAAGCGAAACACCGTGCCCTTGGGTGACTGCGACTCGAACGCGAGATGCCCGCCATGCTGTTCGACCACGGTACGGCACAGGCTCAAGCCCAAGCCCATGCCCTCGGCCTTGGTGGTGAAAAACGGTGTGAACAACTGCTCGGCCACCTCGGGCTCAATGCCTGCGCCCACATCGGTGACGGCCAGCTCCACCCAGCTTTGCTCAGCGTTCGCGCCGGCCCGCTTGGCTTGCAGCACCAACACGCGGTCACGGCATTCGGGGCGGTCCATGGCCTGCATGCCGTTGCGCGCCAAATTCAGCAGCACCTGCTCGACCATGGTGCGGTCGCACCAGACGGCGGGCAAGCGTGGCTCGATGCGCGTGAGCACGCGCACCTGCAGCTTGCGGGCTTGCAAATTGACCAGCGGCAAGATGGCGTCAAACAGGGCATGCGGGGCCACCGCCTCGCGGGCCTGGTCGCGGCGGCGCACGAAGTCGTGCACGCTGTTGATCACACGCCCTGCCCGGCCCGCCTGCTCGGCAATGCGGCGCAGGGCCATGTGCACATCGTCCAGGGTTTGCGGCAGGGCCTCGGGGTCTTTGAGCAGGTTGAGCGAGCCGTTGGCGTAGCTGGCGATGGCGGCCAGCGGCTGGTTCAATTCGTGGCTCAGGAGCGAGGCCATCTCACCCACGGTGGCCAGTCGGGCGGTGGCCTGCAGGCGTTCCTGGCTGGCGCGTGACAGCTCTTCGATGCGGCGCTGCTCGCTGATGTCGATGACCGCACCCATCCAACCGGTTTGCTCGCCCTGGGTGTTGATCAGGGGTGCTTCGATGATCAGCACGGGAAAGCGCGTGCCGTCCTGGCGCATGAAGACCGATTCAAAACCTTCGCGGGGCGGCACATTGCCGGCCAAGCGAATGGCCTGACGCTGTTTGTATTCGTCCACCATCTCGGGCGGCCAATAAGGCATGGGCGCGTTGTGCCCGATCAGGGCCTGGGCCTGCAGACCGACCATGTCGCAAAAGGCCGGGTTGACGTAGGTGATGCGCCCTTCCAGGTCCCGAGCGCGCAAACCGGTGACCAGGGAGTCTTCCATCGCTTTGCGAAAGGCCAGGGCATCGGCCAGCGCCCGTTCGGCTTTGAGGCGTCGGCGCGAGTCCTTGACCAGCAAGACCATCACCGTGATCAGCGCGATCGACATGGCCGTCACCAGGGCGGTCAGCACATTGGGAAACAGGTTCGGTTCGCCCCGGCGGCTGTCCATGCGCAGCACCAGCGTGTTGCCCGGCAAGTCTACCAACTGCTGTGCGGTGAACAGGCGCAGGCCCCGGCGCTGGCTGCCTGCGATGGCCAGGCGCGTGCCATCGGCTTCGGTGAAGGAGACCTCGTTGCGGCGGCCAAAGGTGTTGCCCAAGCGCTCCACCAACAAGGGCTGCAGGCCGTAAGTCACCACCGTGTAGCCCACCAGCTCACCGGCTTGTGTCAGGGGCAGGCACAACTCCATGACCTCCATGCCCAGGCCATCGGCTTGTGGCACGTAATAGCTGGTGGAATAGGCCGGGCCGTTGAAGCGCCGTGCGCGCAGGCAGGACTGCACAGCTTCGTTGAGGTTGTCTGTGCGACCGGCGTGGGTGAAAACGGGGGTGCGCAGGGGCGAGTCGACGGCGGACACGAGACGCAAGTTGTTGTCGCGCCACTCCAGACGCAGCATCTGGCGGTTGTCCCGCAGCATGAGCTGGGCTTGGGCGCTCCATGTTTTGGCATGGGTGTGCTGGACCTGCAGCGCTTGCAAGGCCTGCACATCGCGCGACAGGCCGCTGCGGATGTCGCTCACTGCATCGGCGGTGTCGCGCTCCAGCTCGGTCTGCAGCTGGCTCAGTTCATAGCGCCCTGCCAGCCACACCAGCGTGACCAGCACCGCCACCACCAGGGCCATGAGCGCGGCCCACAAGGAGCGGCGACCTGACACTTTGGGTGCGCGCTCGTCCACGGTGCTGATCCAGGCACGCGCCCGCTGGGCAGGTGTCGCCAGGCCGGTGGAGGGTGGGGTGGCACTCATGGGGCAGTGTTTGTTTTGCCGGCGGCCTTGCCCGCGTCGTGCTCGATGTGCGTGACCCGTGGTGCGGTCCAGCTGCCATCGATAAGGAACTCTTGGGTGTTGGCCTGCGTGATGGACGTTTGCAAAAACAGCTGCGCCAGGAAGGTGCTCAGACCCACCAGCGGGTTGACCGCGATGGCCGCCACCAGCGAGGCGGTGCCGGTGTCCAGTTCGGGCAAGATCACCACGCGCAATTGCTGGGTTTCTTTGGCGATGTCGGCCGAGCCATCGAGTTGTACCACCGCATTGATGCCCTTGATTTGCAAGTTGCGTGTGGTGGCGGTGCCTTGGGCGATGTTGACGTGGCCGGCCACCGAGTCAAAGGCAAAGCCTTCGTAGAACACATCGCGAAAGTCCAGCAAAAAGCGGCGCGGCAGGGCTTGCAGGCTGAGCACGCCCAGCAGTTTGGCGGCTCCGGCGTCGGCTTTGAGGAATTGGCCTCGACCCATTTTCACGTCGAACTGGCCGTTCATGCTGGGGTAATGCAGGGCCAGGGGCGAGCCGCTCCAGCTGATCTGGCCATCGAGTTGCCCGCTGCCGCCGCGCAAGGCACCGGGGGTGCCCAGTTGGGTCAGCAAGGCCCCTGCATCGTTGACCGAGAGTTGAAAGTTCATTTCGGTTTTGCGCAGATGGCTGCCTTCGCTGGCGGTGAGCCACCGTCCGGTGCTGCGCAGCGTGCCTTCGGGCAAGACGATGTTGAACTTGTTGAGTTGCCATTCGCGTGCGGCTTTGGCGCGTGACTTTTGCAGTGCGCTGTTGACCGCTTCTATTTCAATGCGGCCCAGTTTTTTGCCGCGCAACTCCAGTTGCTCGATCACGATGTCCAGCGCGGGCAAATTCGCAGGTGCGGTGTCCAGCAGGCTTTCGACATCGGCCGCGCTGGACGGCGGCAAGTTCAGCCGTGCCAGGCGGGCAAACAGCTGCCCGGGTTGTTCGTCGGTGCCTTGGCGAAATTCCAGGTGACCGCTCAGTTCGCGGGCGTCCACGTTGGCGCGCCAGGTCAAACCCTCGCGCGAGCCACCGGCCACCACTTGGTGCAAGGTGCGGCCCTCGGCGGTGAGGGTGTTCGCTTGCAAGCCCATGCGTGTGGGCAGGTAGCTTTGCATGCTGCTGTTGTCGCTGGCAGGCGCTTCGCCGTTGGTGTTGGTGGGCCACAGGGCTTGCCATTCATCCACCGAGAATTGGTCCAGCGCAATGGTGGCTGCCACGCCCGCATCGGGCATGGGCGGCATGTTGCTGTTGTTTCCCAAAGCCATGCTGCCCCGCAGCACGCGCGGCAGCGGCCCGGACAGGTCACGTACATAGTGCACGGAGGCAATGCGTCCCAGATCAATCTGAATCTGGTCTTGCAGGCCGGCCCCTGTGCCTTGCACCCGGCTGCGGATGTTCAGCGGCATGGCCGCTTGTGCGGCCTTGCCCAACGGAGCGGGCAGCTTGACGGCCAAGCCTTCGAGCTGGCTTTGGATCGACAGCTCGGGCTGGCCCTGTCGCCAACCCAGGCTTGCCGTGTACGCGGTGCTGCCGCTGATGTGCTGGGCCAGCACATCCAGGGGCTGGAACTCGCGGGCTTTGCGCAGGCCGTCGGCGCTGACTTCACCTTGGGCGCGCAACAAGATGGGGGCATCGTTGCTGCCGCTGGCAGGGCGCATGCCGCCGTCCAGCCGCACAGGGCCGCCCAGCAAGCGGGCCTGCACGCCGTTCAGGCTGAACCCTGCGTCGCTGAACTGGATGGTGCCCAGGGCTTTCTCGAACGGTGGCAAGGCCGGGGTGATGCGCAGGTCGTTGCCGTTCAGCACCACACTGCCTTGCACTTTGGTGTTTTGTGCGGCCAGCAATGGGATGTTCAGTTTGAAGCGGGTTTGCACACTGCCGGTGGCTTGGGTGTCGTGCAAAGCCGAGCCCAGCAGTTTGTCGATGGGGGACTTCTGCACCAGTGCCAGGACTTGGTTGGCGGGCCCTTTGTGCTCGGCTGACAGCTCCAGGGTCGCGTTCTCGGCCATGTTCGGGATGTGGGCCTGGATGCCGGTCAGCTGCAAGCCGGTTTTGGCATCGCCACTGCGGGCCGATGCGTCGCTGAGCTTCATGCCCAGGCGGTCAAACACGAGTTGCCCCGACAGGCCCTGCAGACGCGGCCAGGGCAGGCTGTTGCGCGGCAGCAGCGACGTCGGCAAATAGTCGAACTCGACATCGCTCAAGCGTCCGGCAAAGCGGAACTCGCCTTCTTTGGGGTGGGCAAACGGCAGCCGCGCCAAGTCGCCTTTGACCTTGACCTGCACGTCGTTGTAGCGGCCCTTGACCACGGCATCACGCACATACTGGCGCACCGATGCGGGCAGGCTCAGGGGCAGGTAGCGGTGGACACGGGCCGCCTGGGCCTGGCTGATGGTGCCTTGCAAGTCGAGCACGCCCGGGCCGTGGGGGCGGGCATGCCACTGTCCTTGCCATTGGCCTTGCAGATCGGCGTTGCTCAGTTGCAGCGACCATTGCGGCACATCCCACAGCCCGTCTTTTTGTTGCCAGCGGGCCTGGGCGTGCAGGCTCTGGATGGGCACGGTTGCGTCTTCCAAAATGCCAGGCAACAAGACGGCCGCCCCCTCGCCCATGTCGAGCTGGATGTTGCCACCGGCCTGGTTCATCTGGAGCTGTACCTGTGCGCCTTGCAGGCCCGGCCAGGCCGACGCGTTGGCGGGCACATGGAGTTGAAGCACCTTGGCCTGCGCGTCGTAGCTTTGAGGTTTTTGCCAGCGGCCAACCCATTGCCATTTCAGGGACTCGACTTGGCCGGTGATGTTTTGCGCTTGCAGTTGCTGGTGCACGGCTTCGGGCAAGGGCAGACGCAAAGACAGGTCCCGCAAGGCCTGCAGGTCGATGTGTTCGGCTTGCAGCTGGCCTTGTGCCGGTTGGCGCGTTTGTGTCTGCTCGTGGGTGTAGGCGAGGCTCAGGTTGCCACCGGGCCAACGCAGGCCCTCGGTGCTGACAAAGGACAGCTCACGCAGCGCCACCTCAAAGCGGCTGGCGTGCACTTGGCCCGCCAGCCGACCCGACAGACGTTCAAATGCCAGTGGCGGGTTGGAGGTGTTGAAACGCAGGTTCAGGTCTTTCAGGTCGGTGTCGGCGGCACCGCCCGTCCATTGGCCTTTTTCAAAATCGCTCCACACACGCAAAGCCCCTTGGCCCGACTGGATGTCCGCACCCAGCTGCACATGCCGGCGCAGCTGGGCCACATCGACCTGCGGGAAATAGGCATACACCTGCCCCGACCAGTCCGAGAACTGCGCCGCGTGGGTGGACAGCAGGCCGCGCCTGAAGCGGCCCATGCTCACAAAGCGAGTGCCCCAGCGCTCCGGGGGCGTGGCGTCCAGGCGCATGTCGTGGTGACGCACCGAGTTGCGCAAGATCAGGTCCACCTCGCGCAAGGCCAGTGTTTCGGTGGTGGCTGTACCGGACAAGGGGGTGGTTTGGCCCATGACCTGCAGCGGTTTTTGGGCCCGCTCGTTGGTCCAGCGCACCGTGCCGCTGCGGATGAGCACTTCGTTTTGTGAAAACAGCCAGTCGGCTGCAGCGCTGTCACCCTGAGGGTTCTGGGGTAATTGCAGACCGGCAATGTGCCACTGTCCATCGGCTGTCAGCCGGATGTCGAGCTCGGGTGCGTCCAGCACCAATTGCTCCAGACGCAGGCGCAACACCGAGCGCAGGCTGATGGCCAGCACCACGCGCGGCAGGCGCAGGCCGGGGCGTCCTTGGGCGTCGAGCAACTCGATCTGGCGCAGCTCGAACGAGGGCACCCAGCCGGTCGATTGGGCCGACAAGGCCCCGATGCGCACCGGCACCCCCATGGTCTGCTGGGCCAAGCGCTCCAGTGCGGGGCGGTAATCGGCGATTCGCGGCACAATCCACAAATGCAGGACGCCCCAGGCCAAGCCCAGCAACAAACCCAGCACCAACAGCACCCAGCTCAGGCCGTGGATGGCGTGGTTGAGCCACTGGCTCAGGCGCGGGAAATGGGGGATGGACAGCACAAACGTTGGATTCAGAAAGTTGGCAGGAATTATGACCCGCAGTGAGCCTTTGAACGACGCTCAAACCCCAAATGGACAGGCTTCGGCGGAATGGGCGGTGTATTCACGTTTTGTGCAGCGTCTGCAACGCCGTTATGCCGACTGGATGCCCTTGCTGGCTCCGGGGGCACCCACCCGCAGCAGCCTGAGTGACGCCTGTGCCGCCCTGCGTGCCAAAGGCCTGGACACCAGCGCCGCCTTGCGCGTGCTGCGTCAACTGACCCTGGAGCGCCTGGCCCAGCTCGACTGCGCCCAGCAGGCCCCTTTGCAAAGCATCACCCACGGCATGACCTGGTTGGCCGAAGTCAGCCTCGACATGGCTTGCAGCCAAGCCCAGTCCGACCTGGACAGCATCCACGGCGCACCGCTGACGGCCGCTGGCCAGCGTGCCGAGCTGTGGATCGTGGGCATGGGCAAGCTGGGGGCGCGTGAACTCAATGTGTCCAGCGACATCGACCTGATTTATGTGTATGACGAAGACGGCGAGACGGCGGGCAACGCCGAAGGCCGCAACAAGATTTCGGTCCATGAGTACTTCAGCCGCGTGGTCAAGCGTGTCTATGCCCTGATTGGCGACACCACCGAGCATGGCTTTGTGTTTCGGGTGGACCTCGCGCTCAGGCCCAATGGCAATTCGGGCCCCAGCGTGGTGTCGCTGGGCGCACTCGAAGAGTATTTGCAGGTGCAGGGCCGTGAATGGGAGCGCTTTGCCTGGATGAAAAGCCGTGTTGTGGCCCCGCGCAGCGCGGTCATCAACGGCTCTGCCCACAAATTGCGAGGTGTGGTGCTGCCCTTTGTGTTCCGCCGCTACCTGGACTACAACGTGTTCGAGGCCTTGCGGGTCTTGCACCAGCAAATCCGCGACCATGCGGCCAAGCGCAGCGCGGGCCACCCCGAGCGGGCCAACGACGTCAAGCTGTCGCGGGGCGGTATCCGCGAGATCGAGTTCACGGTGCAGCTGTTGCAGGTGGTGCGCGGCGGACAGTTTCCCGAGCTGCGCACCCGGCCCACGCTGGACGCCTTGCAGCGCGTGGCCAAGGCTGGGCTCATGCCCCAGGCCACGGCCGATGCGCTCAGCGCGGCCTATCTGTTTTTGCGCCAGGTGGAGCACCGCATCCAGTACCTGGACGACCAGCAAACCCATGTGTTGCCGACCCGTGACGACGATTTGGCCTGGATCGCGCAGACCATGGGCCATGACAGCACCTGCAGTTTTCTGATCGCCTTGGACGCGCACCGTGAGGTGGTGGCGCAAGAGTTCGACACTTTGCTCGGCGGTGACCGCGAATGCAAAGGCTGCAATGGCAAAAACGGCTCGCGCGAAGCGCCCGAGCTGGAAGGCATGCTCAGTGTTTTTCAAGGGGCCGTGCGTGAGCGACTGGCCCAGTGGCCCACCAATCCGCGTGTGCAAGCTTTGCGCGATGACGCCCGTGGCCGCTTGATGCGCTTGCTGCAGCGCACGGCGCAATGGCTGGAGGCCGGTCGCGTGAGCGAAGATGCTGTGCTGCGCATGGTGGATTGGATCGAGCCCTTGCTGCGACGCGAGAGCTATTTGGCCTTGATGCTGGAGCGGCCCTCGGTGCACGAGCGATTGCTGCGCTTGTTGGGCGCAGCCAAATGGCCCGCCCGCTATCTGTTGCAACACCCGGGCGTGATCGACGAGCTGGCGGGCGGTAACCTGTTTGACAGCCGCTTTGATGCCGCTGAATTCGAGGCCGAATTGCAAGCGCGTCTGGTCGCTTTGCAGCGCACGGGCGAAGACGATGAAGAAAGCCTGTTGAACCTGCTGCGCCGTGCTCACCACGCCGAGCAGTTCCGCACCCTGGCCCGCGATGCCGAAGGCGTGCTCACGGTTGAAGAAGTGGCCGACGATTTGAGTGCCCTGGCCGATGCGGTCTTGCGCGTCACTTCGCGCTGGTGCTGGAGTCGCCTCAAACAACGCCACCGTGATGAACCGGCCATTGCCATCATCGCCTACGGCAAGTTGGGCGGCAAAGAGCTGGGTTACGGCAGCGATCTGGACATCGTGTTCGTGTACGACGATGAGCACGAAAGCGCCCAGGAAATTTACGCCGCCTATGTGCGAAAGCTCATCAACTGGATGACCGTGAAAACAGGCGATGGCGATTTGTACGAGATCGACACCGCCTTGCGCCCCAATGGCAATGCGGGCCTCTTGGTCACGCGCTTTGAGGCCTATGCCGATTACCAGCAACAGCGCGGCAGCAACACCGCCTGGACCTGGGAACATCAGGCCATGACGCGGGCCCGCTTTGTGCTGGGCCTGCCCTCCTTGGCCCCGCGCTTTGATGCGGTGCGCCATGCGGTGATCAGCGCACCGCGCGATGCGGCCAGCCTCAAGGCCGAGATCGTCGCCATGCGCGAACGCGTGCGCCAAGCGCATGTGATCAAGCCAGACCGCTTTGACGTCAAGCACAGCCCCGGTGGCATGGTGGATGTCGAGTTTGTGGTGCAGTACCTGGTGCTGCTGCACACGGCCGCACACCCCGTGCTGGCCGATAACGTGGGCAACATCGCCTTGCTCATTCGCGCCGAAGTCGCAGGCTTGTTGCCCATGGGCCTGGGTCAGGCCGCGGCCAACGCTTACCGCGAAATGCGCAAAGTGCAACACCGTGCGCGTCTGAACGAAGAGCCCACCGATGTGGCCTTGGCCACCTTGGCGTCAGAGCGCGATGCGGTGTTGGCCTTGTGGCGTTGGGCGATGGACGTTTCGTGAGTTTCTGTCCTGAAAATACGAATTAAGTCATTAATTTATATTTAAATTAAATTTGAAGTATCCTTTCTGAAAGACGCAAGGTCAATTTTCAGGGGGTAAGTCATGCAAAAAAGTGCATTCAGGACGACGGCGTTTCGTTCGTGTATCGGTGCATCCATGATGTGTCTTGGTGTTTCTGGAGCCATGGCGCAGACCACAGCAGTAGCCATTCAGTCGTACCCCTCTGTGCAGGTCACAGACGTCCCTCTGGAGTACCGTCAATTTGACCGTGTGGAGGTCACCGGCTCCAGCATCGTGAATCCGAAATCCAAAGACGCGTTGCCTGTCAGAGTGATCGATGCCAAAGAGATCGAACGAACCGGTATCCGTTCAACGGCGCAATTGATCCAGAGTTTGCCGATGATGAACACGGTCAATGAACTCGGCGGGGTCAATACTGCAGGCTTGGGGGGTTATCAATCGGGGGCCATTCACGGTTACGAAGCGGGGACTTTGGTGTTGATCAATGGGCGAAGAAGCCCATCCTTTGCAAGACAACGTGCAGATCAGGACAGAACGGCCGTAGACATATCCATGGTGCCCCTGCGTGCAATTGAGCGCATCGAAATCTTGACCGACGGCGCATCTGCTCTTTACGGCAGCGACGCCATCGCCGGGGTGATCAACATCATCACCAAACAGCAAGCGCCGGGTTTGAGCCTGTCTGCAGAAGGCGTTTCATCACAAGGTGCAGGTGGTGATGGGCAAAAGTTGGGGATGAGTTGGGGCTCAGGAAAACTCAAACAAGATGGTTATGCCGTGCAGTTGCATCTGGAGATGTCAGACCGCTCAGGTGTTTTGCTGCGTGATCGCGCCTATTCAGATCATGTGACCCAATTTTATGGAAATGACGTGAATGGGGCACCGGTATATTTCAAACCGCTCAATACATTTGAGAACGCACTGCCTGGAAAAATACAAAAAGCAAAAGAAACCGCAGCAGATTGCCCCGCTGGATTTGAATATGCAATATCGGCCAATCCACTGGTCAATAAATGCCAAAACAGTCAGTTGCGGGGAACAAACCTATACCCTGAAAATCATTCAAAAAATGTACATGGTCAATTTGAATATGCCTTGAACCATGACCATTCGGTGTTTGGAGAATTGGGATATGTCACGCAAACAAATGAATACTCAAGACAGGTCAATGGACGAACATCCGTCAACATCAGCGGAGGACGAACGGTATTGTTTGATGGCGAGGTGCTCAGTCCAGGCATCCGACTTGAAGAACAGTCAAGTCGACGCGTGGTCTTGGGTTTGCGTGGAGAATGGAACGAATGGTCTTATACCTTGACCATGCTGCATGGAAAAAATGAGTTTTCTCAAACCGATAAAGGTGGCTTGACCACGAACCTTTGGGGAAAACTTTTCACAGAAGCAGAGCTGCTCCAAAGTCCAGAAAATTATTCTCAAGCGACATGGGACAAGGTGAAAACAGTGGTGTCGCCGGACAGATATTTAAGGCGATTCAGTACCCAGTTGGATGATCTCAATTTGACGGCATCGCGGACCGTGGGGGAAACAGATTGGGGTGACATCAAAATTGGTTCAGTATTGTTCATGCAAAGACAACAATCTGGAACTGTTGCGGTATCCAATCCAACCTTGGAGCCCACTTACAACGCGCAAAGGGGTTTGAGTGGTGCTGCTTTGGAGGCACAAGTCCCCGCTTATGAAAAACTGTTGCTGCTTGGGTCATTGAGAGCTGATCGGTACAGCGATTTTGGTTCTGCATACACAGGCAAGGCCGGATTCAAATACGATTTGAGTGAGCAAACCTTCATCCGTGGAAGTATGGGCACAGGCTTTCGCGCACCAACACTTGCACAGTTGGACCCCGCCTCAACCAGAACGGTCGTCAGCGCTGGCGCATACGAGGTTTACACCCGGGGCAATGCCGACTTGCAACCAGAGAAATCAAAGCAATTCAGTTTGGGGGTGTACAGCCAACCTACTGCGCAATGGATTGTGGGGGCGGATGTCTGGCAATTGAATGTCAAAGATGTATTTGGTGCCTGGAGCCTTGACCAAATCAATATGGATCCTGTTTTGAAGGCCAAATACTTCACAGACAATGCGACGGGCTTGGACCGTTATGACATTTCCCCATTGAATTTGGGCACCTTGCAAAAAAGAGGGATTGATTACCAAGTACGGTACCGAATTCCAATGGACAAAGGGCGACTTTGGTTGGGGTTGGAGGGAACTCGCCACTTGAAATCAGATCAAAGTCCTTATCCAGGTCAAGAGCCAAGTTCAGATTTGAGCGTCTATCGAAGCAGTACGAACACCATGACGCCGAAGAACAGACTTCAATTCTCAACGACATGGGATGCGAGTGCTTACCAAATTGGCATGAGGGTGAACTACATGTCGGGCAATCTGGAGCAGATTCCGACCAATGCCTTGGTTGACACAACAGGCAAGCGGGTGGGCGACCAATATGTTCATGAAGTGCCTGCCTACTGGACATTGGACATGACGGGTCACTATGAGATGGCCTCTCAAACCAAACTCAGATTTGGCATTCAGAACTTGACCAATAAAACGCCACCTTTGCGCTACGCCAGCCTGTATTCTGGAGGTGCATCTCAGTTGACAGATACGCGGTACAACGATTACTACGGTCGAACCATCAGGCTTGTCCTTGAGCACAAGTTCTATTGAAATTTGACGGTGCTGACCGTGGGATCTCAGGTGTGTCGGTAAACTTCATCTTTTGTTTGAATGCGATCTCAAATGAAGTCTTACCTTTGGAACATTGGCTCATTGCTACTCGCGTTGTTGGTGGCCCCCTCGTGGGCCTCAGATCAAAAACAGGGGTCAACACCCGCCAAGCCCACCCTGACCGTCACCACCGCCCAGCCGCTCCAAGCCAGCTGGGCGCAAAAAATTTCCGCCAATGGTTCGCTGGTCGCTTGGCAAGAAGCCATCATCGGTGCCGAGGTCAATGGCCTGAAGATCACCGATGTGCGCGTCAATGTGGGCGACCGTGTGCAGCGTGGCCAGGTGTTGGCCACCTTGCAATCCGATACGCTGCGTGCCGAGTTGGCCCAGGCTGAGGGCACGCTGGCCGAAGCCACTGCCAGTGCACAAGAGGCGAAAGCCCAAGCCGACCGTGCGCGGGCTTTGCAGCAGCAGGGCTTTTTCAGCGCGGCGCAGCTGAGCCAGGCGCTGGCCGCTGAAGCTTCGGCCTCGGCGCGTGTGCAGTCGGCACGTGCGCTGGTGCAATTGCAGGGTGTGCGTTTGTCGCAGACCGAGGTCAAGGCCTCGGACGCGGGCGTGATTTCTGCACGCCAGGCCACCGTGGGCAGCGTGGTGGGCGCAGGCACCGAGTTGTTCCGCTTGATCCGTCAGGGCCGTCTGGAGTGGCGGGCCGAAGTCACCGCCGCCGATGTAGGCCGCATCCAGCTGGGAGCGCCCGTGCAAGTGACCGCCGCCAGCGGTCAGGTCTTGATCGGCAAGGTGCGCATGGTCGCGCCTTCGGTGGACATGCAAACGCGGAACGCCTTGGTCTATGTGGATTTGCCTGCCGCCACCGGCAGCGCCCGCGCGGGCATGTACGCCAAAGGCGAGATCACGCTGGGTCAAAGTCAGGCGATCACCGTGCCGCAAACCGCGGTGGTGGTGCGTGATGGTTTCAGCTACGTCTATGCCGTGGGCGCGGATCAAAAGGTCACCCAATTGAAAGTGCAGACCGGACGCCTGAGCGGCGACCGCTTGGAGGTGCTCAGCGGCTTGAAGCCCGATGCACGCGTGGTGGTCAGTGGTGGGGCCTTCCTCAACCACGGCGACACGGTGCGTGTGGTCGACGCTGCGGCCAAATAAGGGGACGTCATGCTCAACGTCTCTTCCTGGTCGATTCGCAACCCGATCCCGGCCGTCATGCTGTTTGTGCTGCTGTCGGTGGCCGGTTTCATCGCGTTTGGCTCGATGAAGGTGCAGAACTTCCCCGATTTGGATCTGCCCACCATCACCGTGAACGCCAGCTTGCCAGGCGCAGCGCCCTCGCAGCTCGAAACCGATGTGGCCCGCAAGCTTGAAAACGCGCTGGCCCCCTTGCAAGGCCTCAAGCACATCACCACCAAAGTGCAAGACGGTGCGGTCAGCATCACCGCCGAGTTCCGCATGGAAAAGCCGGTGCAAGAAGCGGTGGACGATGTGCGCTCGGCCATTCAGGGTGTGCGGGCCGATTTGCCCAGCGACCTGCGCGACCCTATCGTGCAAAAGATCAATCTGGCCGGAACGCCCGTGCTGGCCTACACCGTGCGCTCCAGCCGCATGGACGACGAAGCCCTGTCTTGGCTGGTGGACAACGACATCACGCGCAAGCTCTTGTCGCTGCGTGGCGTGGGCGCGGTCAACCGCGTGGGCGGTGTCACGCGTGAAGTGCGCATCGCGCTCGATCTGAACCGCCTGCAGTCGCTGGGCATCACCGCCGCCGAAGTCTCGCGCCAGCTCAAGCAGGTGCAGCAAGAAGGCTCAGGCGGTCGCATGGACCTGGGCGCGGGCGAGCAACCGGTGCGCACCTTGGCCACCGTCAAGACGGCGCAAGAGGTGGGGCAAATTGAACTGGCCACCACGCGCGGCGTGCGTGTGCGCTTGGACCAAGTCGCCACGGTCAGCGACACCTTGGCCGATCCGCGCTCTGCGGCCAGCCTGAACGGCACACTGGTGGTGGGCTTTGAAGTGGTGCGCAGCAAAGGCGAGAGCGAAGTGGCCGTGGGCCGCTTGGTGCGCCAGGCGCTGGCGGACTTCAGGGCGAACAACCCCGACATCGAGATCACCGAAGCTTTCGACTTCGTGACCCCGGTCGAGGAAGAGTACACCGGCTCTTTGCACCTCTTGTACGAAGGCGCGATTTTGGCGGTGCTGGTGGTGTGGCTGTTCCTGCGCGACCTGCGGGCGACCTTTGTGTCGGCCGTGGCCCTGCCTTTGTCGGTGATCCCGGCCTTCATCGGCATGGCCTATCTGGGCTTTTCCATCAACGTGGTGACGCTGCTGGCGCTGTCGTTGGTGATCGGGATTTTGGTGGACGATGCCATCGTCGAGGTGGAAAACATCGTGCGCCATTTGCGCATGGGCAAGACGCCTTACCAAGCCGCCATGGAGGCGGCCGACGAGATTGGCCTGGCGGTGATCGCCACCACTTTCACCTTGATCGCCGTGTTTTTGCCCACCGCTTTCATGGCGGGCATTCCCGGCAAATTTTTCAAGCAGTTTGGCTGGACGGCCTCGCTGGCCGTGTTCGCCTCCCTGGTGGTGGCGCGGGTGCTCACGCCCATGATGGCGGCCTACATGCTCAAGCCCATCGTCACGGCCGAGCACGAGCCCCGGTGGCTGACCCGCTACATGGGCTGGGTGGCCTGGTGCATGAAGCACCGCGTCATGACCATGATCATGGCCACGCTGTTTTTCATCGGCTCCATCATGCTGGTGCCCCTCTTGCCCAAAGGCTTTATTCCGCCAGACGACAACTCGCAAACGCAGGTCTATGTGGAACTGCCGCCCGGCTCGACGCTGGCGCAAACCCAGGCCAGCGCTGAGCATGCACGCCAGCTGTTGATGAAGGTCGATGATGTGCAAAGCGTCTACACCACGATCGGTGGCGGCAGCGCAGGCACCGACCCCTTTGCCGGCGGCGGAGCGGCCGAGGTGCGCAAGGCGACCTTGACCATCCAGCTGTCCGAGCGCGGCACCCGCCCACGCAAGCAGCAGATTGAAAACCACATCCGCACCGCGCTGCAACAACTGCCCGGTGTGCGCACCAAGGTGGGTCTGGGCGGCTCGGGCGAGAAATACGTCCTGGTCCTCACCGGTGAAGACCCGCAGGCCCTGCAAAGCACGGCCATGGCCGTGGAAAAAGACCTGCGCACCATCGACGGTCTGGGCTCGATCGCCTCCACGGCCAGTCTGGTGCGGCCTGAGATCGCGGTGCGCCCCGACTTTGCCAAGGCGGCCGATTTGGGCGTGACCAGCGCCGCCATCAGCGACACCTTGCGCGTGGCCACCCTGGGCGACTACGACGCGGCTTTGCCCAAACTCAATTTGTCGCAGCGCCAGGTGCCCATCGTCGTCAAGCTCGAAGCCGATGCCCGCAAAGACCTCTCGGTGCTCGAGCGCCTGACCGTGCCGGGCAGCAAAGGCTTCGTCATGCTGGGGCAAGTGGCCCGCATCGAGGTGGCCGGGGGCCCCGCCGTCATCGACCGTTACGACCGCCAGCGCAACATCAATTTCGAGATCGAACTGTCGGGTATGCCGCTGGGCGATGTGACGGAGGCGGTGCAAAAGCTGCCCTCGCTGCAGAGCCTGCCGCCGGGTGTGCGCGTGGTCGAGGTGGGCGATGCCGAAGTCATGGGCGAGCTTTTCGCCAGCTTTGGTTTGGCCATGTTGATCGGCGTGCTGTGCATCTACATCGTGCTGGTCTTGCTGTTCAAAGGCTTTTTGCACCCGGTCACCATCCTGGCCGCCCTGCCCCTGTCTTTGGGTGGTGCCTTTGTGGGCTTGTTGGTGGCGCAAAAGAGTTTCTCCATGCCCTCGTTGATCGGCCTGATCATGTTGATGGGCATCGCCACCAAGAACTCGATCTTGTTGGTGGAATACGCCATCGAAGCGCGGCGCGGCCGCCCTGCTGCTGAGGGCCATCCGGCCGTGCCTGGCATGAGCCGCTGGGACGCCTTGCTGGACGCTTGCCACAAACGGGCCCGGCCCATCGTCATGACCACCATCGCCATGGGCGCGGGCATGTTGCCGATTGCCATCGGCTGGGGCAGTGCCGACACCAGTTTCCGCTCGCCCATGGCCATTGCCGTGATCGGTGGCCTGATCACCAGCACGGTGCTCAGCTTGCTGGTGATCCCGGTGGTGTTCACCTACCTGGACGACCTGGGGCAATGGACGGTGCGCTTGTTCAAGCGCAAGGCCTGAACGGAATTGACCCATGACACAAGCCCTGATCCTTGTCCCTGGCCTCATGTGCAACGAGGCCGTGTGGGCACCGGTGATCCCATTCATGGCGCACGCGGCCCAGTGCCAGGTGGTGGACCATGGCAGCGCCGACAGTTTGACCCAGATGGCCGAGCAGCTGCTGCACGCTGCGCCCGATCGCTTTGCCTTGGCGGGCCACTCCATGGGGGCGCGGGTGGCCATCGAGGTGTATCGGCAAGCGCCCGAGCGTGTCACCCGCATCGCCTTGCTGGACACCGGCTACATGCCTTTGGCCGCAGGCGAGGCAGGTCAGGTTGAGAAAGACAAGCGGGCTCAGCTGCTGCACATCGCCCAAACCCAGGGGGTGCGCCGCATGGCCAGCGCTTGGGTGCAAGGCATGGTGCACCCCGATCGCCTGTCCGACGCGGCCTTGATCGAGGCCATCGTGGCCATGTTCGAGCGCAAGTCGGCAGCCACCTTTGAAGCGCAGATCCAGGCGCTGCTGGCACGCCCTGATGCCCGGCCGGTTTTGCAAAGCTTGAAGGTGCCCACCCTGATCGGCTGTGGTGACCAGGACCTGTGGGCCCCGCTGGCCCAGCACCAGGCCATGCAGGCCTTGGCCCCGCATGCCCGTTTGTCGGTGTTTGCGGATGCGGGTCACATGGCCCTCATGGAGCGCCCGAAATGGGTGGCTGACGCTTTGCTGGATTGGTTGTTGGCACCAGCGGTCTGAGCGGCAGGCACCGGCAGACAACTTCAAAACAACAGCCCGACAAAGGACAAAGAAGCCGTCTAAACTGGCGCGTCGCTGCATGACGTAGAAAGTTCATATGAATCGCGCCTGGAATCGAAAAGTGTTGGCCGCCGCCCTGGGCCTTTTGGCATGGGCGATGAGCACCGGGGCCCAAGCGGCTTGCCCGGCTTTGCTCAACCACACGGTGGAGCGCTTGCAAGACGAAAAGCCCCAGTCCTTGTGTCAGTACAGCGGCAAGGTGTTGTTGGTGGTGAACACCGCCAGCTTTTGTGGCTTCACCCCGCAGTACAAAGGTTTGGAGGCCTTGCACGCCAAATACAAAGACCAGGGTTTTGCGGTGCTGGGTTTTCCGTCCAATGACTTTTCTCAGGAGTCCGGCAACAACAAGCAAATCGCTGACTTTTGCGAGAGCACCTTCGGGGTCAAGTTCCCGATGTTCACCAAAACCCAACTCAGCGGCGAAGGCGCATCGCCTTTTTACAAGCAGCTTGTGGCCGAGTCCGGGCAAAAGCCCCGCTGGAACTTCTACAAATACCTGATTGGCCGCGACGGCAAGGTGGTCGACAGCTACAACAGCATGACCGGCCCCGACAGCAAGTCGATGATCGCGGCGATTGAAAAGTCCCTGAAGGCGGTGCCATGAGTGCTCGCATGAAGTTGGCGATTGTCGGCTCGGGCATTTCGGGCTTGGCGGTGGCGCATGCCTTGCAAGGCCG